>NZ_JBHVYO010000005.1:0-287400 GCF_042880655.1 Streptomyces sp. NPDC058295
GGTACTGCAGGGGGGACCCTGTGGGAGAGTAGGACACCGCCGAACAAATATTACGGGAAACCCCCGCACCTCACGGTGCGGGGGTTTTCTGCGTTTCGGCTCGTTTATCGTTTGGGCATGCGCTACGACCTGGTTATTTTCGACAACGATGGCGTCCTGGTGGACAGTGAACCGATCTCCAATCGGCTGCTCGCCGCCTATCTGACCGAGCTCGGGCATCCCACCTCGTACGAGGACTCCATCCGTGACTACATGGGGTCCGCGATGCACCGCATCCACGACCTGGTCCAGGAGCGCACCGGGCAGCTGCTGCCGGCGGAGTTCGACGACACGTTTCACCGCCGGGTGTTCGCGGCCTTCGAGCGGGAGCTGGAGCCGGTGGCGGGCGCCGTGGACGTCCTCGCGAAGCTGACCGCGGACGGGGTGCCGTACTGCGTGGCGTCGTCCGGGAGTCATGAGCGGATTCGGGTGGGGCATCGGAAGACCGGGCTGGACCGGTGGTTCGAGGACGCGCGGATCTTCAGCTCGCAGGATGTCGGGAAGGGGAAGCCGGCCCCGGATCTCTTCCTGCACGCGGCCCGGCGGATGGGGGTGGCGCCGGAGCGGTGTGTGGTCGTCGAGGACAGTCCGCTGGGGGTGCGGGCGGCGGTGGCGGCGGGGATGGACGTGTACGGGTTCACCGCGATGACGCCGGCCGCGAAGCTCGCGGGAGCCACTCAACTCTTCTCCGATCTGGGGCAGTTGCCTGACCTGCTGATCTGACGGACGTTCCGGTGTCGGGCTGACATTTGTCATGCGTAGCTCCGGACGATCGTTTCTACTGGGGGACCCCTCCCGGCGGCGAAGCTATGGGCATGACGACGAACCAGCACAAGAAGCAGAACGCCTTCGCCCCGCTCCTCGTGGACGTGGCGGTGCCGCTCGGGTCGTACTACCTCTTCAAGGGCGCGTTCGGGATGAGCACCTTCGCCGCTCTCGCCTGGAGCAGCCTCGTTCCGGCCGGGCGGACCCTGTGGAGCGCGGTCAGCCGGCGGACGGTCAACGGGCTCGCCGGGCTCATCCTCGTCGTCAACATCGTCGGGCTGGTGCTGAGCCTGGTCTCCGGTGATCCGCGGCTGATGCTGGCCAAGGACAGCGGGGTCAGCAGCACGATCGGGATCGGGATCCTGCTCTCCGTGGCGCTGGGGAGGCCGATGATGACCGCCGCGGTCAAGCCGTTCCTGGTGAAGGGCGACGCCGTCAGGGAGGCGGCCTGGGCGCGGCTGGAGAGTGGGGCGTCCGTCGCGTCGGCGGGCTTCCGCAAGCGGGAGCGGGCCTTCTCGATCGTCTGGGGTGTGGTGCTGCTCGTCGAGTGCGTCGTGCGGGTCGTGGGGGCGTACACGGTGCCGGTGGACACCATGGTGTGGCTCGGTTCCGTGGTCATGGTGGTGGCGATGGGGATCGGTTTCGTGGTCGGCGGGGCGCTCGGTGCCGGGCCGATGGCGGCGATGGTCGCCTTCGAGACGGGGGCCGGGGAAGCCGTGGAGGCCGAGGTCGAGGTGCCCGAGGTCGCCCTCGCCCGGTGAAGTCCGGGAAAGCTGAGGAGAATTCATCTTTGGCTGGATCTACCAACGAGTACGCAGGGGCCCTACGCTCGCCGCCATGACAGAAGTGCTGCGGCGCGGTAGGGCCTCTTTGGCGTTCAGCTTTTTCGCGCAGGGCGCGGCCTTCGCCCTGCTGGTGACCCGGATCCCGGCCATCCAGAACAGGTACGAGGTCTCGGACGCGCTGCTGCCCGTCTTCCTGGCCGCCGTACCCATCCTGGCCGGGGTCGGCAGCGTGTCGACCGAGCAGTTGGTGAAGCGGATACCGCCCAGCCTGGTGCTGCGGTGGTCCCAGCCGGTGGTGCTGCTGGCGCTGCTCGGGGTCGGAGCGGGGCGGGGGATGGCCGAGCTGGGTGTCGCCCTGGCCGTCTTCGGCCTCGCCGTGGGGGCGCTGGACGCCTCGATGAACATGCTCGGGGTGAGTCTTCAGCGGACGTACGGGCGCAGCATCATGCTCAGCTTCCACGCCGTGTACAGCCTGGGCGGGATCGTGGGAGCCTCGCTGGCGTGGGTGGGGGCGCACTGGCATCTCGCGCTGTGGGTGTCGTATCTGCCGGTGGTGGCCGTGCTGTTGCCGGCCGTCCTGGTGGGGAGCCGCTGGTATGTGGACAGGGGCGCGGAGGACGCTGGGGCGGAGGGCGGTCAGGCGGCGGACGCCGAGTCGGCGGGCGGCGGTACGGGTGTCGTCTTCAAGGTGTTGCTGCCGCTGTGTCTGGTGATGACCTTCGCCTATATCGGGGACTCGACGGTCTCCAACTGGAGCGCCAAGTACCTCCAGGACGTGCTGGGCAGCAGCGAGCAGCTGGCCACCGTTCCGTACAACGTCTACATGGTGACCACGCTGCTCGGGCGGGCCATCGGGGACTTCGGGGTACGGCGGTTCGGGGCCGCGGCGGTGGTGCGGCTGGGGGCGCTGGTGGCGGCGGCGGGGTTCGCGGTGGTGGCCGTCGCGCCCGGGGCGTGGGTCGGGATGCTCGGGTTCACGCTCGTAGGGCTGGGGTTGTGTGTGCTGGTGCCGCAGACGTTCGCGGCGGCGGGACGGTTGTTTCCGGGCGCCTCGGACGCGGCGATCGCCCGTCTCAACATCTTCAATTACGTCGGGTTCCTGATCGGTTCGCCGTTGGTGGGGGCGCTGGGGGACGCCTGGACCTATCGGGGAGCGATGGTGGTGCCGATGGTGTTGGTGCTGGTGACGTTGGTGTACGCCCGGTCGTTCGCCGCTCAACCGGACCGATACGGTGGCGGGCATGAGCGGCCGCGCACAGCTGATGTGGGACGAGGCAGTAACGGGCTATGACTTCGGGCCCGAGCATCCGATGGATCCGGTTCGGCTGGATCTGACCCGGAGGCTGGTCGGTGCCCTGGGGCTCGACCGGGAGGTCGACGTCGTCGCGGCGAAGCCCGCCGGGGAGTCCACGCTGCGGCTCGTGCACCGGGAGGACTACGTCCGGGCCGTCAAGGCGGCGTCGGTGGAGCCGGGATCGGCGGACCAGTCGTACGGGCTGGGGACGATGGACGATCCGGCCTTCGCGGGGATGCACGAGGTGTCCGCTCTCATCGCCGGGCTGTCCGTCGGGGCCGCGGAGGCCGTCTGGCGGGGGGAGGCGCTGCACGCGGTGAACTTCGCGGGTGGGTTGCATCATGCGATGCCGGGCGGGGCGTCGGGGTTCTGTATCTACAACGACGCTTCGCTGGCGATCGCCCGGTTGCTGGAGCTGGGGGCCGAGCGGGTCGCGTATGTGGACGTGGACGTGCATCACGGGGACGGGGTGCAGGCGGCGTTCTGGGACGACCCGCGGGTGCTGACGATCTCCCTGCACGAGCATCCTCGTACCTTGTTCCCGCAGACCGGGTGGCCGGAGGAGACCGGTGGGGAGCGGGCGGAGGGGTCGGCGGTGAACGTCGCGCTGCCGGCCGGGACCGGGGACGCGGGGTGGTTGCGGGCTTTCCATTCGGTGGTGCCGGAGCTGATCGCCGACTTCCGGCCTGATGTGCTGGTGACCCAGCACGGGGCCGACACGCACTTCGAGGATCCGTTGGCTCATCTCGCGGTGTCTCTCGACGCGCAGCGGGCTGTGCAGGTGGCGTGTCATGAGTTGGCGCACGAGTACGCCGGGGGTAAGTGGGTCGCGCTCGGTGGGGGCGGGTACGCGGTGGTGGATGTGGTGCCGCGGTCGTGGACGCATCTGGTGGGGGTGGCGGCGGGGGTGCCCGTGGCGCCGGAGACGGTGATTCCGGAGGGGTGGCGGCAGGAGGTCTTCGCTCGTACTCGGCAGTTGGGGCCGGTGCGGATGACCGACGGGCGGTGGCCGGTGGAGTGGGCCGGGTGGGAGTCGGGTTACGACCCCGCCGATCGGTTGGACCAGGCGGTGTTGGCCACGCGGCGGGCCGTGTTTCCGTTGCGGGGGTTGTTGCCGTAGGGGGATCGCCCCCGCCGCCCTCACCCGTTCCCCTCCTCTTCAGGGGGCTATGCCCCGTGTGCCCCCCGTGTCGGCCTGGTCGGCCTCGTCCTCGATCGCCGGACGGGCCGGAGGGTGGCCCGGAAGGGCTGGGGGGTGCCGGACGGGCTGTGCGGGGCTTGGGCTTACGCCAACTGTGCGGTGTTGGTGGGGTTTTGCCTCAAGGCCGGGCATGGTCCGTCAGCATCGGTTGTGTGTTGAGTTCCGGGGCGCTTCGGGCGCATCTGCTTGCCGCGCGGCTGGCCGGGGCGGTGGCCACCTCCCGGGAGGAGAGCCTGCGGAGCTATCGGCTCTTCGCCGCTCGCGATCCCCGGGTGCTGATCGGGCTTGATCCCGAGCGGAGCTGGGGGCAGCGGGACCTGATCGCGTTGATGGCCGACAAGTGTGGAGTTTCGGCCGATCCCGGCTGCGTTTCCGGGCATGATGTGATCGATCCTGAGCGCACGCTGGCCGCGCTGGACGCTTTCGCGAAGCGGCTCGCCTTCGTCGCCCAGCGTGGTGCGCCCGTGCTGCTGGGCACCGGGCATCCGCATCGGCTGCTGGGGTTCTACGCCGCCGTTGCGGACGCTTTGTCGGCGGCGGGATGTGATGTTCTCACCCCGGCGCAGGGTCACTGTGTCGACATAACGACCCGGTTCGGTCTACGTACACACAACCTCGACTACGTACGGGGAGTCGCGGTCGTCCGGGAGGCGAGTGTCGAACGCGCCGGTTGTGCGACCGGTGCGCACAGCCATTCGCCGCTCCCGGTTCGGGTCGCGCTGGCGGCGGCCGCCGAGGGCGGGGGGCCGCTGCCCGAGCTGGTCATCGGGGACCACGGATGGGTCTGCGGGGCAGGTCAGCTGGGGTTCGAGGCCATCGGGCTGGCGGACACCGACGACCCCGCGTTGTTCGTGGGGGAGGCCGAGGGAGTCGTCTCCGTCGTCGTTCCACTTGATGACGCCGTGCGGTCCGCTTACTACAGGCCGCTGACCCGCTACGTACTCAATCGAGCGTGTCTGTCACAGTAGGCCGCTGATGGGTGCACCTCTTCCCCACTCGCATCACCCGCCCCTACATTGGGGAGTGAGCACGCAACGACGAAGAGTCACCGGAAGGGGAAGCCGGTGGCCGTCGAGTCGAGTGCGGAAGGTTCAGGTGTGTCATGGGTGCAGCTGGCGAGAGGCCTCTGAACGAGGTTCAGTTCCTTACCGTGGCGGAAGTCGCCTCGGTGATGCGAGTGTCGAAGATGACCGTGTACCGACTGGTGCACAGCGGTCATCTGCCCGCGATCCGGGTGGGGCGGTCCTTCCGTGTCCCCGAGCAAGCGGTGCACGAGTACCTCCGCGAGAGCTACGTGGGGGTGGAAACCGCCTGACGGTCAGGGCCTGTCCGGCAGGGCAGGCCCGGGGTGGGGCCCGGCCTCAGGGCCGTCTCGGGCCCCTCCCGCCCCTCGATTACGACCTCAGCGCTCAGGCGGGTAGGCTAGCCCCTCGTAGGTCGTATGGGCCCATGGCGCCCAGCACCGAGTGATGAGAAGTGAGCGAGGGTAGTCGTGGGCTCTGTTATCAAGAAGCGGCGCAAGCGGATGGCCAAGAAGAAGCACCGCAAGCTGCTCAAGCGCACGCGCGTTCAGCGTCGCAACAAGAAGTAAGCGCGAGCAGAAGTAAGCGCAAGCACTTACTTCGCGCGACGCGAGCCGCGTAGGCGTGGTGTGGCCCCCCACCGTGTTATCGGTGGGGGGCCACACGCATATCCGGGTGCGCGTACGGTCGGCTGAACGCCGTGCGTATGCCTGGACGGGCACCGTGGCTGATCTGGTCGTATGACCGAAGAGATCTCGTCACTTCGCGCATCGGGCGGTCATCACAGCGCAACATCGACCCGCTAGGTTGGCCGCAGACGGGAACTCGGCAGGGCGGCCGGCGGTTCCAGGACGGAAGGAAGGCGCTGATCTTGGGAAAGGTCGTGCTCGTTACCGGAGTGGCCCGTCAGCTGGGGGGCCGGTTCGTACGACGGATCCAGCGTGATCCACAGGTCGACCGGGTGGTCGCCGTGGACGCGGTGCGGCCCGAGCACCATCTCGGGGGCGCCGACTTCATCGAGGCCGACATCCGGCAGCCCACCATCGCGCGGGTGCTCGCCGAGACCGGTGCCGACACCGTCGTCCACCTCGACGTGACGGCGACCGCGCTGGGCAGGGGCAGCCGGACCACGGTCAAGGAGACCAACGTCATCGGGACCATGCAGCTGCTCGGCGCCTGTCAGAAATCGCCGAACGTGAAGCGGCTGGTGGTCAAGTCCTCCACCAACGTCTACGGGTCCGCGCCGCGTGATCCCGCCGTGTTCACCGAGACGACCCCGCCCAAGTCGCTGCCCAGCGGCGGCTTCGCCAAGGACGCCGTCGAGGTCGAGGGGTATGTGCGCGGGTTCGCCCGGCGGCGGCCCGATGTCGCCGTCTGTGTGCTGCGCTTCGCCAACATCCTGGGGCCGACCGCCGAGACGCCGCTCGCCTCGTACTTCTCGCTGCCCGTGCTGCCCACCGTGCTCGGCTACGACCCCCGGCTCCAGTTCGTGCACGAGGACGACGTGATCGAGGTGCTGCGGATCGCCTCGCACGAACCGCGGCGCGGCACCCTCAACAGCGGCACGTTCAACATCGCCGGGGACGGGGCGCTGTTGCTGTCGCAGTGTTCGCGGCGGCTCGGTCGGCCCACCGTGCCACTGCTGCTGCCCGCCGTCACCTGGGCGGGGTCGCTGGTGCGTACGCTGGGCATGACGGACTTCTCGCCCGAGCAGATCCGGCTGCTCACCCACGGCCGGGTCGTGTCCACGGACCAGATGCGCGAGACGCTGGGGTTCACGCCGCGGTACACCACGGCGGAGACCTTCGCGGACTTCGCGCGCAGTCACGGACCCGGACTCCTGCCGCCCGAGGCCGTTGCCGGGGCCGTCGACCGGATCGCCGCGCTGTCCTTGCCGGACGGCGGCCACCCGGCGGTTCACCTCCCGACGCAGAGCGCCAACTGAGGAGCGCATCAACGATGGCGGATGCCAAGGTCATTCCGTTCGACGACGACCGGTCCCGGGGAAGCGCCGTGACGCGGCCGCCCCGACGCCGGGGCGCGGTGAGCCGGCGTCGGAACGGCGAGCCGGCGCCGGTCCGGGAGATCGGTGAGGCCGGTGAGGTCCAGCCCCTGCCCACCAGGACGGCTGGGCAGGATGATGTTCCTGTGACGGGTGAGGAACGGCTGGACAAGGACGCGGGCGGCCTGGAGCGGCGGATCGCGGGCGGGCTGTCCTTCCTGCGCCGGCGCCTCACGGGCGACTACGAGGTCGACGACTTCGGCTACGACGAGGAACTGACCGACCAGGTCCTGATGTCCCTGCTGCGGCCGCTGTACGAGAAGTACTTCCGGGTCGAGGTGAAGGGCGTCGAGAACATCCCGGCGGAGGGTGGCGCGCTGATCGTCGCCAACCACTCCGGGACGCTGCCGTTGGACGGCCTGATGATGCAGGTCGCCGTCCACGACCACCACCCGGCGGGCCGGCACCTGCGACTGCTGGCCGCCGACCTCGTCTTCGTGCTGCCGGTCGTCAACGAGCTGGCCCGCAAGCTCGGGCACACCCTCGCCTGCGCGGAGGACGCCGAACGGCTGCTCGGCCAGGGCGAGCTGGTCGGGGTGATGCCGGAGGGCTTCAAGGGCATCGGGAAGCCCTTCAGCGAGCGCTACAAGCTCCAGCGGTTCGGCCGGGGCGGCTTCGTCTCCACGGCACTGCGCCAAGGAGCTCCGATCATCCCTTGCTCGATCGTCGGGGCCGAGGAGATCTACCCGATGATCGGCAACGCGAAGACGTTGGCACGGGTGCTCGGTTTCCCGTACTTCCCGCTGACGCCGACCTTCCCGTGGCTGGGACCGCTGGGCGGCATCCCCCTCCCGACGAAGTGGACGATCCAGTTCGGCGAGCCCATCCCGACGGACGGCTACCCGCCGGAGGCGGCGGAGGACCCGATGTTGATGTTCAACCTGACGGACCAGGTACGGGAGCAGATCCAGCACACGCTCTACAAGCTGTTGGTGCAGCGGCGGTCGGTGTTCTTCTGACCTGGTGGTGAGCCGGTGGACGGAGTCCGGCGCAGCCGGGCGAAGCCTGCGCAGCGGTGCGAGGTCGGCGGTGTGGATGGGTGCCGATGTTGATGTTCAACCTGACGGACCAGGTACGGGAGCAGATCCAGCACACGCTCTACAAGCTGTTGGTGCAGCGGCGGTCGGTGTTCTTCTGACCTGGTGGTGAGCCGGTGGACGGAGTCCGGCGCAGCCGGGCGAAGCCTGCGCAGCGGTGCGAGGTCGGCGGTGTGGATGGCGTGTTGCTTCGGGTACGCCTGTGGGGGCGCTCCTCTCAAGAGGGGCGCCCCCACAGGCGTACGGGCTGGGGTGCTCGGGTTACTCCGCGTCCTCGCTGTCGATGCCCAGGCCTGGGAGCAGGCCGGGGAGGAGGGGCGGGAGGGTGACGTCCGGCTGGGTGCTGGGGACGAGGGGGGTCGGGGCGGTGCTGCCGGTGTCCTTCGGGGGGTCCAGGAGGCCGCCGGTGTTGCCGCCGAGCAGGCCGTCGTCCGTGGTGCCGGAGGTGGACGACTTGCTGGGGGCTCCGGTGTCGGGGCCGGTCCCGTCGGTCGGGGCGTGGCCGGTGCCCGGGGTGGTCGCGTGGCGGCCGGTGTCCGAGGTGCCGGTGGACGCCGGTCCTGTGCCCTCGCGGGTGCCGCCGCCGCCCGGGGCCGGGGGCCGCGGGAGGAGGGACTGCAGCGGGGCGACCTCTTGGTCTATGGCCTCGAAGACCGACGAGACCTGTTGACTGACGTCGCCGAGCTGGACCGGCAGGCGGTCGCGCAGGGCGCCCCAGACCTCGCGGTGCGAGCGGGAGAACGCGTCGAGGGCCTGGATGGGGCCCAGGGAGTTCGGGTCGCGTTCGTACGCCTCGTGAAGGAGCCGGTGGCCTTCCGACGCGTCGTGCTGCATGCCGTTCAGGGCGCGTCGGATCTCGCCGAGGGACTCGTGGTCGAGGTCGCCGCTGCGGCCCCGCTCCATGAGTCGACGGGCCTCGCTCAGCCGGGTGGAGGCCTGGTCGAGATAGGTCCGGCCGCGCTCGTCGTCGCCGTCGGACAGATAGTTGAGCTTGAAGTCCTCGATGCCGCGCTTCAGCCCGTAGAGCCCGTCGCCCGGGAGGGCGTCGGAGCTCGCGGCCGCGACTCCACCGAAGGCGCCCGCCGCGACGCCGACGCTGAGGCCGCCCGCGGTGAGCCCCTTGGCGAGGCGGGAACGCGGTCGGAACTTGCCCAGGGGACTGGCCCGGTGAGTGCCCCTGGCCCGGTGGGAGCGTTGCTCCGGCACCGAAGGGTCCGCCGTTTCGCCTCCCGCGGTGCCCGCTTGCAGCATGGCCTCCATTGCGGCGACCAACTGGGCCCGCTGGACGACCTTGACCTCGGGATCGAACTCCGGTTTGGGCAGCTCGGCGAGACTCGTGGCGAGGGCCAGAAGATGGCCCTGCCCGGTCTGGTCCGCAGCGGCCGGCGCCGGCGGTGATCCTTCGGTCTGCTCGGCCGCCGTGCCCTGGGCGGAACAGTCGGACTGCTCCTCCAAGGCCTGGGCGAAGGCGCTCGCCCGCCGGTGCGCCGATACGTTCGCGATCACTGGCGGCACCTCCTCTCGTCATGACGGTCGACTCCCCTGGGGTCCTGACGGTTGCACGCCCTGGACCGGATCCACACGATCGAGTGATCGGGGTCGGCCAGGACGTGACCACAGGGAGCCTGTATCCCGCACAACGACTGGCGCGGCGCTTGGGTTACGGACTGCGGATGATCGGATCGGGAAGACAACGGACTTTCACTGAAGGTGAGTTGGCGTCACGGAGTGTGTGGCGTCGGTCGTGGGTGGGGGACGGGTTCAGCGGGCGTCTTCCGGGAGCAGGCGGGCGAGGGTCCGGACGGCCCGGTACTGGAGCGTCTTGATGGCGCCCTCGTTCTTGCCCATGACACGCGCGGTCTCGGCGACGGAGAGCCCCTGCAGGAACCGGAGCGTCACGCACTCCTGCTGCTGGGGATTGAGTCGGCGTACGGCGTCCAGAAGCGCCGCGTTGGAGAGGGACTCCAGGACGGAGTCCTCGGGTGAGCGCTCGACCTCGTTGGCGTCGAGCATCTCGCCGGTCGTCACCTCGAGCCGGAAACGGCTCGACTTGAAGTGGTCGGCGACGAGGTTGCGGGCGATGGTGACGAGCCAGGCGCCGAAGTCGCGGCCCTGCCAGGTGAACGTGCCGATGCGGCGCAGGGCGCGCAGGAACGTCTCGCTGGTCAGGTCCTCGGCGGTCGCCTTGCCGCCCACCCGGTAGTAGATGTAGCGGTAGACCGTGTCGCTGTACTGGTCGTACAGGCGCCCGAACGCATCGGCCTCGCCGGCCTGGGCGCGTTCGACGAGGTCCATCATGCGGGCGCTGTCACTGTCGGCGGCCGGCCGACGGGCGGTGGCCGCGCCGGCCGAACGTCCTCGTCTGCCCACCGCGGCGCTGCCGTCGGCCAGTGCGTAGCACGGGCCGAGCGGAGCGGTGGTGGCGAAGGCGGGGACGGCGTACGCGGTGGGGACGACGCCGCGCAAGAGGTCATGGACCGTAGCGACCGTTGCGCGCAGCGTAGCCAGGCCCGAGGTGTCAACCCCGACGTGTGGGTACACGGGACTCCCAGAGGCAGAGCTTGCATCACGTGCAGTACGGAACCATTCACCCGTCGTAGCGACGGAAGGGGTACCGGATTGCGTCTGAGGAGAATAACGCTTCGTGCAGGCCCTGCTACACCGAGTTGCTCAAATCATCGATTACGTCGCTTCTGTGGCCTATTGACGCTCGATCAAGTTGCATAGGGTGAACGATTGTTGATCGAAATAGTTCGAGTTTCGGGTCGGTCCGGGGCGTGTTGTGGCTGTGCGCGGACAACAGGACTGGACGAGGGGTTACGGGGGTAAGACCGTCGGATTGGCCGGGTTCGGTGCCCGGTGTGAGGTGTTGTCCGGTAACGCGAAAGAGCGGCCGGGCTGTTGCGCCTCGGCCGCTCGCTCGGGATGCCTGCTGCGTCGTCGTTATCGCCGTCGTCGGTGCAGCGCGATCGCCGCCGCCGTGCCGCCCGCCACCGCGCCCACGCCCGCCGCGGCCGGGATGCCGACCTTCGCGGCCTTGCGGCCGGTGCGGTAGTCACGCAGCCGCCAGTCGAGGTTGTGCGCGTGCTTGCGGAGCTTGGCGTCGGGGTTGATGGCGTAGGGGTGGCCGACGAGGGAGAGCATCGGGATGTCGTTGTGGGAGTCGCTGTAAGCGGCGCAGCGGGAGAGGTCCAGGTTCTCCGCCGCCGCCAGCGCGCGTACCGCCTCCGCCTTCGCGGGGCCGTGCAGCGGCTCGCCGACCAGTTTGCCCGTGTAGACGCCGTCGACGGACTCCGCGACCGTGCCCAGCGCGCCGGTCAGGCCGAGGCGGCGCGCGATCACCTGGGCGATCTCCACCGGGGCCGCCGTGACCAGCCACACCTTCTGGCCCGCGTCCAGGTGCGCCTGGGCGAGGGCCCGGGTGCCCGGCCAGATGCGCTCGGCCATGTACTCGTCGTAGATCTCCTCGCCGATCGACATCAGCTCGGAGACCCGGTGCCCCTGCACGATGGAGAGCGCCGAGTCGCGGGCCTCCTGCATGTGTTCGGGGTCCTCGACGCCGGCCAGCCGGAACCATGCCTGCTGCCAGGCGAAGCGGGCCAGGTCGCGGGTCTCGAAGAACTTGCGTTTGTACAGGCCACGGCCGAAGTGGAAGAGCGCAGCGCCCTGCATCACGGTGTTGTCGAGGTCGAAGAAGGCGGCGGCCATCGCGTCGCCGTGCACCGGGAACTGCGGTTCCCGGTCGGAGGTGTCCAGGGGCGCCAGGGTCTCCTGCGAGTCCAGGGCTTCCTGGGTGGACTTGCGGGCTGCCTCCGCCGAGGCCTCGCCTGCCAACACGCTCCGCGCCGTGGCGGAGCGCCTACGGGGAGTGAGCCATCCTAGAGCGGCCATGGCGTGAGCATAGCCATTCCGTTCGGTGGTTCCGGAGCCGAGAGGTTCGAAGGGTGTGAACTCTCCACGACCGCGCCGTTAAAGAAGCGCGAGAATGGCGGTATGACTCCCCTCTTTCGACGTAAGGCCGCCACGGGCGAGCGGTCGGTCACCCTCATTCGTAAGTCCGGTTGTCATCTGTGCGACGACGCCGAGCGTGTGATCGAGAAGGTCTGCGGGGAACTCGGTGTGTCCTGGGAGCAGAAGGACATCGCCGACGACCCGGAGCTGTACGACCAGTACTGGGAGCAGATCCCGGTGGTGCTGGTCGACGGCAGGCAGCACACCTTCTGGCGGGTGGACGAGAGTCGCCTGCGCAAAGAACTGGCCGGGTGAGGAACTGACCGAGCAGTACAAGGCCGTACCGAACGTCGCTTAGGATCGATGGCGGTTTTGTCTCGGGGGCGGGATTCACGAGGAGAGTGGCGGTTTTGCCCCCTGGAATGTTGCGCGTGACCCCGGTCACGTTGGCCGGGCAAATCGGACACCATCTTTGTGCACGCGTTCACAAAGACATAGCCTGCTGTCGACGGGGCGGTCTGGGTACGTGTGACCGCCTACAGCCCCGCTCTACCCGCAGGAGCACCGTGGCAACTGGCCGAACTCACCGACCGGCGACCCGTAGCCGAGGGATTCCCGAGGCCACCGTCGCCCGGCTTCCGCTGTACCTCCGCGCGCTGACCGCACTGTCGGAGCGCTCGGTCCCCACGGTCTCCTCCGAGGAGCTCGCGGCCGCGGCCGGGGTCAACTCCGCCAAGCTGCGCAAGGACTTCTCCTACCTGGGTTCCTACGGGACCCGGGGGGTCGGCTACGACGTCGAGTACCTCGTCTACCAGATCTCCCGCGAGCTCGGGCTCACCCAGGACTGGCCCGTCGTGATCGTCGGTATCGGTAACCTCGGCGCGGCCCTGGCCAACTACGGCGGCTTCGCCTCGCGCGGGTTCCGGGTCGCGGCGCTCATCGACGCCGACCCCGCGATGGCCGGGAAGCAGGTCGCCGGGATCTCCGTCCAGCACAGCGACGGCCTGGAGAAGATCATCTCCGACAACGGCGTCTCCATCGGCGTCATCACCACCCCGCCGGGCGTCGCCCAGCAGGTCTGTGACCGGCTCGTGGCCGCCGGCGTCACGTCCATCCTGAACTTCGCGCCGACCGTGCTGACCGTTCCGGACGGCGTCGACGTGCGCAAGGTCGACCTCTCCATCGAGCTCCAGATCCTCGCCTTCCACGAGCAGCGCAAGGCGGGCGAGGCCGGCGAGGAGGCAGCGGCGAACGAGAGCGCCGTACCGGCCCCCGTAGGCCGCGCCGACTCCACCGACCAGGGACCCGACGGGGACGTACCCGCCGTGATGCCGGCATGAGTCTCCTCGTCGTCGGGCTGAGTCACCGCAGCGCTCCGGTCAGCGTGCTGGAGCGGGCCTCGCTGTCCACGGACGCGCAGTTCAAGCTGCTCCAGGACACGGTCGCCGCCGAACCGGCCGCCGAGGCCGCGGTCCTCGCCACCTGCAACCGGATCGAGCTGTACGCCGACGTGGACAAGTTCCACGCCGGCGTCGCCGAGCTGTCCACGCTGCTCGCCCAGCACAGCGGGGTCGGGCTCGAGGAGCTCACCCCCTACCTGTACGTGCACTACGAGGACCGCGCCGTCCACCACTTCTTCTCGGTGGCCTGCGGGCTGGACTCCATGGTCGTCGGCGAGGGGCAGATCCTCGGACAGATCAAGGACGCCCTGGCCAAGGCGCAGGAGCTGCACACCGCCGGACGGCTGCTGAACGACCTGTTCCAGCAGGCCCTGCGGGTCGGCAAGCGCGCCCACTCCGAGACCGGCATCGACCGCGCCGGGCAGTCCCTGGTCACCTTCGGCCTGGAGCAGCTGGCCGCGGGCGGGGACGTGGCCACGTGGGCGCGGGGCAAGAAGGCGCTGGTCATCGGCGCCGGTTCGATGTCCTCGCTGGCCGCCGCCACGCTCGCGCGCGCCGGGGTCGCCGAGATCGTCGTCGCCAACCGCACGCCCGAGCGGGCCGAGCGGCTCGCCCAGATACTGACCGACGGCGGCGACACGGACGTGTCGGCCCGCGCGGTACCGATGGAGTCGGTGCCGGCCGAGCTGACACGTGCCGATGTCGCCGTCTCCTGTACCGGGGCGACGGGCCTGGTCCTGACGGCGGAGGCGGTCGCCGAGGCCGTCGAGGGCCGCACCGGGGCACCCGTCGCCTTCGACGACGAGGCCGCCGCGACGGACGTACGGCCGCTGCCGCCCACCTCGGTCGGTACCGACGAGAACTGCCCCCTCGACCTGGCCGCCGTACAGCAGGCCCCCGTGCAGCAGTCCGGGTTCTCCGTGCTGGGCGAGGCCGCCGTCGCCGGCATGGACGCGGCGACGCTGGAACAGCACGCCGCCTGGGTCGACAACGCGACCGTCGACCGCAGGCCGACCGCCCGCCGCACCCCCGAGGCCGACGCCGAGCTGATCACCGCGCTCGCCGCGACCGCCGCCACCCTCGGCCGGATCCCCGAGCGCCGCCGGCCCGAGCCGGTCGCCACGCTCGTCCGGCCGGAGCCGGTGCTCTTCCTGCTCGACCTGGCCATGCCGCGGGACATCGACCCGGCCGCGCACCGGCTGGCCGGTGTGCGCCTGGTGGACATCGAGTCGCTGGCGGAGGCCTCGGCCGACGCGCCGATGGCCGCCGACGTCGACCAGGTGCGGCGGATCGTCGCCGACGAGGTCGCCGCCTTCGGCGCCGCACAGCGGGCCGCGCACATCACGCCGACCGTGGTCGCCCTGCGCACCATGGCCGCCGAGGTCGTGGCCACGGAGATCGCCCGGCTCGACGGGCGGCTGCCCGGCCTGGACGACAAGCACCGCGCCGAGATCACCCAGACCGTGAAGCGGGTCGTCGACAAGCTGCTGCACGCCCCGACCGTACGGGTCAAGCAGCTCGCGGCCGAGCCCGGCGGCGCCGGGTACGCGGACGCGCTGCGGACCCTGTTCGACCTCGACCCGGAGGCGGTGGCCGCCGTGTCCCGGGCCGAGGAAAGCACCGAGAAGAACGCAGAGAGCCGAGGGCCGGCATGAGCGGCATGAGTACGAAGGCACTGAGACTGGGGACGAGGCGAAGCAGACTCGCCATGGCCCAGTCCGGGCAGGTCGCGGACGCCGTGAGCCAGGTGACCGGACGGCCCGTGGAACTCGTCGAGATCACCACCTACGGTGATGTCTCCCGCGAGCACCTCGCGCAGATCGGCGGCACGGGCGTCTTCGTGACCGCGCTGCGGGACGCGCTGGCCAAGGGCGAGGTCGACTTCGCGGTTCACTCGCTGAAGGACCTGCCGACCACGCAGCCCGAGGACCTGGTCCTGGCCGCCGTACCGGTGCGCGAGGACCCCCGCGACGTGATCGTCGCCCGGGACGCGCTGAAGTTCACCGACCTGCCGCGCGGAGCGCGCATCGGTACGGGTTCGCCGCGCCGGATGGCGCAGCTGAACGCGTACGCGCGCGGCCACGGGCTGGACATCGAGACCGTGCCGATACGCGGGAACGTGGACACGCGGATCGGGTACGTGCACGACGGCGAGCTGGACGCGGTGGTGCTGGCGGCAGCCGGCCTCAGCCGCATCGGCCGCATCGACGAGGTCACCGACTTCCTGTCGATAGACACGGTTCTGCCCGCTCCCGGCCAGGGAGCACTGGCGATCGAGTGTGCCGCGGACAACGCGTCACTGATCGCCGCGCTCGGTGAGCTCGACGACCCGTTCACCCGGATCGCCGTGACCGCCGAACGGTCCCTGCTCGCCGCCCTGGAGGCCGGCTGCTCCGCCCCTGTGGGCGCGCTTGCCGACCTGCTGGCCGACGGGCAGATTGTCAACGAAATGCGCCTGCGTGGCGTCGTCGGTACCACCGACGGCACGCGCATGGTGCAGCTGTCCACCACCGGTCCCGTGCCCGAGACGCACGACGGGGCAATGGCGCTCGGTCGCGAACTCGCAGCCGAGATGCTCGCCCAGGGCGCGGCCGGTCTGATGGGGGAGCGAGCACTGTGAGCCCCACCGCCCTTCCAGCCGCTGGTCCTGAACACGGGCACGTCACCTTCCTGGGTGCCGGACCCGGGGATCCGGGACTACTGACTCTGCGCGCCGTGGAGGCGCTTGCGCACGCGGACGTCCTCGTCGCCGAGCACGAGGTGCTCGACGTCGTACGGACGCACGCGAGGCCGGGCGTCGCCGTCGTGAACGCGGAAGCGGGTCCTTCGTCGGACCCTCTTCCGGGCACGGGCGCGCCCCTCCCGACGATCGTTGACGGCACGTCAACAACCGCTGAGGTACCCGCTGTGCGCGATGCCGCACATCTTGTCATGGAGGCCGCGCGAGGCGGCAGGCGGGTCGTCCGTGCGGTGACCGGGGACCCCGGACTTGATACGTACGCGGCGGCGGAGATGCTCGCGTGCGCGGCGGCCGGTGTTCCCTTCGAGGTCGTACCCGGTGTCGCGACCGCCGTCGGCGTGCCCGCGTACGCCGGTGTGCCGCTGCGGGACGCGCAGGGCGCCGACGTCCGGTTCGTCGACGCGCGCACGGCTTCGGACCGCTGCTGGACCGAGGTCGGGGCGTCCGACGGCACGGTCGTCGTGTCGACGACCCTCGACGCGGTGGCCTCGGCGGCCGGCGAGCTGGTGTCGGCGGGGCGCAAGCCCGATACGCCGATGACGGTCACGGTGGCCGGTACGACGACCCGGCAGCGGACCTGGACGGCGACCCTGGGCACGATCGCGCAGACGCTGAAGCAGGCGAAGGTGCTGCCCTCGCCCGAGGGCGGCCGGCCGGTGATAGTCGTGGTCGGTGAGCGTTCCGCCCCCGCCCAGCGCGACCAGCTGTCGTGGTTCGAGTCCAAGCCGCTGTTCGGCTGGAAGGTGCTCGTACCGCGTACGAAGGAGCAGGCGGTGTCGCTCTCCGACCGACTGCGGTCGTACGGGGCCGTGCCGCACGAGGTGCCGACGATCGCCGTCGAGCCGCCGCGCACCCCCCAGCAGATGGAGCGGGCGGTCAAGGGCCTGGTGACGGGCCGCTACGAGTGGATCGCCTTCACCTCGGTGAACGCCGTCAAGGCGGTGCGCGAGAAGTTCGAGGAGTACGGGCTCGACGCGCGTGCCTTCGCGGGCATCAAGGTCGCGGCGGTGGGCGAGCAGACGGCGAAGGCGCTGGTCGCGTTCGGTGTGAAGCCCGACCTCGTACCGAGCGGCGAGCAGTCGGCCGCCGGGCTCCTCGAGGACTGGCCGCCCTACGACCCGGTCTTCGACCCGATCGACCGGGTGTTCCTGCCGCGTGCCGACATCGCCACCGAGACCCTGGTCGCCGGGCTCATCGAGCTGGGCTGGGAGGTCGACGACGTCACCGCCTACCGGACCGTGCGGGCCTCGCCGCCGCCGGCCGAGACGCGGGAGGCCATCAAGGGCGGCGGATTCGACGCCGTGCTCTTCACGTCGTCGTCCACCGTGCGGAACCTGGTGGGCATCGCGGGCAAGCCGCACAACGTGACGGTCATCGCCTGCATCGGCCCGGCCACGGCCAAGACGGCCGAGGAGCACGGGCTCCGGGTGGACGTCATGGCGCCCGAGCCGTCGGCGCTCAAGCTGGCCGAGGCACTGGCCGACTTCGGGCTGCGCCGCCGCGCGGCGGCCCGGGAGGCCGGCGACCCGGTCAGCCGGCCGAGCGAGCGGCGTCCGGGCGCGCGGAGGCGACGGGCGACCTGAGTGGGTGGGGGCGCGCGCTTCGGCGTCCGCCCCCGCCGCCACCGCCCCTTCCTCAAACTCCCCTGGACGGGGTAGCCCCGGACGGGCCGGACATCGCCAGTGTGTGGCCGAAGCGGAGCAGGTTCTGGGGGTCGTGGCGCGACTTCAGGGCGCGCAGGCGGGTGTGGACCTCCGGGGTCCAGGCGCGGGCGCGGTCGGTCTCGTCGCCCGGGGCCCCGTGCAGGTTGACCATGGTGCGGCCCGTGCCGTACGGGGCCATCGCGGCGTACAGGGCGGCCGTGGCCGTCTCCACCGCGGCGGCGGCCTCCGGGCCGGCCAGGACGCCGACCGACTCCAGCAGGTACGCGGCGTCGCGGGCGCAGACCGCGTCTTCGACGGCGGCCGGTTCGGCCAGTGCGCCGCCCATGTGGCGCAGCTCGACCATGAGGAGCGGGTAGCCCTCGCCGGCGTCCGGGCCGGTCTGTGCCAGCAGGGTGTCCACGGCTTCGGGGGTCAGGTCGCGCAGCAGCGCGCAGCACTCGCGTGCGGGGATGGGGTCCTGCGGGTCCTGGTAGATCTCGTCGACCTTGCGGTAGTCCAGGTCGCCCACCGTGTCGAACTCGACCGGCGCGGCCGCGCGCAGCGGCGCCAGCAGGGGGTCGGCCGCGGCCGGGTCGCCGGTCCAGGCGACCGCGACGCGGGCGAAGAAGCGGCCGCGCATCGGTTCGGGGATGATCGGCAGCGGGGGCAGCCGCAGCAGGGTGAAGCCGGTGCACATCTCGGTCGGCACGGTGGGCGCCCAGTCCGCGTAGGCACGCAGCAGGGACTCGGCGTGCTCGCCGGCGCAGTAGATGCCGCCGCCGACGACGTGGCTCAGCGGCACCAACTCGGTGACCAGGGACGTCACCACGCCCACGTTCCCCTTGCCGCCGCGCAGTGCCCAGAACAGGTCGGGCTCGTGGTCGGCGTCCGTCTCGTGCAGGGTGCCGTCCGGGGTGACGACCTGGAGGGAACGGACCAGGTCGGAGGCGAACCCGTAGGCCCGGCCGAGCAGCGGCAGCCCGCCGCCCAGGGCGTAGCCGACCACCCCCGCGTCGGTCGCGGAGCCGTTGAGTGCGGCGAGACCGTGCGGGACCGAGGCCTCCAGCAGCAGTCGCCACTTCACGCCGGCGCCGACGGTCGCGGTGCGCGCCTCGACGTCGATCGACAGGTCGGTCATCCGGGCGGTGTTGATCAACAGGCCGCCGTCCATGGGGAAGTTCGCTCCGTGTCCAGTGGCCTGGACGGCTACGGGCATGCCGGTGGCGGCGGCCCAGCGCATCGCCGTCACGACGTCGTCGGTTCCGGTCGCGCCCACGACGACGTCCGGGGTGTGTCGGGCAGCCAGGTTGAAAGCGGCGACCTCGGCGTCGTAGCCCTCGTCCCCGGGACGCAGCACCGGGCCGCGCACGTCGGAGAGGGCGAAGAGGTCTGGGGTGGGGTGGTGCGTGGCGGTCATCGCGGCCTCCTCGAGCGCAGGAGTGGCCGTCGTGCTCCTCCTTCCCAGGATGGACCCGGGGCGTTCACGGTGCACACGGGAGGGGCTGTGGCCTCCCACGGGCCGACGGGTGCACGGGTCGGCGGGTCGACGGGCCTACGGGTCCTCGGGCCGACGGGGCGTCGGCAAAGGTGTCCCCGGGCCGGGCGTAGCGTAGGGCGCATGACGAAGTACGGATCCTTTCCCGGTACGCGTCCCCGGCGGCTGCGCACCACCCCTGTCATGCGGCGCATGGTCGCGGAGACCCGGCTGCACCCGGCCGACTTCATCCTGCCCGCGTTCGTGCGGGAGGGCGTGAGCGAGCCGGTGCCGATCCAGGCGATGCCCGGTGTCGTGCAGCACACGCGCGACAGCCTGAAGAAGGCCGCGCTGGAGGCCGTACAGGCAGGGGTCTCCGGGATCATGCTCTTCGGCGTGCCGGAGGAGTCCAAGAAGGACGCGCTCGGCACGCCCGGGACCGACCCGGACGGCATCCTCCAGGTCGCCATCCGGGATGTGCGGGCCGAGGTCGGGGACGACCTGCTCGTCATGTCCGACCTGTGCCTCGACGAGACGATCGATCACGGGCACTGCGGCGTGCTGGACGACCAGGGGCGCGTCGACAACGACGCCACCCTGGAGCGGTACGCCGAGATGGCGCAGGTCCAGGCCGACGCGGGTGCCCATGTCGTGGGGCCCAGCGGGATGATGGACGGGCAGATCGGGGTCATCCGTGACGCGCTCGACCAGATCGGCCGGGAGGACGTCTCGATCCTCGCCTACACCGCCAAGTACTCGTCGGCGTTCTACGGCCCGTTCCGGGAAGCCGTCGGGTCGTCCCTGAAGGGCGACCGCAAGACGTACCAGCAGGACCCGGCGAACCTTCGTGAGTCGCTGCGCGAGCTGGCGCTGGACCTGGAGGAGGGCGCCGACATGGTCATGGTGAAGCCGGCCGGGCCCTACCTCGACGTCCTGGCCCGGGTCGCCGACGCCGTGGACGTGCCGGTCGCCGCCTACCAGATCTCCGGCGAGTACTCGATGGTCGAGGCCGCCGCCGAGAAGGGCTGGGTCGACCGTGACCGGGCGATCCTCGAGACGCTGACCGGCATCAAGCGGGCCGGAGCGCGGAACATCCTCACCTACTGGGCCACCGAAGTGGCCCAGAAGCTGCGGTAGTTCGCCCGCTGTCACCAGGACAGGGCGTCGTCCATGTCCTGCTGCCAGAACGTCACCGCCAGGGAGCTGTCGTAGTAGACGCCCTTGGCGGGCAGGGCCGGCGTCGCGGAGGCGCCGCCGTCGCTGTTCGGGGTGTAGCCCTGGAAGGCGATCGTCAGCTTCTCGGCCGTCTGACCGCCGTCGCCGCTGCCGTCGGCGGCGGCCAGCAGGACGCCCGCGTAGCCGGACTCGCCGGGCGCGAGGGTCGTCACCGCCTGCGGCTGCGTCTCCTTGGCGCCCTGCGGCACCCACTGCATCTCGTCGAAGCGCAGGATCGGGTAGTAGGTCAGGTCGCAGGTCTTGCTGCCGGTGTTGGTCACCGTGAGCAGCATGTGGTTGAGCGGACGGGGGACCGTCTGTGCGGTGACCCGGGTGTTCGAGCCGTTGCACAGGACGCGGCCGTCGGAGGCGGTGTCGGCGGCCTTGTCGCCCGAATCGCCGCCCGTGCCCGCCCCCGTGCCGGCGCCGGTGTCGCCGCCCGACGTGCCGCCCGACTTGCCGGACGAGCCGGCCGAGCCTGTCGTGTCCTTCGTCGGGGCCGTGCCGCTGCCGGTGCCGGTCCCCTTGTCCGTGCCGGGCGTGGGCTGTGCCGCCGTGGCCGTCGACGACGCCGGGTGCGAGGCGCCCTCGTCCTTTACGCCCGCCCCGTCCTCGCACGCCGTGAGCGCGAGGGCGGCCAGGGCGGTGAGGGCGAGCAGGTGGCTGGTGCGACGGATACGCATCGTGAAGTCCTCTTCCGGAATGCCGAGTTGAAGCGGCGTGCTTGGATGGCCAAAGCTTGTGGGGGGATCCGTCCCGGCCGCCACGTCCGGCGGGCCATCAGGGACGCTGGAACGCCGGCAATGGGTCTGACCTGGGAAAACGGACCGTCCCTGGAACGCGGGGATGGGACATGGGGAGTGGAGGAACGGTGTCTGCGACCGAGTTCGCCGAGCTGCTGCGAGAGTTGAAGGAGCGGTCCGGGCTGAGCTACGGGATGCTCGCCAAACGGCTCCACATGAGTACGTCGACGCTGCACCGCTACTGCAACGGGGACGCCGTCCCCACGGACTACGCGCCCGTGGAGCGGCTGGCGCGGCTCTGCAAGGCGTCACCTCAGGAGCTCGTCGAGCTGCACCGGCGGTGGGTGCTGGCGGACGCGGTGCGGGGGAGGAAGACCGGCGTGGCCGAGGGGTCCGAGGTGGCCGGGGCTGCCGAGGTGGCCGAGGGCGCCGTGGGCGGGGGCGCCGTCGCGGACGCGGGTGCGGTCGGTGTCGGGGCGGCGGCCGTCCGCGGGGATCGGCAAGAGGTGCTGTCCGGCGGCGACTTCGGTCGTGGTGACGGCGGTGGCGGTGACCGCGGCGGAGAGCCGTCGTGGCGTGCCCGTCGGCCCGTGCTCTTCGCGGGCGTCGGTGTCGTGGCCGCCCTCGGGTCGGTCGCCCTCGCGCTGTCCCTGAGCCTGCCGTCCGGTGGCTCGGCGCAGGACGTGGACGGCGCAGGTACTCCCGCCGGGGCCGCGTCCGTGCCCGGTCGGGGAGCGCCGAGTGTCTCGCCGTCTCCCTCCGGGTCGGCCTCGGGATCCGCGTCCGCGTCCGCCTCGGCCACGCCGTCGGCTTCGGCTTCGGCTTCGGGCGGCGGTTCCGCGCCGGCGGCGGGCGGGCAGGCGGCCGACACCGTCCCGCTGACCGTCAGGGCGCGCCCCTACGCCTGGGAGAGCCCTTGTGTCCAGCGCTATCTGATCGAGCGGGGGCCGGGGCAGGTCGCTCCGCCGCCCGTCGAGCAGGACGCGCCCGCGTGGGTGGCCGCGCACGGGGCGGTGTCGTCGGGGGAGCAGTACCTGGAGCTCACCGTGCAGGGGACCGGCGCGGAGACCGTGGTCGTGGACGACGTGAAGGTCCGTACCGTGGAGAAGAGTTCGCCGCTGGCCTGGAACGACTACGCCATGGGCTACCCCGGCGTCGGCTGCGGTGGTGGAGTGCCGACCCGCTATTTCACCGTCGCCCTCGACGCGGCGCGGCCTTCGCTGGTGCCCGAGGCGGGGCACGCCGACTTCCCGTTCAAGGTCAGCGCGTCCGACCCGGAGGTCTACTACGTGCTGGCCGACGCCTCCGCGTACGACGTGCGCTGGCAGCTGGAGCTGTCCTGGTCCAGCGGGACGCGGCACGGCACGCTGACCGTCGACGACGACGGCAAGGCGTTCCGCACCAGTGGCAACAACGGGCGGCCCGCCTACGAGTTCCCGCTCGGCGGATCCGCGTGGGAGCGGGCGGGGGCCTCTCCGACGCCGTAGAAACCGTTTCCGGAGCCGGAGCCATAGCTGGGGCCGGAGCCGGTCAGGGTGCTGGAGCTCGACGGGCCCTCGTCGCGCAGACCCTCGCCGTCGTGGCACGCGGTGAGGGTGAGTGCCGCGGCGGCGGTCAGCGCCGTGGCGAGCAGGCGGACGCGGGGGCGGGAGCGGGGCTGGGCGCGGGGAGTGGGGAGTGTGGGCATGGGGCAAGCCTGTGGCGTACGGCCTCCGCCCTTCCACATCCACCGCGCAAGTCGGGACGCCGGTCCGATCCCATGGCCTCTGACCTGCGTGGACAGTGCCCCTCCGGGACGGCATGTGGGACGCCCGACTGCCCAGGGAGAGCCCCTTTGTCCGCAGAATCCGCAGAGTTCGGCGAGTTCGCCGAGTCCGCAGGGATCGACACCACCAGGGCGCATCCCGCCCGCGTCTACGACGTGTTCCTCGGTGGCCGGGACAACTACCCGGTGGACCGGGCCGCCGCGGCCGCCGCCCTCGCCGCCAACCCGCGCGGCTACCTCGACGTCCGGCACAATCGCGACTTCATGCGGCGGGCCGTGACGAAGCTGGCCGCGGAGGACGGGATACGCCAGTTCCTCGGCCTCGGCACCGGGCTGCCCACCGGGGAGAACGTGCACCAGATCGCGAGCGGAGCGCAGCCGGAGCGAATGGGGGTACCCCCATGCCCGAAGGGCTATGGGGGAGTCTCGTCCCCGAGGCGCGGGTGGTGTACGTCGACCACGACCCGGTCGTGCTCGCGCACGCGCGGGAGCTGCTGACCAGCGGTCCCGAGGGGCGCACGGACTACCTCGACGCCGATCTGCTGAAGCCGGCCCGGATCCTCGAACAGGCCGCCAGGACACTCGACTTCGCCGAGCCGATCGCCCTGTGCCTGGTCGCCGTCCTGCACTTCGTCGAGGACGAGGCGGCCCACCCCGTGCTGCGGGAGCCGGTGACGGGGCTGCCCGCCGGGAGCAGGGTCGTCCTCACCCACCTCACCGACGAGCTGCATCCCGAACCGACCCGGGCCGTCCAACGGACCTACACGGAACGCGGGTTCACCTTCGTCTTCCGGTCGAGGGCGGAGGTGGAGCGGTTGTTCGGCGACACCCCGGGCCTCGTCCTGGACGCGCCCGGGGTGGTGCCCGTGCACCGGTGGAACCCGGGGCCGGCACCCGCCCCGCCCGGCATCGCGCCGGAGGCCTTCGCCGCCCTCGACGACCTCGAGAGGATCCGCTGTCGCGGGATCGACGACGTGACGGACGACGACATCAACGTGTACGGGGCGACGGACACGAAGGTGTGAACGCGTGCCGCTGTCCACATGGCAGAAACCCGTGTGTAGACGGCATGCATCTCCCTAGGGTGCGGGCATGACTGTCGCAGCCGAGTCGCCCAGTGCGCCCGCCCCCGCCTTCGTCCCCGGCCCCGCATCCGCTCCCGTGCCGTCGCCGACCGCCCGGGTCCGGTCGATCGGGGGCTCGCCCGTGCGGGACATCCTCGCCGTCACCGGCCGCCCCGAGGTGATCAACTTCGCGGGCGGGCTGCCCGCGCCGGAGCTGTTCGACCGCGAGGGCGTGGCCGCCGCGTTCCGGTACGCGCTGGAGGAGGCCCCGGCCCAGGCCCTCCAGTACGCCACGACCGAGGGCGAACCGAGCCTGCGTGAGGGGCTCGCGGCGCGGACCACGGCCCGTGGGCTGCCCACGACCGCCGACGACCTCCTCGTCACCACGGGTTCCCAGCAGGCCCTGTCCCTGCTGGCGACCGCTCTCCTCGACCCCGGCGACACCGTGCTCGTCGAGGCGCCCTGCTACCTGGCCGCCCTTCAGGTCTTCGGGCTGGCCGGCGCGAGGATCGTCGCCGTGCCCGGGGACGAGGACGGCCCGGACCCCGACGCGCTCGCCGACCTGGTGGTCCGCGAACGGCCGAAGCTCCTCTACACCGTCCCCACCTTCCAGAACCCCACCGGCCGCACCCTCCCCGCCGAGCGCCGTGCCGCGGTCGCCGCCGTCGCCGCCCGGCACGGTCTGTGGATCGTCGAGGACGACCCCTACGGCGAACTCCGCTACGACGGTGAGCGCGTCCCCTGGATCGCCGCCCACCCCGAAGCCCGCGACCGTACGGTCCTGCTCGGCTCCTTCTCCAAGGTCATGGCACCCGGCATCCGGCTCGGGTGGCTGCGCGCGCCGGCCGAGCTGCGCCGGGCCTGCGTCGTCGCCAAGCAGGCCGCCGACCTGCACACCCCGACCGTCAACCAGCTCGCCGCGGCACGGTACCTGACCGCCTTCGACCTGGACGCGCATGTGGCCAGAGTCGCCGGTGTGTACCGGGAGCGCCGGGACGCCATGCTCGCGGGCCTCGCGGACGCCCTCCCGGCGGGGTCGGTGTGGACCCGTCCCGAGGGCGGGATGTTCCTCTGGGTCCGCCTCCCGGCGTCGTACGACACCACGGCGCTCCTCCCGCGGGTCGTCGCTCAGGACGTGGCGTACGTCCCCGGCGCCCCCTTCTACGCCGGTGAACCCGACCGCTCGACCCTGCGCCTGTGCTTCGTGACGCAGACCCCGGATGAGATCGGGGAGGGGCTGCGCAGGCTGGGGCGGGGGCTCACCGGGTAGCGCTGGGCTGTCGGGTCGGCCGGGTCAGTCCCACCAGAAGGTCCAGGTGGGCGAGCCGACGAGCTGCTCGGCGTAGGCCTCCGGGGTGCCCGGGCCCTGGAGGACGTTGTCCGGGCAGAACGCGAAGTGCTCGGCGGCGATCCGCTCGGCCTCCGCGAGGGTGCCGGGCGGGGCCGCGACGGATACGGCCAGGACGTCGAAACCGAGGCCGACGACCCGTATGCCGAAGCGGTCCTCCCAGGAGCGCAGGACGGCGCACAGACGCGCGGTGTCGTTCTCGTGGTTGGCCGGGCCGGACCAGCCGACGGCCGCCGGGACGTCCGCGCTGCGGCGGGCGGGGACCAGGGCGACATGCGGCGACCTGAACCAGGAAGCCCCCTGCTCCGCGAGGATGTCGGCGATCTGCGCGGCGCGAGCGTCGGGGTCGGCCTTCAGGGTGCCGGGCGCGGCGAGACCGGGCCACTCCTCGCCGTCCGCCGCGCACTCCGCCCAGTGCTGCGCGAGGACCTCCTCCGCGTCGTGGTCCCCGGGGTACGACACCTCGGCGGGCATCAACTCCCATTCCGACGGGCCCCCTTGGGAGCCGCCGAGGTCGACCAGGACCGGAAGCAGCCCGGCCCGCCCCGCCGTCCCGCCCAGGGCCGTCCAGTTGCCGGAGGAGGCGGACTGCTCCGCGTGCCACAGCAACGGCTCGTGCCACACCCCTTCGTCCGTCGTGTCGATCAGCCGGCCCGGCGGGAGCTGGAGGCCGAGGGAGCGGCCACTGGGATCGGAGGCCAGCTTGGGGAGCGGATTGGGGAGAGTCGCCATGCCGGTGACTGTAAGGGCAGGCACTGACAGCGGTCCGGGCCGGTGTGTCCCGTCCGGTCCGCGAAGGCCGTCAGGCGGAGTGTCTCGCGCTCCGGCGGCGCCGGACGTGCGCCAGCCAGATGCCCAGGCCGACGAGCGGGAGGACGACGACGGCCGGGATGACCACCCCCGCGCCTCCGATCAGCAGGAAGGTGATCAGGGCGTCGCCGATCGACGGGTCGTCCGCGCCGCCCAACTGCCGCTCCTCGCACCGGTGTTCTCAGGTCGTCGAGGGGTGGGACGTCCGGGTGCGGGGAGTCGGTTCCGGGGCCCGGCCCACCCGGGCCTCGAAGCACTCCTTCCTGCCGTCCGCCGCCGGCAGGAAACAGGTCCGGACGAGCGTCCCGGGGCGGGTCGCCGTCATGGCGGTGTGCACATAGGTGTCCGCCTCGGCGCGGTCCCTGACCTCGGCCCGGTACGTGCGGGTGCCGCCCACGGCCTCGGACTCGATCCGGTCGCCGATCCGCGCACCCCACATCCGGGTCCAACTGGTCCCGCACTCCCTGCTGTACCGCAGTTGCACCGACGCCCCGGTGGCGGTGACGTGCTCGGCGAGGGTCTCCGGCGCGGTGGCGCACCGCATGTCCATCGGGCTCCCGCCCTCGCAGTCGGTTCCCCGGCAGCGCGGGCCGGTGACGGAGGTGGACGGGGACGAGGACGCGGCGGGGGACGCGGCCGGGTGCGGTGCGCCGTGCCGGCCCGGGAGGAGGAAGAGGGCCAACGCGATGGCCCCGAACACCGCGGCGGACGCCGACGCGAGGACCGCCAGGGCAGCCGCTCCCCGGTGGCCGACCGGTGCGGCCCCGTCCGCCGCGGTGACCGTGGTGGTCGCCGGGGCGGCTGTGGCGGCCGGGGCGGCTGTGGCGGCGGCCGGAGGGGCGGGAGGCTGCGGAGCCGTCGTGGGGCGGGCGGCCCGGGCCGGCTCCGCCTCCTTGGCGCGGCCGCCCCACTCGGACTCCGCGATCTCCCACAGGGCAAGACACCGACCGACCGGTTCGTCCGCGAGACGGCACAACTGCTCCACCGCGGTGCGCGGCGGCAGGGCCCTGCCGTTGAGATAGCGCTCCCATGACGACTTGCTGAACGCGGTCTTCGCCGCGAGGCCCGCCAGGCTCAGGCCGGTCCGACCCCTCAACTCCCTGAGTGCGGAGGCCAGTCGGGCACCTCCAGGCGACGAGGCGGGACGGGTCATCCGCGCAGGGCCTTCCAGGTGTGGGGTCCGACCGAGCCGTCCACGGCCAGCCCGGCCCGCGTCTGGAAGGCCTTGACCGCGCGCTGGGTCAGCGGGCCGAACATTCCGTCGATGCCGCCGGGCGAGATCCCGGCCCGGCGCAGCAGGCACTGGGCCTCGGCCACCTCGGGGCCCACCGCGCCGTAGGCGAGCTCGATGTCCCGGGTGCGGCTGATGCCCGCGTACCAGAGGCCGTCGGTCCGCTCGACCCGGCAGGTGTACGCGGGCGCCGACGACGGCACCGGAGCGGTGGACACGGCGGGGTGCGCGGCCGCCGGTTCGCCGTCGCCGCCGTCGAGCCGCATGACCAGGAGTGCCGCCGAGGACAGGGCCAGCACCAGGGCCACCGCTCCCGCCACCAGCGCGACGCGCAGCGACCGCCCGGCAACCGTCACCGTTTCCGGTTCTGTTTCCGGGTTCGGGCGGGCGGCCGGGCCCATTGTGGGCGCAGGCGAAAGCTCCGGCACCAACTCCGGCGCGGGTCCTTGCGGCGTGGAGGCGGCAAGATGCCTGCCGCCGCTCCACGTGTCGGCGGCCACCTCGTGCAGCGCGAGCAGGCGGACCGGATCGACGCCCCCGATCCGGGCCAGCGCCTCGACGGCCTCCCGGGGCGGCAGCGATCTGCCGCCCAGATACCGTTCCCACGACTTCTCGCTGTACCCCGTCTTCGCGGCCAGCTGACGCATGCTCAGCCCGCTGTGGTCCTTCAGCCGGCGCAACTGCGTCAGCAACTGCCGTACGCGTGGATCCAGTTCGGTGGACAGCGCTTTCCAGCGCGACATCTTCCCCCCACTTGCGGTCATGGACCGTGGTCAGCGGCCCCCCCGCTCGCTCGCATTCTGCATGAGCATCACAACACCCGCCACAGCCGTCCCGCGGGGCCGTCCAGGCGGGCGGTGTCCTCGCAGGTCAGTGCCGGTGTCGTCCCTTTGGGCCGTCAACTCGGCGGCAGCCGTGGCGGCCCCCGGCGCCCGCCCCGCACTCTCGTGTCGTCACCCAGCTCGTCGACCGGGCCAGGTGCCGACCCACGACCCGAAAGAGGAACGCATGCGACCGAACGTCTTGGCCAGGACCCTCGTCGGACTCACCGCCGTCGCCGGTCTCGCCGCCGGATCCCTGGCGACCGCGGGCACCGGCTTCGCCGCCTCCGCGCCGGCCACGCAGGCCGTGAGCGCACCCGCCGCCACGCTGTCGACGGAGAACTTCGGCCTCACCACCGCCGAGGCCAAGAACGTCCAGACGTTCCTGGCGGGCGACTGGGACTACACCGGCAAGATCGACGGACAGCTGGGCACCGGGAGCTGGAAGGCGTTCCAGCGCTGCTTCAAGAAGTACTGGGGCTACACCGACGCCATCGACGGCGACCCCGGCCCCAACACGATCATGGCGCTCCAGCGGCTCCTGAAGGACAGCTACGGCTACACCGGCAAGATCGACGGCATCGCCGGGTCGGGGACCCGGGCGGCGTTCAAGCGGTTCGCCGGCTGACGCACCCCGACACGGCCGCGGCCCGCCCTCCCCGGAAGCCGGAAGACCGGATGCCGGAAGGAGGACGGGCCGCGGTACGTCGATCGCCGCTGCGCGGGGCTGTTCCCTCAGAGCTTGTCGGGGGTCCTGATGCCCAGCAGGGCCATGCCCAGGTGGAGGGTGCGGGCCGTGAGGTCCACCAGGAACAGGCGGTTCTCGACGACCTCCGGCGAGTTGTCGGGGGACAGCACA
The DNA here is from genome assembly GCF_042880655.1 of Streptomyces sp. NPDC058295. NCBI lineage: Bacteria > Bacillati > Actinomycetota > Actinomycetes > Kitasatosporales > Streptomycetaceae > Streptomyces > Streptomyces sp. NPDC058295. The sequence continues at coordinate 29,270 of NZ_JBHVYO010000005.1, forward strand.
TGGCACTGGTCGTAGAACGTCGTCAGGTGCGAGGCCAGCTGGTACAGGTACGCCGCCAGCTTGTGCGGCTCGTACGCCGCCGCGACCTCGTGCACCGTCTCGCCGAACTGGTCCAGGTGCAGGCCCAACGCCCGCTCCGCCGGGGCCAGTTCCAGCTCCGGGTGAGCGACCGGGCGGGCCTCGCCGGCCTTGCGCAGGATCGACTGGATACGGGCGTACGCGTACTGGAGGTAGACGGACGTGTCGCCGTTCAGCGAGACCATCTGGTCCAGGTCGAACTTGTAGTCCCGTACGGCGGACGTCGACAGGTCGGCGTACTTCACCGCGCCGACACCCACGTACCGGCCGTTCTCCACGATCTCCGGCTCGGACAGGCCCACCTTCACGGCCTTCTCCCGGACCACGGTGGTGGCCCGCTCGACGGCCTCGTCGAGGAGGTCGACCAGCTTGACCGTCTCGCCCTCACGGGTCTTGAACGGCTTGCCGTCCTTGCCGAGGACCGTACCGAACGCCAACTGGTGCGCCTTGACGTCCTCGTTCAGCCAGCCCGCCCTGCGTGCCGTCTCGAAGACCATCTTGAAGTGCAGCGACTGACGGGCGTCCACCACGTACAGCAGCGTGCTCGCCTTGATGTGGAAGACACGGTCACGGATCGCCGACAGGTCGGTCGCCGCGTAGCCGTAGCCGCCGTCCGACTTCTGGACGATCAGCGGGACCGGGTTGCCGTCCGGTCCCTTGACGTCATCGAAGAAGACACAGAGGGCGCCCTCGGAGCGGACCGCGACCCCGGACTCCTCCAGGAGACGGCAGGTCTCCGCCAGCATGTCGTTGTAACCCGACTCGCCGACGATGTCCTCGTCCCGGATCTCCATGTCCAGCTTCTCGAAGACCGAGAAGAAGTAGATCTTCGACTCGTCGACGAACTTCTGCCAGGTCGCGAGCGTGTGCGGGTCGCCCGCCTGGAGGTCCACCACCCGGCGCCGGGCCCGGGTCTTGAACTCCTCGTCCGCGTCGAACAGCCTGCGCGCGGCCTTGTAGAGGCGGTCGAGGTTCGACATCGCCTCCTCGCCGCTCACCTGGGAATCCTTGTGGTCCAGCTCGTGCGGGTGCTCGTCCAGGTACTGGATGAGCATGCCGAACTGGGTGCCCCAGTCGCCGATGTGGTGCCGGCGGACCACGCTCTCGCCGGTGAACTCCAGGATCTGCACCGTCGCGTCGCCGATGACCGCCGACCGCAGATGACCGACGTGCATCTCCTTCGCCACGTTCGGCTGGGCGTAGTCGATGACCGTCGTGCCCGGCCGGTCGGCGTGCGGCACGCCCAGGCGGTCCGCGTCCGCGTACCGTGCGGCGAGGTTCCGGGTGATCGCGCCGTCGGTGATCGTCACGTTCAGGAAGCCGGGGCCCGAGACCTCGATCTCCCCGATCAGGTCACCCGTGACGACGTGCGACACGACCTGCGTCGCCAGCTCCCGCGGATTCGCCTTCGCCTTCTTGGCCAGCGCCAGGATGCCGTTGGCCTGGAAGTCGGCCCGGTCGCTTCGTCGCAGCAGCGGGTCCGCGCCGGCGGCCTCCGGCAGGGTGGCCGAGAGAGCGGACGAGAGGTGCTGTTCGACGGAGTGACTGAGGGACGTGACCGGGGCCATAGGAGTGGGTGCCGTTCTCCTCGTGGGGATGGATGGGCACGGTCAGTATCCCATGGGGGGTAAAGCGGTTTTCCCGGGCGCGGGGCTGTCTGGGACAATGAAACGCACTTCAAACCTGGAAGCCTTCAGAACAAGAGGACGTGCCGATCGTGGCTCTGAGCACCGAGACCACCGACTGGGTCTCCCGTTTCGCGGATGAGGTCATCGAGGAGTCGGAGCGTCGGGCCCCCGGCAAACCTGTGGTCGTCGCGTCCGGACTCTCCCCTTCCGGACCCATCCACCTGGGCAACCTCCGCGAGGTCATGACCCCGCACCTGGTCGCCGACGAGCTCCGCCGTCGCGGACACCAGGTCCGCCACCTGATCTCCTGGGACGACTACGACCGCTACCGCAAGGTGCCGCAGGGCATCGCCGGGATCGACGACTCCTGGGCCGAACACATCGGCAAGCCGCTGACCTCCGTCCCGGCGCCGCAGGGCTCGATCCACCCGAACTGGGCCGAGCACTTCAAGGCCGCGATGGTCGAGTCGCTGGCCGAGCTCGGCGTGGAGTTCGACGGCATCAGCCAGACCGCGCAGTACACCTCCGGTGTCTACCGCGAGCAGATCCTGCACGCGATCAAGCACCGCGGGGACATCGACGCGATCCTCGACCAGTACCGCACCAAGAAGGCCCCCGCGAAGAAGCAGCAGCAGAAGCCGCTCGACGAGGCCGAGCTCGAGGCGGCTGAGGGATCGGGCGCGGCGAACGAGGACGACGGCTCGTCCGGCTCGGCCGGCTACTTCCCGTACAAGCCCTACTGCGGCAACTGCGAGAAGGACCTCACCACGGTCACCTCGTACGTCGACGACACCACCGAGCTGTCCTACACCTGCGCCGCCTGTGGGTTCGCCGAGACCGTCCGGCTGAACGAGTTCAACCGCGGCAAGCTGGTCTGGAAGGTCGACTGGCCGATGCGCTGGGCGTACGAGGGCGTCGTGTTCGAGCCGAGCGGCGTCGACCACTCGTCCCCCGGGTCCAGCTTCCAGGTCGGCGGCCAGATCGTCGGCATCTTCGGCGGCAAGCAGCCCATCGGGCCCATGTACGCCTTCGTCGGCATCAGCGGCATGGCCAAGATGTCGTCCTCGAAGGGCGGGGTCCCCACCGCCGCCGACGCGCTGAAGATCATGGAGCCGCAGCTGCTGCGCTGGCTCTACGCCCGCCGCCGTCCCAACCAGTCCTTCAAGATCGCCTTCGACCAGGAGATCCAGCGGCTCTACGACGAGTGGGACAAGCTGGACGCCAAGGTCGCCGAGGGCTCGGCGCTCCCGGCCGACATCGCCGCGCACTCCCGTGCCGTGGGCACGGCCGCCGGTGAGCTGCCGCGCACCGTCCGGCCGCTGCCGTACCGCACGCTGGCCTCCGTCGCCGACATCACCGCCGGACACCAGGACCAGGCCCTGCGGATCCTCGACGAGCTGGACCCGGAGAACCCGCTCGGCTCGCTCGACGAGGCCCGGCCCCGGTACGACAAGGCCGAGGCCTGGATCAACACCCATGTCCCCGCCGACCAGCGCACTATCGTCCGCGCCGAAGCCGACGCCGAGCTGCTGAAGTCCCTCGACGAGGCCTCCCGGCAGTCCCTGCGGCTGCTGCTCGACGGACTCGCCGACCACTGGTCGCTGGACGGGCTCACCCACCTGGTCTACGGCGTTCCCAAGGTCCAGGCCGGGTTCTCCGCCGACGCGACCCCCAAGGAACTCCCGCCGGAGATCAAGACCGCCCAGCGGACGTTCTTCGCCCTGCTCTATCACCTGGTGGTGGGGCGTGACACCGGCCCGAGGCTGCCCACCCTGCTGCTGGCCGTGGGCCAGGAGCCGGTGCGGGCCCTGCTCGGGGAGTAGGCGGCACCCGCACGACGGAGGGGGCGCCCGGTGTCAGCACCGGGCGCCCCCTCCGTCGTACGCCTGCGCATCAGGCGATGTGGTCCTCCTCCAGTTCCGCCGCGTGGCGGTTCTGGAAGCGCATGACCATGCGCTTGGCCTCGGAGTCCGGGATGGGGGTGCCGTAAGTCGCCTCCACGTCGTAGCTGAACTGGCTCGGCGTCGGGTAGCCGCTGCCGCTCATCGACGACTGCTTGAAGATCTGGTAGTACGACTCCTCGTCCGGCTCGATCACCGGGGTACCGCCGCCCTCACCGAGCTCACGGCTGCGGCCCGGACCCACCGGGATGGGGAACGAACCGGTCTCCTCCGGAGAGGGCTCCTGCGCCGGAGGCTCCTCCTGGTACTGGTCCTGGTACTGCTCGGCCTGCTGCTGCTCCTCGTACCACTGGGCGTACTGCTCCGACGGGTCGTACGTGGGGTCGTAGCCCCCCTGGTACGCCACCTCGTGCGGCGCCTGGAACCACGGGCTCTGCTCCTCCTCCGTGGCCGCGGGGACGGGCGCGTGGCCGGCCTGCTGGGCCTGCGGTGTCCGCTGGGCCTGCCGGGGCGCGGGAGCGGCCTCGACGGCGCGGACGCCCGCGTCGACCGGGGCCGCCGCCGTCAGCTGCTGGGGCGCGGCCGCCGGGACCGGCGCCGGCGGGAGCACGGCCGGCTCGATGCCCGCCGCCGCCAGACCCGCCGGAGCGGTCTCCGCCAGCGGGACGCCGTAACGGGCCAGCCGCAGCGGCATCAGCGACTCCACCGGGGCCTTGCGGCGCCAGGCACGGCCGAAGCGGGAACGCAGCCGCGCCTGGTAGACGAGACGTTCCTGCTCCAGCTTGATCACCTGTTCGTAGGAGCGCAGCTCCCACAGCTTCATCCGGCGCCAAAGCAGGAAGGTCGGCAGCGGGGAGAGCAGCCAGCGCGTGAGGCGCACGCCCTCCATGTGCTTGTCCGCCGTGATGTCCGCGATCCGGCCGATCGCGTGCCGGGCCGCCTCGACGGACACCACGAACAGGATCGGGATCACCGCGTGCATACCCGTGCCCAGCGGGTCCGGCCAGGCCGCCGCGCCGTTGAAGGCGATCGTCGCGGCCGTCAGCAGCCACGCCGTCTGCCGCAGCAGCGGGAAGGGGATGCGGATCCAGGTCAGCAGCAGATCCAGGGCCAGCAGGACGCAGATACCCGCGTCGATACCGATCGGGAACACATACGAGAAGTTGCCGAAGCCCTTCTCGAGGGCCAGTTCCCGGACGGCCGCGTACGAACCGGCGAAGCCGATGCCGGCGATGATCACGGCGCCGGTCACGACCACGCCGATGAGAACGCGATGCGTCCGGGTCAGCTGTATTCGCTCGGCCACCCGTACTCCCCTCCCCTTGCGTGCTCTTGCGCGCAACAGGGTGGCACATGTGTGCGGCGCACGTGTTGCCGGTCCGTCAGCTCTTCGCGGAAGCGGAAGCCTTCGGAGCCGCCGCGGCCGCCTTGGAGGCCGTCGCCTTCGGGGTCGCCGACGACGACTTGGAGGGCGTCGCCTTCGGGGTGGAGGAGGCCGACTCGGACGGGGACGGGCTGGTGCCCGAGGTGTCCGAACCGCCGCTGCCGCCCTCGCCGTTGGCCGAGCGCACGGCGGCCACCGCCTCCTTGGACGCCTTCTCCGCCGACTTCGTCAGGGTCTCCGCGCTCGGCGCCTTGTCGCCCGCCAGACCGGCACCGTTGTAGTCGAGCGTGAGCACGACGTTCTCGACGCGCACCACGACCGTCTGCTGCTTGAAGGCGCCTTCCGACTTCTTCAGGTCGTAGCGCACCGAGGTCGCCTCGTCACCCGTCGCGGCCACCGGCGCCGACTTGACGTTCTTCGCGCCCGACACCGCCTGGGCGTCCTTGACCTGCTTCGCGTAGTACGTCTTCGCCTGCGACTCGCCGTCACCGGTCGCCGTGTCCGACTCGAAGCGCAGCAGCGAAACGTTCAGCCAGCGGAACTGCGAGCCCTTCACGCCGTTGTTGGCCAGGCTGGACCAGGAGCAACTGGCCCGGGCCGCGGTGTCGCTGGACGTCCCCTCCTTGCCCTTGGCCGCCCCCTTCGGCACCAGCTCCGTCAGCGTCTTCTTCGACACCACCGCACACGCCTCGGGCAGCGTCTTGTACGCCGCCGCCTGCACGGTCGGCGCGGCGCTCGCCGCGGAGTCGGTCCCGGAACCGGCACCGGTGGAGGCGGCGGCGTCCTTCGCATCGTCGCCCGAGCCGGAGTCCGAGGAGCAGCCCGCGGCGACCAGCATCACCGGGACGGCGACCGCCGCGGCCAGGAGGCGGTTCAGCCCTCCGGCACGGTTCACTCGCTCGGCACGCTGCTCGCGCTGGTCAAACTGGCCGTCTCGCTGGGCTCGTCGCTGCATGGTTCCTTCACTCATGACGCTCGTGGTTCCTGCGGTCGGATCGGGTCCGAGGGGCCACCGTAGTCGGTGAAGAAGCTGTGCGGTTCCGCTTCGAGGGCTTTGCGGGTGGGGCCCGAACCGGGCCCAAGTGCCCTCAGCCGGCCAGTGAGTCGTCGAGCTGCGCGGCCAGTTTCCGGGCCTTGTCCTGCATTTCCTCGCTGTCCGGCACCACGCCGACGGTCGCCGGCTGCTCCTCGTACTGGATGGTCACCAAGACGTTGGACGTGCGGAACGCCACAGTCACCGTGCGCTGCTTGGCCGTCGAACCGGAGCTGCTGAGCGCGTCGTCGACGAACGCCTCGTCGCCCAGGTCCTCCAGCAGGCGGGGCTGGAGGTCGGCGGGGGTGACGGTGGAGGAGGACGAGGGCGAGGGCGAGGCCGACGCGGAGGCGCCCGCGGAGGGGGAGGTCGTCGTCGAGGGGGAGGTGCTCGGGCTCGTGGAAGGGGAGTCGGTCGCCGCGCCGGTGGCGGAGGCGGTGGGTGCGGGAAGGTCGGCCGCGGTCACCCGCTGCGCGAAGAGGGCCTCGGCCTGGTTGTCGTCGCTCACGGCGTTGTCGTAGGAGACGACCCGCTCGAAGTCGATGAGGAGATGGTCGGTGGCGTCCGTCGACTCCACCTTCCAACGGCAGCCCACCTTGCGGTCGGTGTCGAACGTCTCGGTCGCCTCGCCCGCGTAGGCCGTGTCGCGCTGCGCCTGGTCGGCGAGCTGCTTGATGCCGGGCAGGAGCGAGTCGAGGGTGGACAGGCTCACCACACCGCAGGCCTCGGGGAGCGTGTCGTACTTGCCGGGCTGCGCGACGGCGCTGGCCGTCCCCGCCTCGCCCGGGTTGGAGTTGTCCGTCGAGCCGCCTTCGTCCGAACCGCCGGTGCAGCCGGCCAGCAGCGCCGCGAGAAGCGCGACGACGCCGGGTACGTATGCCTTCCGCTGCACGGTCGGCTCCTCTCGACAGTTCAGGTGATGTGGGTGGCCCGGTGTCCCCGCTGGTTATTCGCTTGCCGGACGGGGGCGGCCCCTGGAGACAATGTGTATCGCACGTGGAGCTGTGGATGCCGGTCCGCTGTCCTTTTCGTTGACCTTGGCACCAGTTTTGCGATCTAAGGCTTTTGTATTTAATCCGGGGGAATGAGGACGAAATGTCGTACGTGGAACTGCCGGGCGCGAAGGTACCCATCCGTATGTGGGCCGACCCGGCGTCGGTCGAGGAGGGCGCGCTCCAGCAGCTGCGGAACGTGGCGACGCTGCCGTGGATCAAGGGACTGGCGGTCATGCCGGACGTCCACTACGGCAAGGGCGCGACGGTCGGCTCGGTCATCGCGATGCAGGGTGCCGTCTGTCCCGCGGCGGTGGGCGTCGACATCGGCTGCGGGATGTCCGCGGTGAAGACCTCACTCACGGCGAACGACCTGCCCGGCGATCTCTCCCGGCTCCGTTCGCAGATCGAGCAGGCGATCCCGGTGGGTCGGGGGATGCACGACACCGCCGTCGAGCCGGACCGCTTCCACGGGCTGGCCGCCGGCGGGTGGGACGACTTCTGGACGCGGTTCGACGGTGTCGCGGAGGCGGTGAAGTTCCGTGAGGAGCGGGCCGTGAAGCAGATGGGAACGCTCGGCGGGGGCAACCACTTCGTCGAGGTATGCACCGATACCGCCGGTTCTGTCTGGCTGATGCTCCACTCCGGTTCCCGGAACATCGGCAAGGAACTCGCCGAGTTCCACATCGGGGTGGCGCAGAAGCTCCCGCACAACCAGGACCTGATCGACCGCGATCTCGCCGTGTTCGTCGCGGACACCCCGCAGATGGCGGCCTACCGCAACGATCTGTTCTGGGCCCAGGAGTACGCGAAGTACAACCGCACGCTCATGATGGCGCTCCTGAAGGACGTGATCCGCAAGGAGTTCAAGAAGGCCAAGCCGGCCTTCGAGCAGGAGATCAGCGCGCACCACAACTACGTCTCCGAGGAGCGCTACGACGGCATGGACCTGCTCGTGACGCGCAAGGGCGCGATCCGTGCCGGTTCCGGCGAGTACGGCATCATCCCGGGTTCGATGGGCACCGGTTCGTACATCGTGAAGGGCCTCGGCAACGAGAAGGCCTTCAACTCGGCGTCGCACGGCGCCGGTCGGCGGATGAGCCGCAACGCGGCCAAGCGCCGCTTCTCGACGCAGGACCTGGAGGAGCAGACGCGGGGCGTGGAGTGCCGCAAGGACTCCGGCGTCGTGGACGAGATCCCGGCCGCCTACAAGCCGATCGAGCAGGTCATCGACCAGCAGCGGGACCTGGTGGAGGTCGTGGCGAAGCTGAAGCAGGTCGTGTGCGTGAAGGGCTGATACCGCGGGTCCGCGGTTGACGCCCGCAGGTGAGGGGCCCGGGCCGGTTTCGGCTCGGGCCCCTCACGCGTCTCTCCCTCAGCCGAGCCGCTTCTCCAGCAGGGTCACCGCGTACGGGCTTCCCGTTCCGCCCTCCTTGGCGCGCTGTTCGCCGACGACCGTGTAGCCCGCGGACTCGTAGTACGCGCGCAGGCGGGGGTTGGTGGAGAGGCAGTCGAGGCGGGCGTAGGGGCGGCCGGCCGCGGTGATGCGGGACTCGGCGTGGGCCAGCATCCTGCGGCCCGTACCCGGTGGGGCGGTGTGCGGGGTCGTCATCAGGCGGTGGATGTAGCCGGCCTCGGGCGGGCGGGGGCCCCACGCAGCCGGATCGTCCCACCAGAGCTCGAAGGCGCCCACGACCGCGCCGTCCGCGTACGTCAGCCAGACCTCGCCCTCGCGCATGCGGTCGACGAAGTGGGCCTCGGTCTTCTCGCCGGGCTGCCACTGCTCGATGCCCCGGGCCAGTTGCCACAGGGCCGCCGTGTCGCGCAGGCGGACCAGGGCAGGGGCGTCGAGCGGCTCCGCCCTGCGATGGGTCGACTCCGGCCAGGCGGTGGGGGCCGGTTCCAGGAGGCGGGCGCGGAGGGTGGCAGCCAATGCCTCGGCGTCCATGCCGAGAGCTCCCGTCACATACGCCTCCACCGAGCCGTAACGGGCCCGCAGTGCCTCCAGGAACAGCCGCATCACCGACTCGGGGGCCCGGCCGAAGGCCGGCCACGCCGGGGAGCGGCCGTCGTTCCTCGCGCGCCAGTCGGCGAGCAGGGCCGGGGTCGCCAGTTCCGTCAGGGTGAAGTCCTCGATGATCACCTCGTCCGGGACGCCCAGCAGGCTCAGGACCAGGGCCGCCAGCTGCCCGGTGCGGTCCTTGCCCGAGGCGCAGTGGAAGACCAGCCCCTCCCGCGCCTCGGCCACCAGCTCCAGGGCCGCCGCGATCTCCTTCGTGCCGTCCTCCGCCACCTCCATGAAGCGGGCGGAGAGGTACGGGCCCGGGTCCACGTCCGGGGTCAACGCGGCCTGGTCGTAGGGGCGGTGCTCGATGCTGAGATTGAGGTAGGTGAAGGAGTCGTCCTCCGGTACCCGGCCCCGCGCCTCGATCTCCCAGGGGTGGCGCAGGTCGATCACCGTGCGGACGCCGAGGGCGAGGAAGCGGTCCCAGTCCGGGGTGTCCGGTCGCAGCTTGCCGAGGGAGTCCGCGCGGAACAGCCGGCCCGCGCGGACCCGGTGGCCGCTGCTGGTCGGATATCCGCCCAGGTCACGGAAGTTGTGCAGCGTCTCGAACGGTATGTGTCTGTCCACGTGGAAACCCTACGGCGCGGCGGCCGTCACTTCGCGTGGCGTACCGCGTAGATCATCACGAACGCCACGATGTGGATGCCGAAGAGGAAGTAGGCCAGGAAGACCCACATGTGGCGCTCGTTCTTCGTCTCCTGGGCCAGGCGGCGCCGCTCCAACGAGAGCTGGTCCGGCGAGAGCTGTTCCCGTGCGCCCGGGTCCTGGCCCGCGGTCCCCTTCTCGACCGTCACAGCTCCCGGTGGACCTTCGTGTTGGACGCCTGGGCGCGGGGGCGCAGGACGAGGAGGTCGACGTTGACGTGGCTGGGGCGGGTGACCGCCCAGGTGATCGTCTCGGCCACGTCGGAGGCGGTGAGGGGTTCGGCGACGCCCTCGTAGACCTTGGCGGCCCGGTCCGCGTCGCCGCCGAAGCGGGTGAGGGCGAACTCGTCGGTCCTGACCATGCCGGGGGCGATCTCGATGACGCGGACCGGCAGGCCAACGATCTCCAGGCGGAGGGTCTCGGCGAGGACGTGGGCACCGTGCTTGGCGGCGACATAACCGCCGCCGCCCTCGTACGTCCCGTGACCGGCGGTCGAGGACACCACCACGACCGTTCCGTCGCCGCTCGCCACCAGCTTGGGGAGCAGGGCCTGGGTGACGTTGAGGGTGCCGAGGACGTTCGTCTCGTACATCGTGCGCCAGTCGGCCGGGTCGCCGGTGGCGATGGGGTCGGCGCCGAGCGCGCCGCCCGCGTTGTTGACGAGGACGCCGATCGTCTTGAAGGCGCCGGCGAACTCGTCGACCGCCGCGCGGTCCGTGACGTCCAGCGGGTACGCCGTCGCGGAGCCGCCCGACTGGGTGATCTCCTCGGCCAGCGCCTCGACGCGGTCCTTGCGGCGGGCGGTCAGGACGACCCGGTAGCCGGCCGCGGCGAGCTGCCGGGCGGTGGCGGCGCCGATTCCGCTGCTCGCACCGGTGACGACGGCGATGCGGGAGGCGGCGGACGGTGCGGCGGTGGCCATGGGCTGCTCCTCGTGCACGGTGGTGTTCGCTCGTTCGTACGACCGACTGCCGCCAGGGTATCGGGGTCAGCCGCCGTTCCTCGGGGCCCACATGATCACGGCCATCCCGGCGAGGCAGACCAGGGCACCGGTCACGTCCCAGCGGTCGGGGCGGTAGCCGTCGGCGACGGCGCCCCAGAGCAGCGAGCCGGCCACGAAGACGCCGCCGTACGCGGCGAGGACGCGGCCGAAGTGGGCGTCGGGCTGGAAGGTGGCGACGAAGCCGTACGCGCCGAGGGCGAGGACACCGCCGGCCGCCCACAGCCAGCCCCGGTGCTCGCGTACGCCCTGCCAGACCAGCCAGGCGCCGCCGATCTCGAACAGCGCGGCGACGACGAACAGGGCGGCCGACCGGAGGATGAGCATGCCGGCAGCTTGGCACGGCCGGGTGCTGTCACCTGTTGGAGGGCGCCTGCCGGGCGCCGGGCGTGGGATACATCCCCTTCGTACCCGGCGCTTCGTACCCGGGCGGTCTCCGATCGAGGAATCGAGGAGTGGTGGCATGCGCTGGATGCGAGGTCTCGCGGTGTGGGCTGCGGTGCTGGCGATGGGGGTGGGGGTCGCACCCGCGCGGGCGGCCGGGACGGCGGGGGAGGCGACCGAGGCGGACCTGTCGTACCACGGCTCCGCCGTCATGCGCGGCGGCCGGGTCGACGTCCGGCTGACCCCGCGCAACCACGGTCCGGCGGACGTCTCCGACTCGACCGTGCGGCTGCGCTGGTCGGTGCCGTTGGCGGCCGGGGCGCAGCGGCTGCCGGCCGGCTGCGCGCGGACGGGCCGCCAGGAGGTGGTCTGCCGGACGGGGGCGCTGGCCGCGGACGCACTGGGGGAGCGGATCGCGTTGCGGGTGTGGCTGCGGGGGCGGCCGACGGAGGTGACGATGGCCGTCGACACGCTGTGGGGCGGCGGGGCGGTGGACCGCAACCGGTCCAACGACCGGCAGCAGGTGCTGGTCCTGGACACCGGGGACGCCTACTTCTTCTGACGTTCGAGGTTGCGGAGCGTCGTACGATCTGCGGACGGCGCTGACGGCGGTGCCGATGAAGGGGTGCGATGTCCGGGAACGTGCGCTCGCGGCTGCTGGACGAGCTGTCCGTCGTGTCGCGTCGGTACGTGGCCGCGTACGCGCTGTTCAACCAGGCTCTCGCCGACCGTCTCGGGCTGCATCCCACGGACCTTCAGTGTCTGAACCTGCTGATGCTGGAGCGGGAGCCGGTGACGACGGGCCGGGTCGCCGAGCTGACGGGGCTGACCACCGGGTCGGCGACGCGGCTGGTGGACCGGCTGGAGAAGACGGGTTACGTCGTCCGGGAACGGGACGCGGCCGACCGGCGGCGGGTCCTCGTGGTGACGGTGCCGGAGCGGATCGCGGAGTTCGCACGGATGTGGGAGCGGCTGGGCGGTGACTGGATGCCGCTGTTCGAGGACCTGGCGGACGGCGAACTCGCGGTGATCGTGCGGCACATGCGGCGCACGGTGGAGTTCGGCGCGGTCCAGGTCGCACGGTTGCGGGAAGGCCGGGTCTAGGACGGGATGCAGGAGACGGACATACGGCCGTCCGCGGCGGCGGCCGAGGGAGCGCCGGCGGCGGACGCCCGCCCGGCGGGTGCGCTGCCGCGGCACTGGCCGCTGTTGCTGCTGGGCGCGGCGGTGGTGCCGGGTGTGCTGCTGGTGCTCGTCGGGCGGTCGCTGGACGAGCCGGCGATGCAGGCGTGGCGGACGGTGTTCCTGGCCGTGACCGTGCAGGCGCTGCCGTTCCTGCTGCTGGGCACGGCCCTGTCGGGGGCGATCAACGCGTTCGTGCCGGCCCGGGTCTTCGGTCGGCTGCTGCCGAAACGGGCCGCGCTGGCGGTGCCGGTCGCGGGGATGGCGGGTGTGGTGCTGCCGGGATGCGAGTGCGCGTCGGTGCCGGTGGCGAACAGTCTGATCGGGCGGGGGGTCACCCCGGCAGCCGCGTTCGCGTTCCTGCTGTCGGCGCCCGCCGTGAACCCGGTGGTGCTGACCGCCACGGCCGTCGCCTTCCCGGGCAGCCCGGAGATGGTGCTGGCCCGGCTGCTCGCCTCGCTGGTCACCGCCGCCGCGATGGGCTGGCTGTGGCTCTGGCTGGGGCGCGAGGAGTGGTTGAAGCCCACCGTCGTCCGGCACACCGGACATGTTCCGGGGCACAGCCGGTTCACGGAGTTCCGGCGGGGTTTCCAGCACGACTTCCTGCACGCGGGGGGTTTCCTGGTGGTGGGGGCGATGGCGGCGGCGACCTTCAATGTGGCGGTGCCGCGCACACTGCTCGACACCTTCGCGGGTTCGCCGTGGCTGTCGGTGCTGTTCCTGGCGGCGCTGGCGATCGTGCTGGCGGTGTGCAGCGAGGCGGACGCGTTCGTGGCGGCCTCGCTGAGCGGGTTCTCGCCGGTCGCGCGGCTGGCGTTCATGGTGGTGGGGCCGATGGTCGACCTGAAGCTGATCGCGCTTCAGGCGGGCACGTTCGGGCGGGCCTTCGCGGTGCGGTTCTCGGCGGCCACGGCGGTGGTGGCCGTGGTGTGCAGCGCGCTGATCGGAGGGGTGCTGCTGTGAGGCGGTTCGTGCAGGTGGGGCTGCTGGTACTGGGTGGGCTGGCGTTGTTGCACACCTCGCTGTTCACGGGCGAGTACCTGCGGTACGTCAAGGAGGGGATGCGGCCGCTGCTGGTCGCCTCCGGGGTGCTGCTGCTGGTGCTGGGAGTGGCGGAGGCGTGGGCCGCCCCGCCGACGGAGGAGCACGGCGATGCGGGGCACGGCGGGCAGGAAAACGGCGAGTCGGGGCACGAGCAGGTGGGCCCCGCCCGTGTGGGGGACGGGGACGGGCACGGGCATGATCACTCCCGCGTTCGGCGGGTCGCCTGGCTGCTGTTCCTGCCCGTGCTGAGCCTGCTCTTCTACGCGCCGCCCGCGCTCGGCTCCTACACGGCCTCGCGGGAGCCGGCGAAGGCCGTCGCAGTGCAGGACGACGCCTTCGATCCGCTGCCCGCGACCTCCCCGCTGCCGATCACGCTCACCGCCTTCACCCAGCGGGTGCAACAGGACCGGTCGAGGGCCATCCGGGGCCGCGCGGTCGTGATGACCGGGTTCGTCACCCCGGCCACGGGGAAGCAGGACGGCTGGTATCTGACCCGGATCATCGTCAACTGCTGTGCGGCGGACGCGTCGTCCGTGAAGGTGCTGGTCCGGGGGATCGCGGCACCCAAGGCCGACACCTGGGTGAACGTGACCGGGACCTGGCAGGGGAGCGGCACGCTGGGCACGTCGTCGGCGGCGGTCGCGTTGGACGCGCGGGGCGTGCAGCAGGTGCGCAAGCCGTCGAACGCGTACATGGACGCGGTGCCGCTCACCTCCTGAACGGCACTGATCGGCACGAACGGCACTGATCGGAACCGAGCGGCGCCGCTCAGACGTCGGTGTCGTCCCCGTCGTAGCGTCGGCGGGCCTCCTGGACCTCGTCGAAGTGGATCTCCGCCCAGTTCTTCACGGCCGTCAGCAGCAGCGCGAGGTTGCTGCCGAGGGGGGTCAGCTCGTAGTCGACGCGGACGGGGACTGACGGGGTGACCGTGCGGGTGAGGATGCCGTCGCGTTCCAGGGTGCGCAGGGTCTGGGTGAGCATCTTGGGGCTGACGCCGGCGATCCTGCGGGCCAGGTCGCTGTAGCGCTGGGGGCCGGGGGCGAGGGCCGAGACGACCAGGCTGACCCACTTGTCGCTGAGCCGGTCCAGGAGCTGGTTGGTCGGGCAGTCGCGAAGGAAGGCGTCGTACTCGCTGCGGGCCTGCTCGCGCCGCTGGGCGGCGGTCGTGGTGGCCATGGTGGCTCTCCTCCTGGTGACGTAGGCACCTTCAGGTAACTACTTCCCCCTGGATAGTAACTCTTCCTAGGGTTGTGACAGCAGGAGGGAAGCGGGAGATACCCGCAAGTACCCGCCTATCCAGGGGAGTTGTCATGCGTGCAGCAGTGGTGCGGACGTTCGGCGGGCCCGAGGCCGTCGAGCTCGTGGACGCGGAGCTGCCGGAGCCGGCCGCCCGGCAGGTGCGGATCAAGGTGGCGGCGGCCACGTTGAACCCGGTGGACGCCGGGGTGCGCTCCGGGGTCTTCGGCGGCGCGGGCAAGCAGGTCGGACTCGGCTGGGACGTCGCCGGGACCGTGGACGCGGTGGGGGTGGCGGCCGCGTGGAACGTGGGGGAGGAGGTCGTGGCGCTCGACTACGGGATGGTCAAGCCGCTCGGTACGCACGCGGAGTACGTCGTCGTCGACGCGGACGCGGTGGCGCTCGCGCCGGCTTCCGTGGACGCGGTGCACGCGGCGACGCTGCCGCTGAACGCGCTGACCGCTGCGCAGGCGCTGGATCTGCTGGCCCTGTCGCCGGGGGATTCGTTGCTGGTCACGGGCGGTGCGGGAGCGGTCGGCGGGTATGCCGTCCAGCTGGCCGCGCGGCGCGGCGTGAAGGTCGCCGCGCTGGCTCGGGCGCAGGACGAGGAGTTCGTCCGGTCGCTGGGGGCCACGCGCTTCGCGGGCGGCGCGGGGAGTTTCGACGCGGTGCTGGACGCGGCGGTGCTCGGCGCCGAGGCGCTGGCCCTGGTGCGGGACGGCGGCGCGTACGTGGGGGTGATTCCGCAGGCTCAGCCCGCGCCGGAGCGGGGGGTGCGGACCGAGGCCGTCGAGGTGAGCGCGGACGGGGCCCGGCTGGCGGAGCTGGTGCGGTCGGTGGACGCGGGCGAGCTGACCCTCCGGGTGGCCGACACGTTCGCCCTGGAGGACGCCGCGAAGGCACACGCACGACTGGCGGAGGGCGGGGTCCGCGGGCGACTGGTGCTGGTGCCTTAGCCGGGGGGGGGGCGAGAGACGAGGGTCGAGTGCAGGGGGCTGCGGGGGCCGGGCGAAGTCGCGCGGGAGCCGCGCGGGAGCCGCGTGGGAGCCGCGTGGGGATCGGCTCCGGGCCGCTCATGGGCCGCGATGCCTGGCGTAGGTGGCAGGGGGGACCCCGACCGTCGTGGTGAAGTCGCGGACCAGGTGGGCCTGGTCCGCGTAGCCCAGGTCCGCGGCCAGGGCCGCCCAGTCCACCGCCCTCTCGGCCTCCGCCCGTTCCAGGGCCTCGTGGATGCGGTAGCGCAGGATCACCCATTTGGGGCCCACGCCGACGTACGCGGCGAACAGGCGCTGGAGCAGGCGTACCGACAGTCCCTCGTCGCTCGCGAGGTCCGCCACCCTGCGCATCGCGCGGTCGGTGCGGATGCGGTCGACGAGGGTCATCGCGAGGTCGGCCTGGGGGTCCGGGCGGGGGACGCGGGCCGCCAGGAGGTGTGCGTCGAGGGCTGCCACCCGGGCCTCCTCGTCGGCCGGGTCCAGGACCGGGGCCGGGTCGATGCCGGTGAGGTGGACCCGGCGGCCCGTCCAGTGGGAGACCGGGGGCTCGGGGGCGAACGGGCGGAAGCCGCCCGGACGGAACTTGACGCCGCACACCCGCCCCCGGCCCTCCAGTTTCTGGCTGAAGAGGCCCTGCTGGACGCCGGCGATCTCGACGAAGGGTTCCTGCCCCTCGAACCGCTGGAACACGAGGTGGACCGCGGGATGCGGGACCACGTGGGAGACGTACGGCTCGGCCAGGTCCCAGTCGATCAGCCAGTAGTGCTCGACGTAGGGACGCAGGGGCGGGGCCGGCTCGGGGCGGCGGAAGCGCACGCGTGCGAGGAAGTCCGCCGCGTCGACGATGCCTCGGGTGTCACGGCGTGGGGTGGCCATGTCCGGATCGTAGGACGGGGCACCGACAGCCGGGGCTGCCGGTGCAACCAGGCAGGGCGGAATAGACGGAGGAGGGATGCCGTTAGGGCGGTATAGTTTAACGGTCAACAACTTTGGAGGTTGAGCGACCATGCAGTTCGGGATCTTCAGCGTCGGCGATGTCACGCCGGACCCCACCACGGGCCGTACGCCGACCGAGCGCGAGCGGATCAAGGCCATGGTCGCCATCGCGCAGAAGGCGGAGGAGGTCGGCCTCGACGTCTTCGCCACCGGCGAGCACCACAACCCGCCGTTCGTGCCCTCGTCGCCGACGACGATGCTCGGCTACATAGCCGCGCGGACGGAGAAGCTGGTCCTCTCCACCTCGACCACGCTCATCACCACCAACGACCCGGTGAAGATCGCCGAGGACTTCGCGATGCTCCAGCATCTGGCCGACGGGCGCGTCGACCTCATGATGGGGCGCGGGAACACCGGTCCGGTCTACCCCTGGTTCGGCCAGGACATCCGGCAGGGCATCAACCTCGCCATCGAGAACTACGCCCTGCTGCGCAGGCTGTGGCGCGAGGACGTCGTCGACTGGGAGGGCAAGTTCCGCACCGCCCTGCAGGGCTTCACCTCCACGCCCCGCCCGCTGGACGACGTGCCGCCGTTCGTCTGGCACGGCTCCATCCGCTCGCCCGAGATCGCCGAGCAGGCCGCGTTCTACGGCGACGGCTTCTTCCACAACAACATCTTCTGGCCGGCCGACCACACGAAGCAGATGGTCGAGCTGTACCGCGCCCGGTACGCGCACTACGGACACGGCACGCCCGAGCAGGCCATCGTGGGGCTCGGCGGGCAGGTCTTCATGCGGAAGAACTCCCAGGACGCGGTGCGCGAGTTCCGGCCGTACTTCGACAACGCGCCGGTCTACGGTCACGGGCCGTCCCTGGAGGACTTCACCGACCAGACCCCGCTGACCGTCGGCACGCCGGAGCAGGTCATCGAGAAGACGCTCAAGTTCCGCGAGTACGCCGGCGACTACCAGCGCCAGCTGTTCCTGCTGGACCACGCGGGGCTGCCGCTGAAGACCGTGCTCGAGCAGCTCGACCTGCTCGGCGAGGAGGTCGTGCCGGTGCTGCGCAAGGAGTTCGCCGTCGGCCGGCCGGCCGACGTGCCGGACGCGCCCACCCACGAGTCGCTGCTCAAGGCCGCCCAGACCGCCCAGGGCTCCCCGGCTTCCCAGGGCTCCCCGGCTTCCCAGGAAGGGGTGAACGTCGCATGAGGCTCGTCGTCGTCTCGGCGGGGCTGAGCGTCCCGTCGTCGACCCGGCTGCTGGCCGACCGGCTGTCGGCCGCGACCGCCGGTCGGACCCCGGCGGGAGTGGACGTGGAGGTGGAGGTCGTGGAGCTGCGCGACCTCGCCGTCGAGATCGCCCACAACTTCACCAACGGCTTCCCCGGCCGGAAACTGGCGGCCGCGCTGGCGGCGGTGACGGCGGCGGACGGGCTGATCGTCGTCACCCCGGTGTTCTCCGCGTCCTACAGCGGCCTGTTCAAGTCGTTCTTCGACGTGATCGACCCGGACGCGTTGGCGGGCAAGCCGGTGCTGATCGGCGCCACGGGTGGCTCCGCGCGGCACTCGCTGGTGCTCGAACACGCCCTGCGGCCGCTCTTCTCGTACCTGCGCGCCGTGGTCGTCCCGACCGCCGTCTACGCCGCCTCGGAGGACTGGGGCGCGGAGGGCCTGCCCGAACGGATCGAGCGGGCGGCGTCCGAGCTGGCGACGCTGATGACGGGCCTGTCGGCACCGTCCAAGCCGTCCGCCCCGCTGCAGGACGGGAAGGCCGAGAAGGATGAGAAGAGCGAGTTCAAGGTGGTCCCCTTCGCCGACCAGCTGGCGGCCCTGGCCGCCCGGTAACCGCTGACCGGTGCCCTCTTGAGCGCCGGACGGGGAAATTCAGCCCGTCCGGCGCTGCTCTCTTGCGTGCCGGGCGGGGAAATCCCCCCGTCGTTGCGCTGACCTCCTGATCGCCGGGCGGGGAAATTCAGCCCGTCCGGCGATTGAGGACGAGGCCGTTCAGGCCGATGCGGGGGTCTGGGGGCGGCAGCCCCCCCGGTATGCCTACCCGGCCGGACGGTGAGAGCCAAGTAAGAAGGGTGATCGTAGGACCGTCCCCACCGCCCAACCGCCGGAGGCCTTGGCAGACTGGCCTGGTGTCTCCCACCGTGCTGCTCGCCGAAGACGACCGTGCCATCCGCAACGCCCTGGAACGCGCCCTGGCCCTGGAGGGCTACCGGGTGACCGCGGTCGCCGATGGGGTCGAGGCGCTGGCGCACGCCCACAAGAACCCGCCGGACGTGCTCGTCCTCGACGTGATGATGCCCGGCATCGACGGCCTCCAGGTCTGCCGGGTGCTGCGCGCCGAGGGCGACCGCACGCCCATCCTGATGCTGACCGCGCTGGTCGAGACCGCCGACCGGATCGCCGGTCTGGACGCGGGCGCCGACGACTACGTCGTGAAGCCGTTCGACGTCGAGGAGGTCTTCGCCCGGCTGCGGGCGCTGCTGCGGCGCACCAACCCCGACGCCGCCCCCGATGCCGTCGTGCCGGTACCCGAGGCCCCGAAGCGGGGTACGGAGCGGCACGTGGAGGCGGCCGGGCTGCGGATGGACCCGCAGGCGCGGCGCGCGTGGCGGGGCGGGCGCGAGCTGGAGCTGACCCGGACCGAGTTCGAGCTGCTGGAACTGCTGGCGCGCAACGCCGGGATCGTCCTGGACCACTCCACGATCTACGACCGTATCTGGGGCTACGACTTCGGTCCCGGCTCCAAGAACCTCGCCGTCTACGTCGGCTATCTGCGCCGCAAACTCGACCAGCCCGGCGCCCCGCAGCTGATCCACACCGTGCGCGGGGTGGGCTACGTGCTGCGGGAAGACTGAGCGACGAGGTCGAGCGTGAGGTGAGGGCGACAGTGAGGCGAGGGCGCGAGTGAGACGAGGACGCGAGTGAGTCGTCTGCGTCGGTTGCTGTCCCGGCCGCGGCCGAAGCTGGTGTCACTGCGGACCACCTTCGCGGTGTCCTTCGCGGCCGTGACGGCCGCGGTCACCGTGCTCGTCGGCGTCCTGTCGTACTCGGCGGCCGCCCGGCTGGTCCGGGTGGACCAGGAGTCGGTGTTCGACGAGGTCGTGCAGGACCTGCGGGACGAGGTGCGCGACCACCGGATGGCGGCGGAGGACTTCTCCTCGTCCGCGCCGGGACACGACATCGTGCGACCGGCCCGTACGGACGTGCAGGTGCTGGGCGCGGACGGCTCGGTCGTGGACAGCGGCACCCCGGGACTGCCCGTCCGGCCCGCCGACCGCACGGTCGCGGGGGCCGCGGCGGCCGGGCGGATCACCGAGCACGAGGACGTCGACGTCGGCAGCGACGTCTACCGCATCGCGACCGTCTCGCTGGGCGGCAGCCGGGGCGCGGTCCAGGTGGCGCAGGAGTTCAGCGACACCGAGGACCTGCTGCGCGCCCTCCAGCAGCGCACCCTGATCCTGATGATCGCGGTCGTGACGGCCGCGGGGCTGTTCGGCTGGTGGCTGGCCCGGCGCATCACCCACCGCCTGGTGATCCTCACCACCGCCGCCGAGGACGTCGCCCGCACCCGCCGGCTCGGCGTGCAGGTGCCGGTCACCGGCCACGACGAGGTGGGCCGGCTGGGCCGAGCCTTCGACCGCATGCTCGGCCGGCTCGCCCAGTCGGAGGAGGACCAGCGGCGGCTGGTCCAGGACGCGGGGCACGAACTGCGTACGCCGCTCACCTCGCTGCGGACGAACATCTCGCTGCTGCGCCGCATCGACGAGCTGCCGCCGGACACCCGTGACGAACTGGTGGCGGATCTGACCCAGGAGGCCCGGGAACTGACCGACCTGGTCAACGAGCTCGTCGACCTCGCGGCCGGCCAGTCCGACACCGAGCCGCCGCGGCGGCTGGACCTCGCCGACCTCGCGGAGGAGGTCGCGGGCCTCGCCCGGCGCCGCACCGGGCGGCCGGTCCTGATCCGGACGAGCGGCGATACCACCCTCTACGGCCGGCCGGCCATGCTCCAGCGGGCGGTCTCCAACCTCGTGGAGAACGCGACCAAGTTCGACCGTGAGGGCGGGGCACCCGTCGAGATCGCCGTCACCGGGCCGTCCCGGCCGGGGGTCGTCCGCATCGAGGTCCTCGACCGCGGCCCCGGCATCGCCGAGGCCGACCTGACCCGCGTCTTCGACCGCTTCTACCGCGCCGCCGACGCCCGCTCCCTGCCGGGCTCGGGTCTCGGCCTCTCGATCGTGCGCGAGGTGGCCCTGGCACACGGGGGCGCACCCTTCGCGTTCCGGCGGGCGGGGGGCGGCTCGGTGATCGGGTTCACGGTGGGGGGCGGGCTGCCGGACGGGCCGGGGGAGAGGGGCTGAAGGACGCGGTGTGTGGATCCGGCCGCGGCCCAGAACGGGCCTTCCGCCGCTGGGCCGTCCATCCGTCGGCTACCGCACGGCGTCCGCCCGTGTTCAGGCGGACGCCGTGCGGCGGCTGGTCACCGGTCAGGGTTCACGGCGCGAGGTCGATTCGCAGAGGCTTCTTGTTGGCCGGCCGCTTGATGGTGACTTTCTGGGTGTACGTGTCATCTTCACAGGTGACGACAGCCTGTCCCTTGACGCCCTTCTTGGGAATGTTCTTGAAGGTGACCTTGTAGAGGCCGTCGTCCTCCACCCGCGGTGAGTCGTCAGACGGAGCTTCCTTGCCCACCGTGAATTGAACTTCAGTGGGCGGATTGTCGTTGTCGCAGTCCTCTACGGTGCCCGCGACCACGACCCTCGGGCTCTTCGGGTCCGCTCCCGCTTGCGTCGCCGTTGCGAGCGAGATTGCGGCTGTCATCGGGAGTACCGCCGCGGCGGCGATGATTGCGAGACGATTACGCATGACTTCTCCTAGCTGGTCGGCTCATGCTGCGAATGGCCCCGAGGGGTGGCGCCTGTTCGCTGTTCCGACGGACGCGGTGAAGTGGTCCTCTCCCAAGATCGGGGCTGGATCGCCCCAGGTCAAGGGCGTTAAATGCCCACGCCGCACGGGGTAGGACTACCCACGGCACCCCTCACGGCGCACCTGCGGCAGAGCTCGCCGAGGGCTCTATTCCAGGCTGGTGAGACCGTGTTCCACGGCGATTCGGGTCAGGTCGGGACGGCGTCGGGAGCCCGTCTTCTCGCCGATTCGGTCGAGGTGCGAATGGACGGTGTGTTTGCTGATGCCCAGTTCCGCGGCGATTTCGTGGTCCGTTGAACCATTCG
The DNA here is from genome assembly GCF_042880655.1 of Streptomyces sp. NPDC058295. Lineage (NCBI taxonomy): Bacteria > Bacillati > Actinomycetota > Actinomycetes > Kitasatosporales > Streptomycetaceae > Streptomyces > Streptomyces sp. NPDC058295. Next base: position 51,013 of record NZ_JBHVYO010000005.1, read on the forward strand.
CCAGCAGGCGCAGGATTTCCTGCTCCCGGTCCGTGAAATGGGGGGACAGCCCCACCAGACGGCTGGCGGGGGCGGAGACATAACTGCGGCCCGAACCCACGGTCCGGATCGCCGCCAGCACTTCGTGCGCCTCCGCCTGCCGGCTCAGATATCCGCTGGCTCCCGCCTGGAGCGCCTGAACCGCGTCCAGGTGCGGTGAGGACGACAGCACGAGGACGGCGTGCCCCCTCAGCCGCAGCTTCGTCACGGTCGCGGCGAGTCTCGGGGCGGGCTGCTGGAGGTCCATCAGGACGACCTGCACGCCGCGCAGCTTGCCGTCCGCGCTCTCGATCGACGGCGCGGTGGCGACCAGGTGAAGGTCGGGAGCGGCGCTGATGAGGTTCGAGATGCCGTGCCGGAAGACCGGGCAGTCCCCGATGACCGCGATCCGCACGCGTTCGGCGCAACCGCTCACCGGCACCTCCGCTGCTCAATGGACAGGGCACGACCGACACGCCCCGTCCCAGCGTCGGCGGGGTGGGCGCCTTCTGCGCGGTGGACTAGACCCTTCGGGGGAACCGCGCGCCGCGGCCCGCGGGGTGAGACGAGGTGAGGCAGGTCATATGCGGCGCATTGAGTTCCGGGCGGGGGTGAATTCCGTACCCCCGTAAGACGGTCGGTGTCCGGATGCAAGGATGAGGCGCCATGACTGCTGGGTGGTGTACTCGCACGCTACGGGCCGCGCTGTTCGCGGCGGTCTGCGTGCTGCTCGCCGCCCTGGGCCACGTGATGATGTCCGGGGCCCAGGTGCCCGCGTGGGCGCTGGCCGCGGGCGTGGCCGTCACCGGGATCGCGGGCTGGTGCCTGGCGGGCCGGGAGCGCGGGCTGCCGCCGATCGTGACGGTCGTGGTCGCCGCCCAGACGGCCCTGCACTCGGCGTTCTCGCTGGCCGGGCCGGAGTCCGGTGCCGCGGCGTCCGCGGGCATGGGTTCCATGGACATGGGCTCGACGCATATGGGCTCCCTGTACATGGACTCCATGGACATGGACATGGGCCACACGGATCCCGTGAGTCATATCGGCCACATGAGCCACGTGAGTCACATGGGTCACATGAGTCATCTGGGGGAGGGGGCCGGAGAGGGCGGTTCCTCCTCGTTCGGCATGCTCGCTGCCCACCTGCTCGCCGCGCTGTTGTGCGGGCTGTGGCTGGCGCACGGCGAGAAGGCCGCGTTCCGGATCCTGCGGGCGTTGGCCGGACGGCTGGCCGCGCCGCTGCGGCTGCTGCTCGCCGTGCCCGTCACCCCGGACCGGCCACGCGTCCGGTTCCGCCGCCGCCGCTCGGCACGGGCGCCCCGGCTGCTCCTTCTCACCCACGCGATCACCACTCGGGGTCCGCCCCCGGGGACCGCTGTCGCCGTCTGACATCCGACATCCGACAGCTGACATCTGACGTCCGGCACGTGACGTCCGACAGCTGACTTCCGACGTCCGACGACAGGCCGGCAGCAGGCGACCCGGGGCTGCCCCTGTGCGCCCCGGGTCACGGCCGTACGCCCGCGCAGACGGGCGTGGGGCCGTCTCACCCTCATGCCCTCGTGGATGATCCGAGAAGGACACCAGGTGATCACGTCTGCCGTGAAGGCACCCCAGGCACCCCAGGCACCCCATGTTTCCCACACGTCCCAGGCCGCCGCACTCGACGAGTCGATCACCGCGTGGGCGCTCGCCGCCCGGGCCGGTGACGCGGACGCGGTCGAGCGCTTCGTACGCGCCCTGCACCGTGACGTCCTGCGCTACGTCTCCTACCTGTGCGCCGATCCCCAGGCGGCCGACGACCTCGCCCAGGACACCTTCCTGCGCGCCCTCGGCAGCCTGCACCGGTTCGAGGGCCGCTCCTCGGCCCGTTCCTGGCTGCTGTCCATCGCCCGCCGGGCCGTGATCGACAGCTATCGGTACGCCGCCACCCGGCCCCGGCTGTCCGACGTACCGGACTGGCAACTGGCCGCCGAGCGCTGCCAGCCGCGCGACCTGCCGGGCTTCGACGACGGCGTCGTCCTGCTGGACCTGCTGGCCTCGCTCCCGGCCGAGCGGCGGGAGGCGTTCGTCCTCACGCAGCTGGCCGGGCTGCCCTACGCGGAGGCGGCGGAGGCGAGCGGCTGCCCGGTGGGCACCGTGCGTTCGCGCGTCGCGCGGGCTCGGGCGACCCTGGCGGACCTCCTGGAGGAGGAACCGGCGGACGAACCCGCCACCCTCGCGGCCTGATCCGCACGGCACGCGCGACCTCGTACGACCCCTGCGACCCGTACGACCCATACGGCCCGTACAAGCTCCGGCATGACCCGGGCGGGTCACCGTGCTCCGCTGGAGGCGGTGGCCCGCGCCGGCATGAGTCAATGTTGTGCACTTTCTTGACGGCAGTTATTTGAAGGCCTAACTTCACGGTGTCCTTCCCCCGGTCAAGGGAGACCGCGATGCCCCCGTCCCCCGTCGCATCACCGTCACCATCACCATCCGCATCCCCGTCCCCGTCCGCGACCGCCGAGCGGACCCGGCAGCTGCGCGTGGTCGCCGCCTCCGGGCTGCTCGGCACCGCCGTGGAGTTCTACGACTTCCTCGTCTACGGAACCGTCGCCGCCCTCGTCTTCGGCGAGCTGTTCTTCCCCGGTGCCGACCCCGCCGTCGGCACCATCGCCGCGTTCGGCACCTTCGCCGCCGGCTATGTCGCCCGCCCGCTCGGCGGCATCCTCTTCGGGCACTTCGGCGACCGGCTCGGCCGCAAGTCGATGCTGCTGCTCACCATGGGCCTGATGGGCGGCGCGAGTTTCCTCGTCGGACTACTGCCCACGTACGACACGATCGGCGTGTGGGCGCCGGTGCTGCTGATCACCCTGCGGGTCGTGCAGGGCCTCGCCATCGGCGGTGAGTGGGGCGGCGCCACGCTCATGGTCGTCGAGCACGCGGGCGAGCGGCGGCGCGGACTGTGGTCCAGCTTCACGCAGATGGGGGCCCCGCTCGGCTCCCTGCTCTCCACCGCCGTCGTCACGTTCGTCGTCACGCTGCCCAAGGACGAGTTCGCGGCCTGGGGCTGGCGGGTGCCGTTCCTGCTGAGCGTGGTGCTGCTCGGCGTCGGGCTCTTCGTCCGCCTCAAGGTCGTCGAGAGCCCGCTGTTCGCCGAGGTGAAGAAGGACCGCGCCGAGTCGCGGCTGCCCATCCTCGACGTACTGCGGCGACCGCGCCCGGTCCTGCTGGCCTGCTGCGTGGGCATCGGTGCCTTCACCGCCCAGTCGCTGCTCACCAGCTACCTGATCGCGTACGCCACCGGCATCGGCTACGCCCGCCCGCAGGTGCTCACCGCGCTCACGGTGTCCGCCGCCGTCGCCCTCGTCGTGCTGCCCTGCGCCTCCGCGCTCTCCGACCGGGTCGGCCGCCGTCCGGTCGTCCTCGCCGGAGCGCTCGCCTCGGCGGCGCTGGCCTTCCCCGTCCTCGCGCTGGTCGACTCCGGGTCGCCCGGGCTGCTCATCCTCGCCGTCGTCCTCGGTCACGGCATCGCCCAGTCCACGATGTACGGCCCGCTGGGCGCCCTGCTCACCGAGATGTTCGGCACCCGGGTCCGCTACACCGGCGCCTCCCTCGGCTACCAGGGCGCCACCCTCATCGGCGCCGGCTTCTCCCCGATGATCGCCGGCAGCCTGGTGGCGGGGAGCGGCAACAGCACCCCCGTCTCCCTGCTGCTCTGCGGCGGTGCCGCGGTCACCGCGGTGACCGTCCTCTTCGTACGCGAGACCAGTCGGACGTCCCTCGCCGACACCGCGGACCCCGCCGAAGGCTCCGACGCCCCCCACACGCAGGAGATCTCCGCATGACGCCCCCCACCCCCGTCCCCACCCGGTCGCGTACGCGCACCGCCTGGGTGGCTGCCGTCCTGCTCGCCGTCACCGCCCTGCCGGCCTCGACGGCGGCGGCCGCGACGGACACGAGCCATGTCGAGGGCCGACTCCCCTCCGGCGCCACGTACATGATGGACGTGCCCGCAGCCTGGAACGGAACCGTGCTGCTCTTCAGCCACGGTTACACGTCCGGTCCCGCCAACCCCGCGCAGGACGCCCCGGACGAGGCCACGAAGACCCTCCTCCTGGAGCAGGGCTACGCGCTCGTCGGCTCCTCGTACGCCACGACGGGCTGGGCGGTGACGGACGCGGTGCCCGACCAGCTCGCCGCGCTCGCCGCCTTCACCGGCCGCTTCGGCGCGGCCGGCCGGACGATCGCCTGGGGGCGGTCCTACGGCGGGCTCGTCACCACGGCCATCGCCGAACGCCATCCGGACCGCATCGACGGCTCCGTCGCGCTGTGCGGCCTGGTCCAGGGCGGTGTCGCCAACTGGAACAACACCCTCGACCCGGCCTTCGCCGTCAAGACCCTCCTCGCGCCCGGCTCCGACGTCCCGCTGGTGGACCTCGCGGACCAGACGGCCGCCACCGAGGCGGCGAACACCCTGACGGCCGCGGTCGACTCGGCGCAGACGACAGCCGTCGGCCGGGCCCGGATCGCCCTCGCCGCCGCCCTGCACAACATCCCGGTCTGGAACCAGCCGACGCAGCCCCGGCCCGCCGCGACCGACTGGGACGCGCAGCAGGCCAACCAGTACGACGCCGTCAAGGGGCTGCTGAAGATCGCCGCCTTCAACCGGCGGCAGGAGGCCGAAGTGCGGGCCGGCGGCAACATGTCCTGGAACACCGGCGTCGACTACGCGAAGCTGCTCGGCCGGTCCTCCGTCCGCAAGGAGGTCACCGAGCTGTACCGGAAGGCCGGACTGTCCCTGACGGCCGACCTGGCCACCCTGAACCGGGCCCCGCGCATCGCCGCCGACCCGGCAGCGGTGGCATGGATGAGCGGTACCAGCTCCTTCACCGGGAAGCTCACCAAGCCGCAGCTCTCCGTCCACACCATCGGTGACGCCCTCGTCCCGGTCCAGACCGAGAACGCCCTGCACCGGGCCGTGACCGCCGCCGGGTCCTCGGCCCTGCTGCGGCAGGCGTACGTCGACAACGCGGGCCACTGCACCTTCAGCCCCGCCGAGCAGCTCGCCGCCCTGCACACCCTGGAGGACCGCCTCACCACCGGGCACTGGCGGGGCACCGATCCGGCCGCCCTCAACTCCCGTGCCACGGCGGCCGATCCGACGACCCCCACCCGCTACGTCGCGTACCGCCCCACGCCCTACCTGCGCCCGTACGACCTCGCCCACCCGGCCGACCGCCGCTAGCCCCCCACGACCGCCCGCCGCACCGTCCGGCGGGCGGTCGTACCCTTTCCCCCGTGGAGGACGACGACATCCCGGACACCATGCAGCACGACATGCCACACGAGGTGCCGGACACCTCGGACGGCGGCACCCCGCAGCTGCGCCCGCAGTCGCTCATGCTCGCCTTCTTCGGCAACCACGTCCTGGAAGAGGGCGACCTGTGCGTCTACTCAGGCAGCATCATCGACGTACTCGGCCGGGTCGGCGTCGGTGAACAGGCCGTACGGTCCACACTGACCCGCATGGTCAGCCGGGGCCTGCTGCGGCGGCAGCGGGAGGGCCGCAAGATGTACTTCGGCCTCACCGAGCAGGCGACCCGTGTACTGCGGGACGGCCGCACCCGCATCTGGCGCGAGGGCGCGGTCAACGACGACTGGGACGGCGACTGGACGCTGCTCGGCTTCTCGCTCCCCGAGTCCCGCCAGCGCGAGCGCCACGACCTGCGCTCACGGCTCGCCTGGTCCGGGTTCGGCGCGCTGTACAGCGGGCTGTGGATCGCGCCGGGGAGGGTCGACGTAGCCCCCGTCGTCGCCGAACTCGGCCTCACCGCCCACGTCAAGATCTTCCACGCCTCCGCCGACGAGGCCACCGACATCGGCCTCATGATCCGCGACACCTGGGACCTGGAGAGCGTCGCCGCCCGCTATGTCTCCTTCGACAAGCGCTGGACGGCCCACCTGAACGCGGGACCGGGCGAGGACCCGATCGGCACCCGCCTGCGCCTCGTCAGCGAATGGCTCTGGACGATCCGCACGGACCCCCGGCTCCCGTCCCGCCACCTCCCCCAGGACTGGCCGGCCCGCCCCGCCCAGGACACCTTCCGCCAAGTCGCCCGACAAACCGAAACCCCGGCCCACCAGGAGGCCCACCACCTCCTCCAGACAACCGCCCTACGCTGACCGGCCGTTCCGCCGTTCCACGCCCGTGGGTCAGTGGTTCTTGCGGGCCACTCCGCCGTAGATGCCGATCGGTGGGGCGTTGTGCTTCGGGGGCTCTTCGGGGCGCCAGTCCGGGACCGGGACCAGGCCCGGGTCGAGGAGGGTGAAGTCGCCGAAGAGGTCCAGGACGCGGGCGTGGGGGCGCAGGTTCAGGGAGGCGCTGGCCTTGTTGTAGACGGAGGCCGCGTCCTCGCGCCGGTCCTCGTGGACGTCGCCCGTGGCGTGCGACAGCACGAGGTAGGAACCGGTGGGCAGTGCGTCGCGGAGTGTCGCGACGACGGCGTCCGGGTCGTCCGCGTCGGCGAGGAAGTGCACGACGGCCACCAGCAGCAGCGCCACGGGCTCGTCGAAGTCGATGATCTTGCGGACCTCGGGGTGGTCGAGGACGGCACGCGGATCCCTCAGGTCGGCCAGGACGACCGAGGTGTGGCCGTCGGTGCCGGTGTCGGCGTCGGCCATGAGGGCCATCGAGTGGGTGCTGACGATCGGATCGTTGTCGACGTACGCGACCCGGGTCTCGGGGGCGATGGAGTGCGCGATCTGGTGCACGTTGGGCTCGGTGGGCAGGCCGGTACCGATGTCGAGGATCTGCCGGACACCGCCCTCAGCGACGACGTGCCGGACGGCGCGGTGCATGAAGTGCCGGTTGGCGCGGACCCCGTCCCGCACCTCGGGTGCCACCTTGATGAACTGCTCGGCGGCGTCCCGGTCGACCTCGTAGTTGTCCTTCCCGCCGAGGAAGTAGTCGTACATCCGGGCGGGGTGGGGCTTGCTCGTGTCTATCTTCAAGAAGGGGCTGCCGGTCCCGCCGCTACCGGCGTCGCTGCTGCCGCTGAGGGGAGAGGTCATGCTGCCTGGCTCCGTCCTGGACTCGCGTCCCACCACCGGATGAACCGCCGTGAGTGACTGTCGGATCATCATTCACCATGCGGGGTCGCTCGAAGACCAGCCCCGTCCCCGTGGCGGTCGACACGTTCCGTGAACCCGAACGACCGGACCCACAGCGGGAGTTCCCGTCGCTTCGAGGGCGCCGGGAAAGGGGGGCCGGAAAACGAAAAGGGCGAGGTCCGAGGACCTCGCCCGCCACCGTGGAGATCTCAGCTCACGGCCACACCAAGCAGTACGGCTGATGCCCCGCCTCGTGCAGGCGGTGGCTGAAGTCCTGCCACTCGTGGAGCAGCTGGTACACGTTGAACGCGTCCCGGGGGCCGCCCCGGTCCGGGACCGTCGACCAGATGAAGGCCGCCGCGCCCACCGCTTCCTCGCCTATGTCCCGCAGCGGGTCCACGACCGTCATGGGGAGCTTCACCACGGCGTAGTCGGGATGGAGGACGACCAGTTCCAGCGGGGGCACCTTGCTGAGGGGGACGCCTTCGATGCCGGTCAGCACCATCGCGGCCATCGTCTCCGGCTTGATCTTGGTGAACATGCCGTTCATGCCGAGCTCGTCGCCGCCGAGTTCCTCGGGGCGCATCGAGATCGGGACGCGGGCCGCGGTCGCGCCGTCGGGCGCGCCGAAGTACTTGTACGTCACCCCCACCCGACCACCATTCCTGCTCGCGGCCCGGAGGGGATCGATCCGCTGGTCGACTCGCCGATCGACCTGCTCGAACCGCTCGACCTGGTCCAGCCGCTCGATCTGGTCGATTCGGTCGATCTGATCGATCCGGTCGATCCGCTCGGGCTCACTCGGTACACCTTGTGCCTGCGTCTGACGTGCTTCGTTGGCTTCCTCAGCGTCGCGCCGGTGCCTTCCCCGCCGGGCACGTCGAGGACCCAGGTCGTCAGTCCCCTCGCCCAGTCCACCACCGCGATGCATATCTCCACCCGACTGCTTTTCTAGGACGCGTGGCCCCCGCCGCGCAACCCGATCATCGTGTCAGTGACCTCCCCCACGGCCGCCCGCCGAAACGTGCGTTGAAACACCTGTCCGCAGGATCTTCGCAGCCACTGGACACACGGTCTGTGTGAGCTACGTCTATCAGGCCCGTTCCGACTCAGTTTCGCAGATGGTGAAGCGGATGACGGCCCCGCCGGCCCCGACCGTCGCTGGCCTACCCTGGGAGGTCACTGACAACCGGAGTCCAGCAAGTCGGAGAAGGTCGGAGAAGTCGCAGGTCATGAGCGAACTGCCCTATTCATACGATGCGCCTGTATCGCAGGCGCTGTTCGACCGTGCGTCCGCCGTCACGCCGGGGGGTGTGAACTCGCCGGTGCGCGCGTTCCGCGCCGTGGGCGGCACGCCCCGGTTCATGGTGTCCGGCACCGGCCCGTACCTGACGGACGCCGACGGCCGGGAGTACGTCGACCTGGTCTGTTCCTGGGGGCCCATGATCCTCGGGCACGCGCATCCCGAGGTGATCGCCGCCGTGCAGGAGGCCGTCTCGCGCGGTACCTCCTTCGGTACGCCCGGTGAGGGCGAGGTCGCGCTCGCCGAGGAGATGGTCGCCCGCATCGAGCCCCTGGAGGAGGTACGGCTCGTCTCCAGCGGCACCGAGGCCACCATGTCGGCGATCCGGCTGGCCCGCGGGTTCACCCGGCGCACCAAGGTGATCAAGTTCGCCGGCTGCTACCACGGGCACGTCGACTCGCTTCTCGCGGCGGCCGGCTCGGGGGTCGCGACCTTCGCGCTGCCCGACACCCCCGGCGTCACCGGCGCGCAGGCCGGCGACACCATCGTCCTGCCCTACAACGACCTCGAGGCCGTGCAGGAGGCCTTCCACCGGCACCCCGGCGAGATCGCCTGTGTGATCACCGAGGCCTCGCCGGGCAACATGGGGGTCGTGCCGCCCCTTCCCGGCTTCAACCAGGGGCTCAAGGACGCCTGCCAGAACAACGGCGCGCTCTTCATCTCCGACGAGGTCATGACCGGGTTCCGGACCAGCCGGGCCGGTTGGTACGGGATCGACGGCGTGCGGCCCGACCTGATGACCTTCGGGAAGGTCATGGGCGGTGGCTTCCCCGCCGCGGCCTTCGGCGGGCGGGCGGACATCATGGCGCACCTCGCCCCCGCCGGGCCCGTCTACCAGGCGGGCACCCTCTCCGGGAACCCCGTGGCGACCGCCGCCGGGCTCGCCCAGCTACGGCTCCTCGACGACGCCGCCTACGCCAGGATCGACGACGTCTCCACCCGGATCCAGTCCCTGGTGTCGGAGGCGCTGGCCAAGGAGGGTGTCGCGCACACGCTCCAGAGCGCCTCCAACATGTTCTCCGTCTTCTTCACGGACCGGCCGGTCCGTGACTATGACGACGCCAAGGCGCAGGAGTCCTTCCGCTACACCGCCTTCTTCCACTCCCTGCTGGCGAACGGCGTGTACCTGCCGCCGTCGTCCTTCGAGTCCTGGTTCGTGTCCACGGCCCACGACGACCAGGCCGTCCAGAGAATCGCCGACGCCCTCCCGGCGGCGGCCCGAGCGGCTGCGGAGGCCACAGCGGCATGACCACCCCGGAAAACGCCCCCGAGAACACGCCCGAGAAGGCCTTCGAGGACGCCCTCGAAGACGCTCTGGAGAACACCTCGGGCAACAAGGACCTCACCGTCGTCCACCTCATGCGGCACGGTGAGGTCGACAACCCCGACGGGGTGCTCTACGGCCGTCTCGACGGCTACCACCTCTCCGAGCTGGGCCGGCGGATGGCCGACCGGGTCGCCGAGCACCTCGCCTCCCGCGACGTCACCCACGTCGTGGCCTCCCCGCTGGAGCGGGCGCAGGAGACGGCTACGCCGATCGCCAAGGCGCACGGGCTCGACCTGGCCACCGACGAGCGGCTCCTGGAGGCGGAGAACGTCTTCCAGGGCAAGACCTTCGGGGTCGGGGACGGGGCGCTGCGTCGGCCCGAGAACTGGAAGCACCTCGTCAACCCGTTCAGGCCGTCCTGGGGCGAGCCGTACGTCGACCAGGTCGTCCGGATGATGGGTGCGCTGGACGCGGCGAAGGACGCGGCCCGCGGGCGTGAGGCGGTGCTCGTCAGCCACCAGCTGCCGATCTGGATCGTGCGGTCCTACGTCGAGCGGCGGCGGCTGTGGCACGACCCGCGCAAGCGGCAGTGCACGCTCGCCTCGCTCACGACGTTCACGTACCAGGGCGACCGGATCGTCTCCGTCGGCTACAGCGAGCCCGCCATCGACCTGGTGCCCGCCCATCTCCGGGCCGGCGCCAAGCCGGTGCAGGGGAAGGGCAAGGCCTTCGGGGCGTAGGCCCACCGCCCGGCCGGATCCGCCCCTCCGGGTCCGGCCGGGGCGTAGGCCCACCGCCCGGCCGGGTCCGCCCTCCGGGTCCGGCCACCGGGTCCGGCCTCCGGGTCCGCCGTCCGAGTCCTCCGGCACACGCGCTCGGCTGTTGGGCTGCTGTGGCTGAAACAAGCCCCTCTGTTACGGAATCCGGAACTATCGGCGGAACCTCCTCGTTCGTCGCGTCCTCTGAATGGGTGACCATCGGAAAATGTGACGAACGGGGTTGCCATGCGCGCCATCACCCGAAGGGGAGCACTCGGACTCGGCGCCGGGGCCGCCGCCGCTGCCGGGCTCGTGGGCTGCGGGAGCCTCACGAACTCGGACGGGCCGAGCACCCCCGGCGGTTCCAGTGGCTCCGGCAAGCCCTCCGGCAGCCCCAGCCCGAAGGTCACCGCCCGCCCCATCGGCGACGGCTCCACCTCCTTCACCGGCAAGCAGCTCCACCAGCCGGCCAAGCCCGTGCCGCTCCAGCCCGGCGAGGAACCGCCGCAGTTCGTCGTCTTCTCCTGGGACGGAGCCGGCGAGGTCGGCAACGGGCTCTTCACGCGCTTCCTCGACCTCGCCAAGGAGCACGGCGCGAGCATGACCTTCTTCCTCTCCGGGCTCTATCTGCTGCCCGAGTCGAAGAAGCGGCTCTACGACCCGCCGAACAACCCGCGCGGCGCCTCCGACATCGGCTACCTCACCGACGAGCACGTCAGGATGACGCTCGACGGCGTCCGCCGCGCCTGGCTCGAGGGGCACGAGATAGGCACCCACTTCAACGGGCACTTCTGCTCCGGGAGCGGGACCGTCGGCAACTGGACGTCCAAGCAGTGGCGCAGCGAGATAGACCAGGCGAAGTCGTTCGTGAAGGAGTGGCGGACCAACACCGGCTGGAGCGACCTGCCCGCGCTGCCCTTCGACTACGACAAGGAACTCGTCGGCGGCCGGACGCCCTGTCTGCTCGGCCAGGACAATCTGCTGCCCACCGCCCGCGCCCTCGGCTGGCGCTACGACGCCTCCTCGCCGGGCGGGCGTCAGGTGTGGCCGCAGAAGAAGGACGGGCTCTGGGATCTGCCGTTGCAGCAGATACCTTTCCCCGGCCGCGGTTTCGAGGTCCTCTCGATGGACTACAACATGCTCGCCAACCAGTCGGTCAACTCGACCAAGGCGCCCAGCCACAACTACCCGGGCTGGCGGCAGCAGTCCTCGCAGGCGTACATACAAGGATTCAAGCGGGCATTCGAGACGAACCGCGCGCCCTTCTTCGTCGGTAACCACTTCGAGCAGTGGAACGGCGGCATCTACATGGACGCCGTCGAGGAGGCCTTCAAGCACATCGCACGCGAGAAGGAGAAGGGCGCCGACGTACGGCTGGTCTCCTTCCGGCAGTTCGTGGACTGGATCGACGTCCAGAAGCCGGAGATCCTGGAGAAGCTGCGCACCCTCGATGTCGGGCAGCAGCCCGCCGGGGGCTGGAAGACGTTCCTGGGCGCGAGCGCCCCGTCCGCGTCCACCGCTGCCTCGACCTCGGCGGGTACCGCTGCCGACGCTGCCTGAAATGGGGTTTTCTCCCCGCAAGGGGGGTGCGCAAGATCCCCAGAACGGGCATGCGAAACTTTTCACATGAGTGCCGCCAGCCGCGCCCCCCTGTGCTCGACCAGCCGGAACCGTTCGCGCCGTGCCGCCCTGACCGCGGCCGCCGGCGGAGCCGTCGCCGCACTGCTGCTGTCCGCCTGCACCTCCGGAGGAACCGCCGGAGGAGGCGGTGACACCAACTTCGTGATGGGCAAGGACGGCATCTCCACCGCGAAGAAGGGGGACCGTGTCGCGGTCCCCGACCTGTCCGGCAAGACGATCGACGGCAAGCAACTCGACGTCGCCGCCTACAAGGGCAAGGTCGTCGTCCTCAACGTGTGGGGCTCCTGGTGCTCCCCGTGCCGCGCCGAGGCCCCCGGCTTCCAGAAGGTCTACCAGGACCTCCAGGCCGACGGTGTGCAGTTCGTCGGCATCAACACCCGGGACACCAAGGCTGCCAACGCCGTGGCCTTCGACAAGCAGTACGGCATCGGCTACCCCAGCCTGTACGACCCGACGGGCAAGCTGATGCTTCGCTTCAAGAAGGGCACCCTCAACCCGCAGGCCATCCCCTCCACGCTCGTCATCGACCGGGACGGCAAGATCGCCGCCCGGTCACTGGCCGCGCTCAGCGAGGAGAAGCTGCGCAAGATGATCTCCTCGGTCCTCGCGGAGAAGTGACGTGAGCGCAGTCACCACGCTCGCCGCGACGGGCTACAACGACACGGTGCTCAACGGCGCCCTGCTCGTCGCCCTGCCCATCGCGCTGCTCGGCGGTCTCGTCTCCTTCTTCTCGCCCTGCGTCCTGCCGCTCGTCCCCGGCTATCTCTCGTACGTGACCGGGGTCGCCGGCACCGACCTGGCCGAGGCCCGCCGCGGGCGGATGGTCGCCGGTGCCTCCCTCTTCGTCCTCGGCTTCACCGCCGTGTTCGTCTCCAGCGGCGCCCTGTTCGGCTACTTCGGCGAGAACCTCCAGGCGAGCCAGAGCGTTCTGTCCAAGGTGCTGGGCGTGCTCATGATCCTCATGGGCGTCTTCTTCATGGGCCTGATGCCCTGGATGACCCAACGGGAGTTCCGTTTCCACAAGCGGCCCGTCGCCGGACTGGCCGGCGCCCCGCTGCTCGGCGCCCTGTTCGGCATCGGCTGGACCCCCTGCATCGGGCCCACCCTCGCCTCCGTGATCGCCCTCTCCTCCCAGCAGGGGAGCGCGGGCCGCGGTGCCATACTGACCGTCGCCTACTGCCTCGGCCTCGGCGTGCCCTTCGTTCTCGCGGCGGTCGCCTTCCGTAAGGCGCTCGGCGCCTTCGGCTGGGTCAAGCGTCACTACGTCTGGGTGATGCGGATCGGCGGCACGATGATGATCGTGACCGGTCTGCTGCTGCTGACCGGTGCGTGGGACCGCCTCGTGCAGGACATCCAGTCCTGGTCCGCCGGCTTCACCGTAGGGATCTGATTCATGAGCAAGAGCACCGTCGGCTCCGCCCCGGGCGAGACCCCGGCCGCCTCCGACGAGCAGGATCTCGGCGCCGCCGGCTCCCAGCTGTCCACCGCGCCCGTGGAGTCGCTCTCCTCCGTGCCCGGTCTGGGCGTGGTCGGCTGGGCCCGCTGGTACTGGCGTCAGCTCACCTCCATGCGGGTCGCGCTGCTCCTGCTCCTGCTGCTGGCACTCGGTGCTATCCCCGGCTCGCTGATCCCGCAGACCGGGAACGACGCGACGAAGGTCGCCGACTTCGAGCAGCGGCACACCGTTCTCGCGCCGGTCTACGAGAGGCTGGGCCTCTTCCACGTCTACAGCTCGGTGTGGTTCTCCGCGATCTACATCCTGCTGTTCGTCTCTCTCATCGGCTGTATCGTGCCGCGCACCTGGCAGTTCGTGGGCCAGCTGCGCAGCCGCCCGCCGGGCGCGCCCAAGCGTCTGACCCGGCTGCCCGCGTACACGACGTGGCGTACGGACGCCGAGCCGGAGCAGGTCCGCGAGGCCGCGCTCGCCCTCCTCAAGAGGCGCCGCTTCCGCGCCCATCTGGCCGGCGACGCCGTCGCCGCCGAGAAGGGCTACCTCCGCGAGGTCGGCAACCTCGCCTTCCACATCGCGCTGATCGTGATGCTGACCGCCTTCGCCTGGGGCCAGCTCTTCAAGACCGAGGGCAACAAACTGGTCGTCGAGGGCGACGGCTTCTCCAACACCCTCATCTCCTACGACGACTTCAAGTCCGGCACCCTCTTCGACACCGGCGACCTGACGCCGTTCAGCTTCGTCCTGGACAAGTTCACCGGCACGTACGAGGAGAGCGGCCCCAACAAGGGCACCCCGCGCACCTACCAGGGCGCCATCACCTACAGCGTGGGCGCCTACGGCAAGGACCGGAAGACCCTCGTCAAGGTCAACCACCCGCTGGAGATCGGTGACTCCAAGGTCTACCTCACCGCCCACGGCTACGCCCCCGTCGTGACCGTCCGCGACGGCAAGGGCAACGTCGTCTACCACGACGCCGTACCGCTGCTGCCGTTGGACTCCAACGTCACCTCCTCCGGCGTGATCAAGGTCTACGACGGCTACAAGAACGCCCAGGGTGTCAGCGAACAGCTCGGCATCAGGGCCACCCTCCTGCCGACGTACACGCCGGGCAGCGAGGCGGCCTCGGCGTTCCCGGCGCTGCGCAACCCGATGCTGAACCTGACGCCGTACCACGGCGACCTCGGCGTCAACTCGGGCATCCCGCAGAGCGTGTACCAGCTCGACACGGCCCATATGAAGGGCTTCAAGGACTCCAAGAAGCTCCAGCTGCGGGACAACCTCAAGCCCGGCGAGACCATGACCCTCCCGAACGGCGCCGGCTCGGTGACCTACGAGGGCACCAAGGAGTGGGCGAACTTCCAGGTCACCCAGCAGCCCGCGAGCGGCTGGGCGCTGGGCGGGGCCATCGCCGCGATCTTCGGTCTCGCCGGTTCCCTGTTCCTCCAGCGCCGCCGGGTGTGGGTGCGCGCGGTGAAGGGGGACGACGGGGTGACGGTCGTCGAGATGGCCGGGCTCGGCCGCAGCGAGTCGGCCAAGGTGCCCGAGGAACTCGGCGACCTCGCCGGGATCCTGTACGACCAGGCTCCCTCGACCCCGGACCCCGACACTCCCGGGCCGTCCGCATCCTCCGCATCCCCCGAACCCGAAGTCGTACCTGCCGAAGGGGCTGAGAAGTGACTCTCGCCGCCACCACGGAGCTTGCCGCCGCCACCAACGAGAACCTCGCGAGCATCAGCAACACGCTGATCTACTCCGCGATGGCCGTCTACACCCTGGCCTTCTTCGCGTACATCGCCGAATGGCTCCTCGGCAGTCGCAGCAAGGTCGGCCGTACCGCCGCCGCGCTCACCGCCACCCCCGCGGCCAAGGGCCCGGCCGTCGTCGCCGAGAAGAAGGGCGGCACGGCCGTCCTGGAGCGGCCGCAGGTCGTCGTGCGCTCCGCGGCCGGCGCGCGCGATGTGCCCGACGGGCCCGGCGCGCACGGCGGTGACGAGCAGGGCGACATGTACGGCCGGATCGCCATCTCCCTCACAGTGCTCGCGTTCCTGGTCGAGCTGGGCGGCGTGATCGCCCGCGCGGCCTCGGTGGAGCGGGCGCCGTGGGGCAACATGTACGAGTTCAACATCACCTTCTCCACGGTGGCCGTCGGCGTGTACCTCGGGCTGCTGGCGCTGAAGAAGAACGTGCGCTGGCTCGGCCTGTTCCTGATCACCTCGGTCCTGCTGGACCTGGGCCTCGCGGTCACCGTGCTCTACACGGCGAGCGACCAGCTGGTCCCGGCGCTGCACTCGTACTGGCTGTACATCCACGTCTCCACCGCGATCTTCTGCGGCGCGGTGTTCTACGTCGGCGCGGTCGCCACGGTCCTGTACCTGTTCAAGGACTCCTACGAGAACAAGCTGGCGACCGGCGGCAAGCCCGGCAGGTTCGCCAACTCGGTCCTGGACCGGCTGCCCGCCTCGGCCTCGCTCGACAAGTTCGCCTACCGCGTCAACGCGGCCGTCTTCCCGCTGTGGACGTTCACGATCATCGCGGGCGCCATCTGGGCGGGCGACGCCTGGGGCCGCTACTGGGGCTGGGACCCCAAGGAGACCTGGTCGTTCATCACCTGGGTCGCCTACGCCTGCTACCTGCACGCTCGCGCCACGGCCGGCTGGAAGGGCCGCAAGGCCGCCTACCTGGCCCTGCTCGCGTTCGGCTGCTGGCTGTTCAACTACTACGGCGTCAACATCTTCGTCTCCGGAAAGCACTCGTACGCGGGCGTCTGAACCCCGCACCGACCAAGGCCGGTTCCCGTGACCCACGTCACAGGAACCGGCCTTCGGCGTACGGACAGGTAGAGGGGTGTGGATACGCATCTGGGCATCTTGAGGAAACGCATCCGCGCGGGGGACCACGACGCCTTCGGTGAGCTTTTCGACGCCTACGCCCGCTCCGTCTACAACCACGCCTACCGGCTCACGGGGGAATGGACGGTCGCCGAGGAGATCGTCTCGCTGACCTTCCTGGACGCCTGGCGGCTGCGCGAGCGGCTGGACGAGGACGGCGGCTCCCCGCGCCCCTGGCTGCTCGGCATCGCCACCAACGTCACCCGCAACGTCCGCCGCGCGGCCCGAAGACACGCCGCCGCGGTGGCGCGGCTGCCGCGCGAGGAGACGGTGCGGGACTTCGCCGACGAGGTGGCGGACCGGGTGGACGACGCCGTGCAACTGGCCGCCGTGCGCACCGCGCTGGCGAGGCTGCGGCGCGCCGAGCGTGAGGTGCTGGCGCTGTGCGTGTGGTCGGGCCTCGGGTACGAAGCGGCGGCCGAAGCGCTGGGGGTGCCCGTGGGCACCGTGCGATCACGGCTCTCGCGGGCGCGGGCAAAGCTCGCGAAATACAGGGAACCGCCCGCCGTGCGCGGACAGATGAGAGGTGAAGACCGCACCTCGGCGGTCAGGCCCATCAGGGAGGGGAACCGATGAACCAGCTGCCGGAACTGGACCTTCCGCCGGGCCGTCACCGACTCCTCAAGGAGCATCTGATGACCGAGATCCGGCACACCGGCGAAGCCGTTGCGAAACCGCGGAAGCGGTGGGTGCGACCCGCGCTCGCGGCGGCCGCCGTGGCGACCGTCGCAGCCGTCACGTTCACCGTGCTGCCGTCGTCGGGCGGCGCCGACGCGGGGCCGCGCGTCACGTCGGCGGCGGCTCTGCTGGAGGACGTCGCGCTGGCGGCCGAGCACCAGCAGGGGTACGGCAGGATGCGCGACGACCAGTTCGTCTACGTCGACACCGAGAAGTCCTTCTTCGAGACCGGGCTGGACAAGAAGCTGGTCTTCGTGCCCCTGCACCACACAGAGGTCTGGGTCTCCGTGGACGGCAGCCGCCAGACCATGGTGCGCAACGGGAGGGACGGCAGCGAGCTGCTCCGTTCGGCCGGGCAGCCGGGACAGGAGATCTACGGCAACACCTTCAGCCACCGGTTCCTGAAGTCCCTGCCCGCCGACCCGGACGCGATGTACGACTATTTGGTCGCATCATCCGTTCGGCTCTACGAGGCCGCCTGGGTCGGGACCACGCTGTACGGGACCTACGACAAGCACCAGGCCGTGCTGCAGCTGGCCGTCAAACTGCTGAGTGACTCGATCATGCCGCCGGCGCAGAGCGCCGCGCTCTACCGGGCGATCGCCCGCGTCCCCGGCGTGAGGGTGATCGAGGACTCGGTCGATGCCCGAGGGCGGCACGGCGTCGGGATCACGCGTACGGACAGCCAGCTGCCCATCCGCTTCGAGTGGACCTTCGACAAGAAGACGGCCGAACTTCTCGGGCAGCGGGCGATCCTCACCCGGGACTACCGGGGACTGAAGAAGGGGACAGTGCTCGGCGACACTGCCGTCCAGCGCCGCGCCGTCGTCGACAAGGCGGGCGAGCGCCCGTGACCGTGCGGAACACGGTCCGGCACCGAACCCGGCCGGCGCGCCGGATTCAAACGGCTGATCGAAATCCTGGCAGGCTCCTGAGCCGCTAGGACGGTGGCAGGCACTCCGTGGTCGGAGGCTTGCCCTCCGGCCAGGCGATGCGGACGAAGCGGGAGCCGCCGTCGGGGTGGAGTTCCACGATCGGGACGGCCTTGTCGTACGGATTGCCGTGTACGTCCAGGCAGATCCAGCCGCTCGCCCCGCTCACCCGCAGCGAGCCCTTGACCTGCGGCCACTGGAGGCCGACGTCCGCGAGGGGCGGGACGGTCGCGCCGTCGGGCGTGGCTTCGCGGATGCCGTGCACGGCCAGCGTCATCGCGTCGAAACCGATGATCAGCTGGCCGTCCTCCAGTGCGATGTCACCGATCGGGCCGACCGGCTCGCGGGAGCTGCGGGCGAGGAGGTCGGTGAGGACCTTCGCGTCCGCCGCCGAACCGCCCCGCAGGGTCACGGGGGCGTTCACCCAGGCGTCCGGGTGGGCCAGCGAGGTGTAGCGGACGGAGAGGTTGTGGGTGAGTGCCGTGCGGTCCAGCTTCTTGTCGCCGGACAGGTACGAGCCCTCGTCG
Organism: Streptomyces sp. NPDC058295; assembly: GCF_042880655.1. NCBI lineage: Bacteria > Bacillati > Actinomycetota > Actinomycetes > Kitasatosporales > Streptomycetaceae > Streptomyces > Streptomyces sp. NPDC058295. Next base: position 69,570 of record NZ_JBHVYO010000005.1, read on the forward strand.
CCCGTCAGCACCGTGAACTTCCGGTTCTGGCAGCCGCGCGTGCCGAGCGCGTTGACGAACTGCCGCAACTGCGTGTGCCGGCCCGCGAACAGGATCGTGTCGGTCTCCGCGGAGGTGTCGCACACGAGGTGGGTGATCTGCCGGAAGGTGTTCGCCGTCGTCCCCTCCTGGGTGCGGTCGGCGGGCGGGGTGAACGGCTGCGGCTCGTAGGGCGAACCCTTCAGCAGCGCGGCGAACGACGTCTGGAGCGTCCGCGTGTACGGGTCGCCCGGCTTGTCGTACACCAGCAGGGCCCGGCCGGCGTCGACCTTGGCGAACGAGGCCAGGGCGCGTGCCTCGTCCGTGTTGGTGGGGGAGACCCGGGCCAGGCCGGGGAAGGGGTCCTTGCCGTTCTGCCCGTTGGCGAGGTTGTCGGCGGTGATGGAGGCGCCGACCACCGGGATGCCCCGCCGGGTCAGTTCCGCCACGGCCTTCTTGTTGTTGTCGGTGCTCTGCCCCACCCCGGCGACCGCGCGCAGCCGGTCGGCGCCCTTCGCCATCCGCTCCAGCCGGTCGACCATCGTCTCCCAGTGGTCGCTGGTGGCACCCGGGTTGGCGAGCGCCAGGCGGATCGCCGGAGCCTGGCCGTTGGAGGTGTGGTTGGCCTGCCACTGCGCCAGGTAGGCGCCCTGCACCTCGTGCTGGATGTCGCTGAGGGTCGAGGGGGTGGAGGCGGTGTACGGCAGCATCAGTGCGACCGTGACGTAACTGCCTTTCTTGAGCCGGTCGTTCTCCCGGTCGATCGCCCGCACCGCGTCCCGCAGTTGGGGATGCCCGAAGTCGTAGGCGCCCGTGGCGACGCCCACGCACTCGTCGCTGCCGGCCGGACGGGCCACCCCGGGCGCGCAGGACCGGTCCTCGTCGGTGACCGCCCGCACGGCGAAGACCAGCCCGGTCAGCGCGGCGGCCGTGACCAACAGTGCCAGATAGCGGTAGAGGCGGATCTCCCAGATCTCCCGCAGCCACCGCACCAGCGGGCTTCTGACTCCGTCGGCCATCACGCCACCCCGTCCCCGTCGGCCATCACGCCACCCCGTCCCCGTCGTCCGGTCCGTGTCCGTCGCCGGCTCCGTCCTCGTCCTCGTCCTCGGCCGGGGTGCGCAGCGGGCGGCCCGCGAGGGCGTCCCGGGGCCAGGTCTGGGAGGTCGCGAACAGCAGCGCGCCCCCGGCGGGCCGTTGGTCGGACAGCTGGAGCAGCTCGAACTCCAGCCGCCCGCACACCTTCGGGTCCGGCAGCACCAGCGGGTCGGTCACCTGCCAGACGGCGTGCAGCAGCCGTCGTATCCGCAGGTGGAGGGCGGCGTTCACGCCCTCCGGCGGCTCCTGGCCGGCGTCCGTGCGGCCCAGCGCGATCGCCGACCGGCGGTCGTCCTGGCCGTCGAAGTCGCGGCCTGCCGCGTCGTGCGCGTGGAAGTAGGGCGCGGAGGCCAGGAACCGCAGGGTGTCCAGCCAGGTGCGGGTGCGTAAGGAGGCGAACGTGTCGCGCAGGTAGGCCACCGCGCCGGCCGTGTCGCCGAGCGCCAGCTCGTGGTAGAGCCGGTACCGGGCGTGGGCGGGGTCCTGGTCGTCCGGGTCCCGGCCGTCGGCATGGGTGTAGTGCCGGATCAGGGTCTCGTGCACCTCGCGCCACTTGGCGTGGTCGGCGGGCCGGTGGTGCAGCCGGAGCAGCAGCAGGGTGCGGGTGAAGGGGTCGCCGACGAAGTGGCCCGGCGCGGCCGGCAGCCCCTCCGCGGCGAGCCGCGCCCGCAGCGACCGGACGCCCGAGGAACCGAAGTCGTCGGGGAGCCGGGCATCGGCGAGGACCACGGCGGAGCCGTGGTCGTGAGCGGCCGCGAGGACCGTCAGCTCGTCCAGCCGGTCGGCCGGGACCAGACGGGCCAGCAACTCGGCGTAGGCGGGCCTGCCGTCGTCGGCCTGCCCCTCCTCCAGCCTGACCTTCGCGGTGAGCAGCCGCCCCAACGAGACCGCCAGGTCGGGGTGTTGCCGAGCGGCGGTCGCGAGCAGCACGATCCCGAGCGGGTTTCCACCCGTCAGCCGGTGCGTGGCGTGCGGGAATCGGGGCGGCGGCTCGGTGTCGTCGCAGACCGCGCCGACCATGTGCAGGGTGTCGTCGGGGGACAGCGGCGGCAGCGGTACGAGCAGTGCCCGCGAGGAGGGCGAACTGCCCGGCTCCCAGTCCGTGGCCCGGGCCACCTCCGGCAGTTCACGGCGTACGGCGTCGCCGAGCGCCGGATGGCTCGCGCCGCGTACCGTCGCCACCCACACCACCTGGTCGGCGACCCCGTCCGCCCGGTCCCGCAGGACGGCGTCCAGCAGCCCGGGGCCCGGGCCGCCGCGCGCGTTGTCCAGCAGCACGAGCGGCCGGCCCAGCCGGGTCAGATGCGAACCGAGCCCCGAGTAGGCCTCGGCCAGGTCGGCGAGCAGCGCCCGCACCAGCCAGCGTTCGGCGTGTTCGCGCGAGGTGCCGCCGGCCCGGAAGTTCCCGGCGAGCAGCAGCAGCCCCCGCTTGGCGTTGCCGCCCGCGTTCGGATAGGAGCGGTACCAGGTGGCCGGCTTCTGCTCCTTGCGGTGCGTGACGCCCTCGGAGAGGGCCTCCAGGGTGGCCTCGACGGTCGCCGCGACGAACGGGCCCCCGCCGCTCGCCGCCGCGATCACCTTCGACGCGACCTTGGCCGCCCACCGCCCGGCCAGGCTGAACCGGGAGGCGCGCTCGTTCAGCAGCAGGATCCGCACCAGCTCCCGCCGGATGCGGTCGGAGTCGGTCCGGCCGCTCCAGTCGCTGGCCCGGACCGCCACCAGCCCGGCCGTCAGGCGCGGAAAGGTGAGCTGCCCGGCCGCCCGCACCGGTTCCGTCAACTGCTCGGCGACGACCAGCAGCGCCTGCCAGACCGGCGACCAGGACTCAGGGCTCTCCTCGTGCGGTGGCCGCGCGAACTGCTCGTCCTCGCAGTCGATCAACGCGACCGGGGTACGTCTGCGGGCCTCGCCCCTGCGGGTGTGCTCCGTGTAGGCGTCCCACAACTCGGCGAGCACCGCGCTCTTGCCCAGACCCCGGCCGCCCGCCAGCACCAGCAGGGGCGGTCCCGCGGGGTGTTCGGGCTTCTCCGCGTGGAGCTCGTACGGACGGATCCCCACGAGTCGCGGTACGAGACCGACGGGCTCGACGTCGAACAGCGCGCCACGCCCGTACAACCGTCTGTGCACCGCGCACCTCCCCCAGGGCTCGGTTCCCAACGCAAGGGTAAGGAGAGGGAGTTGGTAAGTGCCAGATCGTGTGGTGTCCGTTGGGTCACGAAACTTCCGGACGTGAGCGGAATGAGGACGTCATTCCACCGTGATCGAGTCGAGTTTCTCCCGCAGATAGACATGAGAGTCCACCGCCTCGTACGCCACCCGGCCGACGGGCGCCGGAACGGACTCCACGAGCGTCCCCGGGGCGCACTCGCCGAAGTAGACGAGGGACATCAGCTCCTCGGCGGGCGCGTCGGCCGGGGGCGGCAGTACGCGGTGCCTGCCCGAGCGCCAGCGGTCACCGGTCCAGCGGGCCATCAGGTCACCGATGTTGATGGTGAAGGCGTCCGGGTCGAAGGGCGCGTCCTCCCAGCCGCCCTCGTCCGTCCAGACCTGGAGCCCGCCCTTGCCGGCCTGCCGGTCGAGGATGGTGACGGTGCCGAAGTCGGTGTGCGGGCCGATCCGGAACTGGCCCGGCTGCGGCTCCCCGACGACCTCCGTCCCCGGGTACCAGTTGATGTTGAAACCGTAGGTCGGGTGATCCATGTGCCGGGAGAAGAAGTCCGGTTCGAGACCGAGGGCCTCTCCGAGCAGGGAGAGCAGCCGCTTCTCCAGTTCACCCATCCGGGTCAGGTACTCCTCGCACGGCCCCCGGAGTTCCGGCACCTCGGCGGGCCACACGTTCGGGGCGTACCACTCCGCGTTGACCACCGGGTCGTCGAAGGGCTCGTGCGTCGCGAAGGTCAGGGACTCCTTCAGGTCCGGCGGGGTCTGTGTCCCCTCCGAGTACCCGTTGGCCTCCGCGCCCGGCCCCAGCCAGCCGCGGCCCCCGACCTTCGCGCGGTAGGCCTGTTTGACGTCGGCGGGCAGCACGAAGAACGTCCGGGCGGCCTTCCGGATGCGGTCGCGCAGGGCGGGGTCGACCCCGTGCCCGGTGACCAGCAGGAACCCGGCGGTCCGCAGGGCGTCGTCGACGGTACGGGCGATCGCGGCGCGGGCGTCGGCGTCGCCGGAGAGCCACGGCCCGAGGTCGATGGTCGGGATGCGGGAGGTGTTGGAGGAGGTGGAGGTGGCGGCGGTGCGGGCGGCAGGGGAGTCACTCACCGATGTCCTCGTTCCAGAGAGCCGGGTTCTTCGCGATGAAGTCACGCATCAGGGCGACGCACTCGGAGTCGTCCAGGAGCACGATCTCGACGCCGTGCTCCGCCAGCCAGTCGTGGCCGCCGTGGAAGGTGCTCGCCTCGCCGACGAGCACCCGGGAGATGCCGAACTGGCGGACCAGTCCGGAGCAGTACCAGCAGGGGGACAGGGTGGTCACCATCGTCGTGCCGCGGTACGAGCGCTGCCGTCCCGCGGCGCGGAAGGCGGCCGTCTCCGCGTGCGTGGAGGGGTCGTCGTCCTGGACGCGCCGGTTGTGGCCGCGGCCCAGCAGGGTGCCGTCCGGGCCGTAGAGCGCGGCCCCGATCGGGATGCCGCCCTCGGCGAGACCGGCCCGCGCCTCCTCGACAGCGGTGGCGAGCCACGACCGCGCCGTCGCCTGATCCATCCGGACCATCAGGTCCTCCTCGACTCCTCGACAGGCTGCGTGCCTTCACCCCGATCCGTTCCCGGAGGGAGCCGTGCCGACGCGGGCGCTCACGCGATCGTGTGGTGAGGCGATGGCGCACCGGCCGGCGAACCGGCTGGTGGTCCGGGTGGTGAGCGGGCGTGAGATGACCTGGTCCGGGCCGCCGAGCGGGTCCCGACAGCACAGCCGACCATGCCGAGATCCCCCGGGAAATGTCCGGGAGCGGGTCAAGTAACCTGTGCCGATCACCGCCGCAGGCGCGGCAGTTGAGCCCCGGGCGGAAGGAAAGTTCATGGTTGCTGCTCCTGTTCTGGAGGAGCTGCGGGAGGTCTGCCAGCCGCAGGCCAAGCTCGCCAGCCGCAACGGCGAGCACTGGGCGGGGCGCCTCTACATGCGGCGCGTCTCGCTGCGGTTCACCCGCCAGTTGGTGCGCACCCGGGTCACCCCGGACCAGCTGACCTGGACGATGGTGGTGTGCGGGGTGCTGTCCGGTGCCGCGCTGCTCGTCCCCGGTCTCGCGGGGGCCGTGCTCGCCGCGCTCCTGATGCAGTTGTTCCTGCTCTTCGACTGCGTGGACGGCGAGGTCGCCCGCTGGAAGGGACAGAACAGCGCGACCGGCATCTACGTCGACCGGCTCGGCGCGTATCTGGCTGACGCGGCACTCATGATCGGCTTCGGCTTCCGGGCCGCCGAGTCCGGACTCGGCGGCTGGGCGGGCTTCAACGGCTGGGTGTCGCTGGGGCTGGCGACCGCGCTCGGTGTGGTGCTGCTGAAGGCCTCGACCGACCTGGTGGACGTGGCCCGGGCCCGGCGCGGCCTCGCCGTCGCCGACGACGAGGCCACCGCGCCCCGCTCCCAGGGCGTCGCCTCGCTGCGTCGGCTCGCCGCCGCCTTCAAGATCCACCGGGTCACCAACGGTATCGAGGCCTCCCTGGTCCTGCTGGCCGTGGCCGCCCTGGACGCGGCGACCGGCGGTGTCGGGCCCACCCGCTGGGCGCTGGCGGCCATCGCCGCGATCACCTGGGTGATGGTCCCGGCCCACCTGCTGTCGATCCTGTCGTCGTCCCGGCTGCGGTGACGCGGGCGCAGTAGCCGTGGAGGGCGCCCGCGCCCTCCGGCATCGCGTGGGTGCGGGCCGTCAGCGCCTCCCCGCGGGCCGTGAGCGCCGCCCGCGCGGGCCCGCCGTATCGTCCTCCCGGCGCAGGCCCTCCAGCACCGGCCCGACGCGTCCGATCAGGTGATTTCATGATCGGTCCGACCGGTCCCGAGTGAGTCGTCTCCAGGCACCATGGGGCCGCTCCTATTGTCCTACCTTGTCGATCTTCGGTGTGCAGGGTGTGCAGGGTGTGGAGGATTTGGTGCGAAGACTCGGAAAGATCCGGATCCGTAATGGTTTGGTCGCCTGTGCCGCGCTGTCGGCCCTCGCGGCCGCCGCGGTCGTGCCCGGCTCCGCGCAGGCCGCCGAACCCGCTCCGGCGGAGCGGTGGATCGTGCAGTTGAAGGACACGGTCACCGACCCGGGCAAGGTCGCCGAGGAGCAGGCGAAGGGACAGGCGTCGGACGGCGGGAGCCGGCTGCGCCACGTCTTCGACGCCACCGTGGACGGGGCGGCCCTCAAGGGCTACGCCCTGGAGGCGACCGCGGACCAGATCGAGGCCATCCGCGCCGACCCGCAGGTCGCCTCGGTCGAACCCGACCAGCTGGTGTCCCTGCCCGAACCGATCGCCGGTTCCTCGCTCCAGGCGCCGCGACAGCGGACGGGCAAGCCGGACGGGGGCGGTGTCGCGTACCAGGGCGACCCGCTGCTCGCCGGGCAGTGGGGCCTGTTCCGGATCGGCGCCGTGGCGGGCTCCGAGCACGGATTCCGGGTGCCCGCGGCCGCCCGGGTCGGGGTGGCGGTGCTGGACACCGGTGTGGACGCCGGTCACCCGGACCTGCGGGTGGCGGGGAACGCCAACTTCAGCACCTCGCCCGGCGCGAGCGACCTCCACGGCCACGGGACGCACGTCGCGGGAATCATCCAGGCGCTCAACAACGGCATCGGCGCGGAGGGCACCGCCCCCGGCACCCGGCTGTGGAACGTCAAGGTCCTGGGTGACAGCGGCTCAGGGCTCTTCTCCGACCTCATCGCGGGCCTGAACTGGGTCGCCCAGAACGCGAAGGCGAAGAACATCCGGGTCGCCAACCTGAGTCTGGGCACCTCGGTGGACAGCCCGCTGGTGCACCAGGCCGTCCGGCTGGCCACCCAGGCGGGCGTCGCCGTGGTGGCCTCCGCGGGCAACGCCGGTACGACCGCGCTGAACTACCCGGCCGCCTACCCGGAGGCGATCAGCGTCGCCGCCACCACCGTGTTCGACCAGCGGGCGCCCTTCTCCAACCACGGAGCGTCGTGGGTGGACATCGCGGCCCCGGGTGCCGACATCCTCTCCACTCTCCCCACCCGCGCCACGCCGCTGGGCGAGGACTACGGCCACCTCTCCGGTACGAGCATGGCCGCGCCCTTCGTCACCGGCTCCGCCGCACTGTGCCTGACCTCCGGCCACTGCAAGGGCAACGCCCGGGACATCCTGCGCACGCTCGGCCGGGACGCCCGGCCCATCGCAGGCACCGGCTCGGACTACCGCTACGGCCTCGTCCAGATCGGCTGCTACTGGCAGCACGGTCCCCAGTGTTCGCCCAGGTCCGTCGAACACGACGCGGCCTAGGATCCGTCCCCGCCCCGGGGCCGCCCGCTCCGGCGGCCCCTGCGTGCATGCCCCGGCGCCCGCGTCTCACCGAGACCGCAGGGCGCCGTCGGCGTGTCTCAGCTCTGCGGAGGCTGGGGGTCCTCACCGGACTCGCGGCGCTTCAGCTCGTCCTCGCGGCGGCGCAGGTCGGCCTCCCAGTCCTTGAGGAGAGCCTCGTCGTCCTTCTTGTCCTCTCCCTTGTTCTCCTTGAGGGACTTGAGGAACTCGGGGTTGTCGTCGGGCGCGACCCACTCGGCCCGCCGGCCGCGGGGCGACCCGGCCGGCGTGCCACCGCCCACGGGCGCGCGGCGCGCCTTGCCTGCCACCAGCCACGCGACCGGACCGACGAGCACCTCGCCGAAGAGCAGGATGATGATGACCCAGACCACCTTCGGCAGCCCCCGCACCTCCTCCTCGGGGGTGTTGAGGCAGTCGATGAAGGCGTAGATCCACAGCGCCAGTACCAGCAGGAACGGCAGATACCTGAGCATGGTGGCGGGTTCCCCCAGGAGACGGCGACGGGGGCGCGGAACGGCCCCGGTGACCGGGCCAGGGTAGCGGGTGGCGGAAAACGTTCCCTCGCGGGCGGGCCGGATCCGCCGTGGTGCGGGGGGCGTAGTACGGGGCGCGCGTCGGCGCCGGACGGGCCTCGGCGATACTGGGACACATGGCTTACGACGATCTTCGTTCCCTGCTCAGGGCACTGGAACGCGAAGGCGACCTCAAGCGCGTCAAGGCTGAGGTCGATCCGTATCTGGAGGTCGGGGAGATCGTCGACCGGGTCCAGAAGTCCGGTGGCCCCGCGCTCCTCTTCGAGAACGTGAAGGGGTCGAGCATGCCCCTCGCGATGAACGTGTTCGGCACCGACCGACGGCTCCTGAAGGCCCTAGGCCTCAAGTCGTACGCCGAGATCAGCGAGAAGATCGGCGGACTGCTGCGGCCCGAGCTGCCGCACGGGTTCGTGGGCGTGCGCGAGGCGTTCGGCAAGCTCGGCGCGATGACGCACGTCCCGCCGAAGAAGGTGAAGCCCCAGGACGCACCCGTCCAGGAGGTCGTCCTGCACGGCGACGACGTCGACCTCGACGCCCTCCCCGCCCTCTTCACCTGGCCGCAGGACGGCGGCTCCTTCTTCAACCTGGGCCTGACGCACACCAAGGACCCGGAGAGCGGGATCCGCAACCTCGGCCTGTACCGCCTCCAGCGCCACGACAAGCGCACCATCGGCATGCACTGGCAGATCCACAAGGACAGCCGCAACCACTACCAGGTCGCGGCCCGCAAGGGCGAGAAGCTCCCCGTCGCGATCGCCTTCGGCTGCCCGCCCGCCGTGACGTACGCCTCCACCGCCCCGCTCCCCGGCGACATCGACGAGTACCTCTTCGCCGGCTTCATCGCGGGCAAGCGGATCGAGATGGTCGACTGCAAGACGGTCCCGCTCCAGGTGCCGGCGCAGGCGGAGGTCGTGATCGAGGGCTGGCTGGAGCCGGGCGAGATGCTGCCGGAGGGCCCGTTCGGCGACCACACCGGCTTCTACACCCCGCAGGAGCCGTTCCCCGCCCTGAAGATCGACTGCGTGACGATGCGCAAGCGGCCGCTGCTCCAGTCGATCGTGGTCGGCCGGCCGCCGACGGAGGACGGCCCGCTGGGCCGCGCCACGGAACGCTTCTTCCTCCCGCTGCTGAAGATCATCGTCCCGGACATCGTGGACTACCACCTGCCCGAGGCCGGCGGCTTCCACAACTGCGCGATCGTCTCGATCGACAAGAAGTACCCCAAGCACGCGCAGAAGGTCATGCACGCGGTCTGGGGCGCCCACATGATGTCCCTGACCAAGCTGATCGTGGTCGTCGACGCGGACTGCGACGTCCACGACCTGCACGAGGTCGCCTGGCGGGCACTCGGCAACACCGACTACGCCCGCGACCTGTCCGTCGTCGAAGGACCGGTCGACCATCTCGACCACGCCTCCTACCAGCAGTTCTGGGGCGGCAAGGCCGGCATCGACGCGACCCGGAAGTGGCCCGAGGAGGGGTACACGCGGGACGGCGGCTGGCCGGAGATGGTGCTGTCCGACCCGGATACGGCGGCGAAGGTCGACCGCCGCTGGAAGGAGTACGGACTGTGAGTTCCGCTTCCGCGGCGCTGCCGCAGCCAGGACGCACCAAGGCCTTCCTGCGGCTGGTGATGATCGAGCACTCGGTCTTCGCGCTGCCCTTCGCCTACATCGCCGCGCTGACGGCGATGTTCCGGACCGACGAGAACATCCACTGGGGCAAGCTGCTGCTGGTCACCGTCTGCATGGTGGGGCTGCGCACCTTCGCCATGGCGGTCAACCGGATCATCGACCGCGAAATCGACGCCCGTAACCCCCGCACGGCGCACCGCGAGCTGGTGACGGGCGCGATGTCGGTGCGGCACGCCTGGACCGGCGCCCTGATCGCCCTGGTGATCTTCCTGGGCGCGGCGGCGCTGCTGAACCCGCTCTGCCTGGCCCTGGCCCCCATCGCGGTGATCCCGATGGTCGTGTACCCGTACGGCAAACGCTTCACGAACTTCCCGCAGGCCATCCTCGGCCTGGCGCAGGCGATGGGCCCGATCGGCGGCTGGCTGGCGATCACCGGCGAGTGGTCCTGGGACGCGGTGATCCTGGGCCTGGCGGTGGGCATCTGGATCGGCGGCTTCGACCTGATCTACGCCTGCCAGGACGTCGAGACGGACCGCGAGGTCGGCGTCATGTCGGTCCCGGCCCGCTTCGGCATCCCGGCGGCGGTCTGGGGCGCGCGGGTCTGCCACGCGATCACGACGGCCCTGTTCGTCTGGTACGCCCTGACCACCGACGCCGGTGCCTTCTTCTGGCTCGGCCTGGTGATCGTCGCGGGTGCCTTCGTCTACGAGCACACGATCGTGCGGCCGCACGACCTGACCCGCCTGAACAGGGCGTTCTTCTCGACCAACGGGTTCATCGGCATCAGCCTGTTCGGGTGCGCGCTGATCGACCTGCTGGTGCGGGGGCTCACGGTCTAGGGCCGGTCGGTCCGCGTGATCGGTCCATGTACTCCGTCCGGGTGAACGCGCGGGCGCGGGGAGCGAAGGGGGCACGCGGGCTCCAGGGCCGACCGGTCCTGAAGACCTCTCCGCCCACCGGTACGCTCAAGGTGTGAACGCAGGAGAAACGCAGCGCGTGCCTTGGATCGTGGGGGTGTCCGGGGCGTCCGGTACGCCCTATGCCGCCGCTGTGCTGCGGGCGCTGCTCGCCGCGGGAGAGAGCGTCGACCTGGTGGTCAGCCGGGCCTCGCGGCTCACCCTGCTCGACGAGACGGGGATCTCCTTCCGGGACGCGCACTGGCACGACGACCTGCGGGAATGGCTCGCGCGTGGGGCCGACGGAAAGCCGGGCACCTTCGACGTGGACCTCGAACGCGAGGGCGACCGGGTGCGGTACTGGGCGGCCGGGGACCTGGCCGCCGGGCCCTCCTCCGGTTCGTACGCCACGAAGGGCATGCTGATCGTGCCCGCCTCCACCGCCTGTGTGGCCGGGGTCGCCCTCGGGCTCTCCAAGGACCTCCTCCAGCGGGCGGCGAGCGTGACGCTCAAGGAGCGGCGCCCGCTGGTCGTGGCCGTCCGGGAGACCCCGCTGAACGGGCAGACCCTGCGTCATCTGGTCGCCCTGGACGAGGCGGGCGCGAGCGTCGTGCCGGCCTCCCCGGCCTTCTACGCGGGCGCCACCCACATCCAGGACCTGGTGGACTTCGTCGCCGGGCGGGTCCTCGACGCGGCGGGCGTCGGGCACGGGCTGTACCGCCGCTGGAAGGGCGAGATCGGCGGCGGCTCCCGTCCTCCCGCCTGAGCGTCGGACGCGGACGGCGCGGACGGCACGCACCACCGCCGCGGGAACACCCGCTTCGGGAAACCCGCTTCAGAAACATCCGCTTCAGGAACTCCCCCCCACACTCCTCATCTCTCCTTATCGGAAGGCTTCGATCGCATGGACGCGGTGGACAGGCAGCTCATCCAGGCCCTGAGGGAGAACGGCCGGGCCTCCTACGCGGAGCTGGGACGCCTCGTCGGTCTGTCGGGACCCAGCGTCACCGACCGCATCAACCGGCTGGAGGCGGCCGGGGTCATCACCGGCTACCGCGCCACGGTGAACGCCGCCCAGCTCGGCCTCGGCGTCACCGCCCTCATCGGCATCTCCCTCTCCGACGCCGCCGACCACGAGGACGTGGCGAACCGGATGAAGGACCTCAGCGAGATCGAGGACTGCTGGTTCATCGCCGGCGACGACTCGTTCATGCTCAAGGTGCGGGCGAACGACGTGGACGGTCTTGAGCGGATCATCCGGCGGCTCAGCGGGACCAAGGGCGTGTCCCGGACCCGTACCACCATCGTGCTCTCCACCAAGTGGGAGAACCGGGTCGGGGAGCTTCCCGAAGAGGTGTAGCCGTACGGTTGGTGGTCGGTGGTGCCTCGCAGGACGTCGTAGCAGGCAGTAGGAAGTCGTAGAGAGGTGTGGGCATGGATGTCGGACTCAAGCGCGAGCTGGAGCAGAAGGTCAGGGCCGGTGAGCGGCTGACCCGTGAGGACGGCATCGCGCTGTACGAGTCGGACGACCTGGCGTGGCTGGGCGGACTGGCGCACGAGGTGCGGACCCGCAAGAACGGCGACGTCGTGCACTTCAACGTCAACCGGCACCTCAACATGACGAACGTGTGCACGGCCTCCTGCGCCTACTGCTCCTTCCAGCGCAAGCCGGGCGAGAAGGACGCGTACACGATGCGCATCGAGGAGGCGGTGAAGCTCGCCAAGGCGATGGAGGGCGAGAACCTCACCGAGCTGCACATCGTCAACGGCCTGCACCCGAACCTGCCGTGGCGCTACTACCCGCGCTCGCTGCGGGAGTTGAAGGCCGCGCTCCCGGACGTCTCCCTGAAGGCGTTCACGGCGACGGAGATCCACCACTTCGAGACGATCAGCGGGCTGTCGGCCTCCGAGATCCTCGACGAGCTGATCGACGCCGGTCTGGAGTCGCTGACCGGCGGCGGCGCCGAGATCTTCGACTGGGAGGTCCGGCAGCACATCGTCGACCACCGCACCCACTGGGAGGACTGGTCGCGTATCCACCGGCTGGCGCACGAGAAGGGGCTCAAGACCCCGTGCACCATGCTGTACGGCCACATCGAGGAGCCCCGCCACCGCGTCGACCACGTCCTGCGCCTGCGTGAGCTCCAGGACGAGACGAACGGCTTCCAGGTCTTCATCCCCCTGCGCTACCAGCACGACTTCGTGGACATGCAGGACGGCAAGGTCCGCAACCGGCTCCAGGCCCGCACCCAGATGGCGACCGGCGCGGAGGCCCTGAAGACCTTCGCGGTCTCCCGGCTGCTCTTCGACAACGTCCCGCACGTCAAGGTCTTCTGGGTCATGCACGGCGTCCAGACCGCGCAGCTCGCGCTCCAGCACGGCGCCGACGACATGGACGGCTCGGTCGTCGAGTACAAGATCACGCACGACGCCGACAACTACGGCACCCCGAACAAGCTGACCCGCGACGACCTGCTGGACCTCATCCGGGACGCCGGCTTCCGCCCGATGGAGCGCAACACCCGGTACGAGATCATCCGCGAGTACGACGGCCCCGACCCGGCGCTCCGCGAGTCGCCGCAGCCGATGCGGGTCTGAGGCGGTAGGAGCAGGGACATGGAAGTCAGGGCCGCGTAAGGATTAGCATCCTTCCGTGGCCCTTACTTTCACTCTCGATCCCGCCGTCACCCCCGCCCTGCGTGACGGCATCCTCGACCTGTGGACGGATGTCTCCAACACGGGCGGAGCCGTCGGCTTCGTGGCGCCGGTGGAGCGCGAGACGATCCGGCCGGAGCTGGTCCGCCACCTCGTCCAGATGGTCGAGGGCCGTACCCGGCTGCTCGTCGGACACGACGCGGCCGGCGAGGTGGCGGCGACGGCCTTCTTCAGCTTCAACACCCACCGGCTCCAGACCCACTGGGTGATGCTCTACACGGTGATGGTGCACCCCCGGCACCAGGGCAAGGGCTACGGCCGCGACCTGCTGGCGGCCGCCGCCGAGGAGGCCCGCGCCTTCGACGGCATCGACGCGATCCGGCTCACCTGCCGGGGCGGCCTCGGCCTGGAGCACTTCTACGGCTCCTGCGGCTACAAGGAGGTCGGCCGGGTGCCCGGCGCCATCAGGGTCGCGCCGGGTGACGACCGCGACGACATCATCATGCTGCTGCCCCTGACGTGACCGGCGCGACCGCTCCGACCGTTCGCACCCCGATGCAAGATCGGCACCCCGGCGTGCTTCACTGGATGACGGCCCCTTTTGGAATCGGAAGAGTGGATTGACATGCTCCGCTACACACTGATGCGCCTCGGTGTCTTCGCCGGCTGCCTCGTGGTCGTCTGGGGTCTCGTCTACTCGGGCGTCGTGCCCCGCGGTCTCGGCGACTCCAACATCATGTGGATCCTGCTGCTGTCGCTGGTGATCTCCGCGCCGATCAGTTTCGTGGTGCTGCGCAAGGAGCGCGACCGTGCCTCGGTGCACGTCGTGGAGCGGGTGGACCGTATGAAGGCCAACCTGGAGGCCAACAAGTCCCAGGAGGACGCCTCGATCGACGAGGCGACGCAGCCGCAGGGCCAGGCGCAGACCTCGTAGTCGCGTCACACGGCGGGGCGGGCCGGGCCGGACCCGAGCGGGCCCAACTACGCTGTGTCCATGGGGACCGTGAAGACCAAGCGGATGCCGCGTGCGGTCCGTGAGCAGCAGATGCTGGACGCCGCCGTGGAGACCTTCGGCCGCCGGGGGTACATGGCCGCGTCCATGGACGAGATCGCCGAACTCGCGGGCGTGTCCAAGCCGTTGGTGTACCTGTACCTGAACTCCAAGGAAGACCTCTTCACCGCCTGCATCCGGCGCGAGGCCACAGCGCTCGTCGCGGCGGTGCGCACCGGCGTCCGCACCGACCTGCCCGCCGACCGCCAACTCTGGGACGGTCTGCGGGCGTTCTTCGCGCACACCGCCGAGCATCCGCACGCCTGGTCCGTGCTGCATCTTCAGGCCCGCACGCACGGCGAGCCCTTCGCCGCCGAGGTCACGGCGATGCGCGAGGAGATCGTCGCGTTCGTCACGCACCTGATCGTGGTCGCGGCCCGGGAGGCCCTCCCCCACCCTCGGCTTCGCTCGTGCGGGGGGACCCCCATGGACCCCGACCTGGCCGAACGGGAGGTCGCCGGACTCGCCGAGGCGTTGGTCGGCGCCGCCGAGTCCCTCGCCGCCTGGGCCAACACCGCCGACGGCACCACCGCCCGGCAGGCGGCGGCGACCCTGATGAACTTCGCCTGGGCCGGCCTGGGAAACCTCATGGACGGCCGGCCCTGGACCCCACCGGAGGCCTGAGGGCCTCGCGGTCGGGCCCTTCGCGGTCAGGCCCTCGGGTGTCGCCTCAGCTCAGGTCCATCGCATCCGCCGGTATCAGCGCCGGGGCCTGCTCGCTGTCCGAGGCCGAGGAGTCGGATTCGGAGCCGTAGCCGGTGTCCACCCGCTCCTGGCCCTCGCAGTCCACCCGGAGGCTGACGTGCGTGCCGCCGCCCTTCTCCGCCGCCGTGTGGATGCGCAGCGCGAGCATGTCGGCGTTCGCGATGGTGTAGTCGGATTCCCCGATGTTGGAGGCCTTGCTCGGCCAGTAGGGGCCGGGACGCTTGGAGTCGTCGCCGACGAAGAGTTCCATGTAGCAGACCATGCAGGGCCGCTTGACCCCGGCGATCGCGGAGACGCTGCCCGCCGGCGCGCTCTCCACGATGCGGCGCTCGGCGTGCAGGCCGTCCGTAGCGGCGTCCTCCCGCTTCGCGGGCACGCTCACCGAGCCACCGAGAGCCTGGAGAACCGTGCTGTACGCCTCCCTGCCCTGCCCGCTCTCCAGCAGACGTGAGGACAGCTTCTGGGCGTGCCGTTGTTCGAGCGCCGTGCGGCTGGAGAGGTTCGGCTCGCCGGCCTTCAGGATCGCGGTGAGGAACTCCGCGGCGCTGGCCTTGCCTTCGTACAGGTCGGAGAGTGCCTTGTTGGCGCCGTCCTTGTTCGACGAGATGTACAGCTGGTACCGCGTGGCGGCGCCCTCCGGCCCCTCCTGCTGGACGGCGCTCACGCCCGCCTGTACTTCCTCGGGCTGCTTGCGCAGGTCGTTGAGGTAGTTGAAGGTGACGGTGGAGATCCAGCGAAGGGCCTGCTCCGGGCGTTCCGCCGAGAAGGAGCGTTCCTTCCGGATGTTGCCGGTGCCGTGGTACATCGCGCTCAGCGCGGCGCCCTTGAGCCCCTCGCTCTTCGCGTGATCGGGGGCGTTGTCGGAGGCGATCGGGAAGTGCACGGTCTTGTTCTGCTGCCCGCCGTACTCCTTCCAGCCGTGGTTCTGCACGAGCGCCCTGGTGATCGCCTGCGCCACGGTCGCCTTCTTGCCGCCCCTGCCGGCCCTGGACTTGGTCGCCTCCTTGGGCATCCGCTGCACGCTCTGCCGCTCGCCGGCCGCCGCCCGCTGCACCGGAGCCCCGTGGCCCGCCGAGCCGGGCAGCGAGAGGTCGGGGGCCGAACCCTGCGCGACCAGACGGCCGTTGGCGGCCGACTGACGCTCGAAGGCGTCGCCCGGGTTGGACACCTTCACACCCGAGCCGTTGTCGGTGCCCGCCACCGGGCCCTGCGACTGCTGCCGGACGTGGTCGAGTTCGTGGAACATCGTCTCGTCGTCCACCTGGGACGAGCCGAGCACGATGTGGTGGCCGACGGTCAGCGCGTGGGCCTGGAAGTCGGCGCTCGCGCGCTGGGCGGTCGCGTCGTTGTGCACGCGCACGTGGCCGAGCGACATTCCGTACGCCTGCTCGGCCTTGGCCTGGATGCGCGGGTCCAGACCGCTGCCGCCGGATCCGGTCACCTCGGCCAGCGACGCCCGGCGCTGCACCGCGTCCTGTTGTGCGTCGGCGGTCTCCGCATCCCGCTGGACCGACCGGTCCGCGTGGCCGCAGCCGGGGCCGTGCTCGTGCCGCTGTTCCTCGATGGCACGCGTCACCGCCGCGTTGCCCGCCGAGCGCTGGAGGGCGAGCAGTCCCGCCGCCGGCCCTGGGAGCGACGACCGGGCGGAGCCCCTCCCGGCCTTGGACCGGCGGTTGCCACCCAGGTCTTTCTCCTGGTCCTGCGCGCGCATGGACGCTCCCTTCAGCGACAGAGCCATCTGAACCCACCACTGTGCTCGACGGAACGCGGCCGGGGTAAGGACCTCAAGGGCAGTTTCGGGGGCCGATCGCGCAGGACCACCGGGCGACCCGCCGGAAGCACGCCACGACGGACCGGGCAACCGGCGCCCTGCCGACGCGCCGGCCACCCGGGCTTGGTCATCCGGGTTTGGTCATCCGGGGCCGGTCGTCCGAGCCTGGTCATCCGGGCCCGGCCAGGCCACCCGAGCCCGGCCACCCGACCCCGTTTCACCCGGGGCCGGTCACGGCGTGAGCGGGTTCACCCGGCCGCTCACATGAACCCGTCCCGACTCTCCCGGCCCGCGCAGCTCGAACCGTTCGCCGTCCGCCGCGAAGGTCACCGTTCCCGGTAGCAGGACCGGTGCCCGGAACTCCGCGCGTACCCGTACGGCCTGGGGGGTGCCGTGTGCGGCGAGGCAGCGGGCCACGGTCCACATGCCGTGCGCGATGGCCCGGGGGAAGCCGAAGAGGCGGGCGGTGAGCGGGTGGAGGTGGATGGGGTTGCGGTCGCCCGACGCGGCGCCGTAGCGGCGTCCGACGTCGGCGGCGAGCCGCCACTCGTCGAGCACGGCGAGCGGGTCGGGCTCCGGTTCCCGTGGAGCGGGCGCGGCCTCGGTGCGGTGCCGGGCCAGATACGTGCTCGTCGACTCCCACACGACCGCGCCGCCGTCCCGCAGCTCCGTGACGACGACCGCCTCGGTCCCGCGCCGGTGCGCGGCCAACCGCTCGACGTGCACGGCGAGTTCGTGGCTGGAGGTGGCCGCGAGAGCGGTGTGGCGGGTGATCTCGATCGACGTGTGGACGAGGCCGAGCAGCGGCAGCGGGAAGCCGCGGCCGCTCATGATCCGCATGGCCAGCGGGAAGCCGAGGACGTGGGGATAGGTGAGCGGCAGGGAGTCCTCGCCGGTCGGGAAGCCGCACACCCGCTCGTAGGCCGCCAGCCGGGCCAGGTCCACCCGCAGGTCGGGCAGGACGAGCCGGTCGCCGGTGCCGGGGAACGCGACGCCCGGCCGGGGTCGCTTGAACGGCGAGCGCAGCGCGCCGAGGGCGAGCAGGGGGCCGAGCGACGGAGGCCCGGACAGGTTGGTCACCACGCCGGTCACTACGCCCCCAGCAGACTCTGGCCGCACACGCGCACGACCTGCCCGTTCACCGAGCCGGACGCCGGATGGGCGAGCCAGGCGGTCGTCTCGGCCACGTCGACCGGCAGGCCCCCCTGCGCGAGGGAGTTCATCCGGCGCCCCGCCTCGCGGATGAACAACGGCACCGCGGCCGTCATCCTCGTCTCGATGAAGCCCGGCGCCACCGCGTTCACCGTGACCCCGTGCTCGGCGAGCGCGCGCGGCGCGAGGGACCGGACCAGACCGGCGACGCCCGCCTTGCTCGCGCCGTAGTTCGTCTGCCCCGCGTTGCCCGCGAGTCCGGCGATGGAGGCGGTGGCCACGATCCGCCCGCCCTGCCGCAGGGCGCCCTTGGCGAGCAGCGCGTCCGTGGTGCGCAGCACGCTGGCCAGATTGACGTCGAGTACCGAACTCCAGCGCTCGGCGGGCATGTTGACCAGCCGCCGGTCCCGGGTGATCCCCGCGTTGTGGATCAGCACGTCCAGCCCGTCGGGCAGCTCGGCGGCGATCCGCTCGCCCGCGTCGGCGGCCGTGATGTCGAGCGTGAGGGCGCTGCCGCCCAGCCGCGCGGCGACCCGGCGGGCGTCCTCCGCGGCCTGCGGCACGTCCAGGACGACGACATGGGCGCCGTACCGGGCCAGTGTCTCTGCGACGGCCTCGCCGATGCCGCGGGCGGCGCCGGTGACGAGCGCGGTGCGTCCGGTGAGCGGGAGATCCCAGTCGACAGGGCCGTCGGGCCCCTCGGCCGCGACCCCGATCACCTGGCCGCTGACGTACGCCGACTTGGGGGAGAGCAGGAAGCGCAGCGTGGACTCGGCGGCGGACGCGTCGGTCAGCCGGACGAGGTTGACGGTCCTGCCCCGTCCGATCTCCTTGCCGAGGGACCGGACGAAGCCCTCCAGGGCCTGCTGTACGGCCGCCTGGTGGTGGTCCCGGGCGTCCAGGGGTGCGCCCAGCACGACGACCCGCCCGCTCGCGGCGACCGACCGTACGACCGGGTGCAGGGCCGCGTGCACCTCGGCGAGCGCGTCGACGTCCCGGACCCCGGTCGCGTCCAGGACGACGGCGGCGACGGCGGCGGGGGCGTGGGCGTGGGCGGTGGCGGGGTCGGTGGCTCCGGCACTGGATCCGGTGCCGGAGCCGGCACCGGAGACCAGGGCTTTCGCGGTCGTGGGCAGTCCGGTGCGGGCCAGGACCGGCGCGAGGTCGAGCCCGGACGGTCCGCCGGCCGTGAGGTGCAGCAAGTGGCCGTCCAGGGACGGACGTTCGGCCGTCCAGCGGCTGAGCGCGGCCGGCTGTGGGAGCCCGAGCCGCGCGGTGAGGAACCGGCCGGGGGCCGTGGCGGTGAAGCTCAGATAGCGGTCGGCCATGATGATCTCCCACGGGCTCGGCGCACACCTCGTACCGGGTGCTTACTCTGGAGTAAGGTTACCGTGGGTAAGTCTAGGTCACGGGTGAGGAGCAGGTCGAGATGAGTACCTCGGAACCGTCACGGGCGAGCCGGCGGGTGAGCCACCTGAAGGTCGCGGAGAGCGGCGTGCCCGAGCCCCGGCCGGAACTGCCGCGGATCCGCCGCGTCGCGATCGTCGGCGGCACCCGCATTCCCTTCGCCCGCTCCGACGGCCCCTACGCCACCGCCTCCAACCAGGAGATGCTGACGGCCGCCGTGAACGGTCTGGCGAACCGCTACGCGCTCGATGTGCCCGGCGTCGTCGGCGAGTTGGTCGCCGGGGCCGTGCTCAAGCACAGCCGCGACTTCAACCTCGCCCGGGAGACCGTCCTCGGCTCGAAGCTCGACGCCCGCACCCCCGCCTACGACATCCAGCAGGCCTGCGGCACCGGCCTCCAGGCGGTGATCGCCGCCGCCAACAAGATCGCCCTCGGCCAGACCGAGTCCGCGATCGCCGGCGGCGCCGACACCGCCAGCGACGCCCCGCTCGGCGTCAACGACCGGCTGCGCCGGATCCTCCTCGAGGCCCGCCGGGCGAAGTCGACGGGCGACCGCCTCAAGGCCCTCGCGCAGATCCGCCCCGCCCATCTGATCCCGGAGATCCCGCGCAACGCCGAACCGCGCACCGGTCTCTCCATGGGTGAGCACGCGGCGGTCACCGCCCGCGCCTGGGGCATCGAGCGCGAGGCCCAGGACGAACTGGCGGCCACCAGCCACCAGCGGCTCGCGGCAGCCTACGAACGCGGCTTCTTCGGCGACCTGGTGGTCCCCTTCCAGGGCCAGACCCGCGACCACAACCTGCGGCCGGACTCCACGGTCGAGAAACTGGCCGCGCTGAAGCCGGTGTTCGGCGCCGACGGGCCGAACCCGACCATGACGGCGGGCAATTCGACGCCGCTGACGGACGGCGCGGCGGTGGTGCTCCTCGCCTCCGAGGAGTGGGCCGAGGCGCGGGGCCTGGAGCCGCTCGCCTACCTGACGGCGTACGAGACGGCGGCCGTGGACTTCGTACGCGGCGATGTCGCGGGCGGCGAGGACGGGTTGCTGATGGCGCCCGCGTACGCTGTCCCGCGCATGCTGGAGCGGACCGGTCTGGGCATCGAGGACTTCGACCTGTTCGAGGTCCACGAGGCCTTCGCCTCCCAGGTGCTGGCGACGCTCGCGGCCTGGGAGAAGCAGGGGCTGGCGCCGGTGGACCGCGACCGGCTGAACGTGGCCGGCTCCTCCCTCGCCACCGGTCACCCCTTCGCGGCGACCGGCGCCCGCATCGTGGCGACGCTGGCCAAGCTGCTCGCCGAACGGGAGGGCCCCGCAAGGGGGTTGATCTCGATCTGCGCGGCGGGCGGACAGGGGGTCACCGCGATTCTGGAACGAACGTGAAGATTCCTCACATAACCCCCGACACTGCACATCCCCAGCCCCGGAACATCCCGAAACGCGCACAAGCCCCACACGTGAGCGCCGTACGATCCCCTACCTAACTGGCGGTAACCCCTTTCTTAGGGGCATCCCGGTTGAACGCCTCGGTAGTTGAGGCACGTACGTCATGCAGCAAGCAGTTTCGTCGCTGCACGCCCAGGGAGTCGCCCGTGTCCACCCCGTATCCAGCCGAAGGCTCGGCCTACGCCGACCCCGACGCTCCCCCCACCCTGGTGGAACCCGAGACACGACGACTGGACGGCGTGGTCAGGGAGGCGTCCGTACCGGCGCTCGCCCGCCCGGTGACGTACGGGTCGCTCGCCGACCTGCCCTACGACAACGCGGCCGCCGTCCCCGAGACGGTGGTGCTCAGCCGCAAGGGCCAGGACGGCGAGTGGACGGACATCACGGCCGAACGCTTCGCCGCCCAGGTCCACGCGGTGGCCAAAGGGCTGATCGCCGAGGGTCTCGTGCCCGGCGACCGGCTCGCCATCATGGCCCGCACCACCTACGAGTGGACGCTGCTCGACTTCGCGGCCTGGGCGGCCGGCCTGGTCACCGTTCCCATCTACCCGACCTCCTCCGTCTTCCAGACCCGCTGGATCCTCCACGACTCCGGCGCGGTCGCCCTGGTCACCGAGAGTGCCGCCCAGGCGGCCGCCCTCGGCCCCGAACTCGACCGGCTGCCCGATCTGCACCACCTGTGGGTGATGGAGAAGGGGCATGTGGACCGGCTGATCGAGGCGGGCGAGCACGTACCGGACGCCGAGGTCGAGATCCGCCGGGGGATGCTGGTCCCCGACACCCTCGCCACCCTCATCTACACCTCCGGAACCACGGGCCGCCCCAAGGGCTGCGCGCTCACCCACGGCAACTTCTTCGCCGAGGTCGACAACGCGATCGAACTGCTCTACCCGGTCTTCAAGTCGAGCGGCGAGGACCTCTCCGTCCTCCTCTTCCTCCCCATGTCCCACGTCTTCGGCCGCATGGTCGCCATCGCCTGCGTCCGCGCCCGGGTCCGCCTCGGCCACGCCCCGAGCCTGAAGGCCGACGAACTCCTCCCAGACCTGGCGGCCTTCAGACCCACCTGTCTGCTGGCCATCCCGTACATGCTGGAGAAGATCTTCAACACCGCCCGTGCGAAGGCCGAGGCCGGCGGCAAGCTGTCCTCCTTCGACCGGGCGGTCGGCGTGGCCCGCCGCTACGGCGAGGCGATCGAGACCCAGAAGACCGGCAGGGGATCCGGCCCCGCGGCCACCCTCCGCGCGGCCCGCGCCCTGTACGACCCGCTCGTCTACCGCCGCATCCGCAACGCCATGGGCGGCCGCGTCCGGCACGCCATCTGCGGCGGCTCGCCCCTCGGCCGACGTCTCTCCGCCTTCTACCTCGGCGCGGGCATCGAGATCTACGAGGGCTACGGCCTGACGGAGACGACCGGAGCGTCCACGGTCACCCCGCCGCTCAAGCCCCGCCTGGGCACGGTCGGCTGGCCCCTGCCGGGGACGAAGATCCGCATAGCGGCGGACGGCGAGATCCTGATCGCCGGCGAACACGTCCTGCGGGGCTACTGGGACCCGGCGGCCGGGGGAGTGGTGCCCGCCGCCCCCGACGGCTGGCTGCCCACCGGTGACATCGGCGAACTGGACGACGAGGGCTATCTGACGATCACCGGCCGCAAGAAGGAAATGATCATCACGGCGGGCGGCAAGAGCGTAGCCCCCGCGCCCCTGGAGAACTGGCTGCGCTCCCACCCCCTGGTCTCCCAGGCCATGGTCCTCGGCGACGGCCGCCCCTACGTCTCCGCCCTCCTCACCCTCGACCCGGACGGCCTCACCCACTGGCGCCAGATGAACGGCAAGCACCCGGTCCCGGTGGAGCTGCTGATGGACGACCCGGACCTGCACGCCGTGCTCCAGCGAGCGATCGACGAGGCCAACAAGCTGGTCTCCCGCCCCGAGTCGATCCGCCGCTTCGCCATCCTCCCGACCGACTTCTCGGAGCACGCCGGCCACCTCACCCCCTCGATGAAACTCCGCCGCGAGGCGGTCCTGGCGGACTTCGCCGACCAGGTGGAGGGGCTGTACCAGCACTAGGACCTCACATCTCATGGGGCTGGGACTTGCGGACTCGGCCCCATGGTTTGAAGACCGAGAGCCCGGTGGCGAAGCTCAGGAGCGCCAGGGCGGTGGCTCCGAGGAACGAGACGAACCAGATGTCCTGCAACGGCTGCTCGCCCGTGGCGAGTTCGGTGATGGGGCCCAGGAAGGCCAGCATCATCGCGCAGGCGACGACGTTGAGGACCAGCTTCACAGCGACCCACCAGAAGCGTACGAGTCCCCACTTGGTCGCCAAACCCAGCAGGACGCCGGTGATCAGGCAGGTCGTTCCTGCTATGAGGGCCGACAGCAGGAGGGGGACGACGAAGAAGTCCGCGAGTGCGCGGTATACGGCGGTGCGGTCGGCGCCCGCGCGTACCCAGCCGATCGCCACCAGGACGACGGAGAGGACATCGATGCCGATCCAGGCTCCCGCCGAGACGACATGGGTGACCAGGATGCTCTTGCGCAGCCGGGCAGGGATGGTCCAACGGGCCCGGTGGGGCCGTTGCGGTGAGGTGGTTCGGGCTGTGGAGAGCGTGGTCATGGCCGTCCTGGTCTGTGGATCGTCTCGGGCACGGGTCAGCAGTCGGAGCCTGTGACGGGGCTCGCCCTGCGTGGATGACATGCGGTGTGCGGCCGTCCGGGCTGTTCCTCCGGTGCGCCAAGGACTGGGTCCTCCGGTGCGCTACGGACCGTGACTTCGGTCTACGCGAGCCACAGCCAGTCGGCCCGGTCGTACGTCGGCTCGAAGCCGGCCCGACCAGGTTGCGCAGGGACGGGTTGTGTTCGCCGGGGCCCTCCACGCCGGTCTCGGCGACGATCCATCGGCGACCCTCGGTTGTGGCCGCGCGGAGGCGGCCGGGGCACGTCTTTCCCAGCGGGGCGGGGTCAGCGGGCGAGGGAGACGGCGAAGGGGGTGAAGCCGTGGCGGCGCAGGACGTGGGGGACGACGAGGATCATGGCTTCTGTCGCGCGGGCGGTGGTGATGTCGCCGAGGTCTTCGATCCAGTCGGTCTGCCAGCCCAGGTCCCCCAGGAGGGTGGTGACGGTCTTCTTGGCCTGCTCGTCGTTTCCGGAGAGGTAGGCGGTGGGCGGGACGGTCAGTTCCCCGGGGGCGGTCATGACCGTGAACAGCATGGTGTTGAGGGTCTTGACGACGTGGGTGTCGGGCAGGGCGGCCTGGAGCTGTTCGGCGAGGCTGCTGCCCGGGTGGCACAGGTCCCCGGGCATGCCGTCGTCGGCGTCGTGGGTGGCGTTGGAGACATCGATGAGGATCTTGCCGGCGAGTTCGGCCCGCAGGGCGGTGAGCCGCTCCAGGGCGGTGTCGCCGGGGGTGGCGTTGATGACGATGTCCGCGGTGCGGGCGGTGGTGGAGTGATCGGCGTAGCGGATCGCGGTGCCGTCCGCGGGCGGCGTGCCCCCCTCGTCGCCGTGTCTGCGGTGGCCGAGGGTGACGTGGTGTCCCGCCGCGTCGAGGGTGCGGGCGAGGTTGGTGCCGACGCGGCCGGCGCCCAGGATGCCGATGCTGGTCATAGGGGGTTCCTTGCGGTCTGGGGTGGGAGGGCCAGGGGGGTTCGGGCCGGGGGGTCAGATCGAGGTGAGGACGTCGAGCGCGGCGGTGTGGATGTGGGGGGCTGCGGCCAGGAAGTCGGGGCTGGCCGCGTTCCAGGGCTTGCCGTCCAGGTCGGTGACGGTGCCTCCGGCCTCGGTGACCAGCAGGGCGCCGGCGACGAGGCCGGAGCGGACGTCGGAGAACTGCCAGAAGGCGTCCATGCGTCCGGCGGCGACGTGGATGAGCTGCAGCGTGGCCGGGACGGACACGCGCACGACGAGACCGGCGGTGAGCATGGCGGTGACCGACGCGCCGATGCGGCGGAAGGTGTCGGTGCTCTCGCCGGGCCGGGCCTGACCGGTGCCGATCAGCGCGGCACCCAGATCGTCCTTCGCCGACACGGTCAGGGCACGGCCGTTGAGGTGGGCGCCGCCGCCGGCGGTGGCGGTGTAGGTGTCGCCGGTCAGCGGGAGGTGGACGACCGTGAGGACCGGATGGTTGTCGCGCACCAGGGTGGCGGTGACGCCCCAGTCCGGCATGCCGTGGACGTGGTTGATGTTGCCCTCGGCCGGGTCGACGACCCACCACTCGCCGGTCGGGAGTGCCCCGCCGGCCAGCTCGTCCTCCGCCCACTGCGACCCCGGCCTCGCCCGCAGCAGTGGCTCGCGCATCACGGCGAGGACCGCGTCGTCGTTCGCGTGGATCTCGCCGACGACCTCCTCCAGGCTCACGCCCCGGGCATGGGTCGTGTAGCGCTGCCGCAGGGTGGCTCCGGCGTCCTCCACCGCGGCGGTCACCGCGGACAGGAGCGTGGCGTCGAGGTCGAAAGGCATGGCTGTGGTCATGGCGCACTCCCTGGATTCGGTAGAAGCGGGGGTGTTTCCGGAAGCTGTGTTCCGCCCCGCATCTCGAAGGTAGAAGCCGCGACTGTTAACAACAAGTGCATGGTTTTCACTTGTACAGTTACTGCCATGCAACTGGATCTGAACCTGCTCACCGCCCTGGACGCGCTCCTGGAGGAAGGAAGCGTCCAGGGTGCCGCGGCCCGCCTCCACGTCACCTCCCCGGCGATGAGCCGCTCCCTGAGCCGTATCCGCAAAGCAACCGGTGACCAGATCCTGGTCCGCACCGGACGCCACATGACTCCCACCACCCGCGCCCTGGCCATGCGCACCCAGGTCCACGCCCTGGTGCAGCAGGCCCACCACCTGCTGTCCGCTCAGACGGAACTCGACCTGGCGACTCTGGAGCGGGTGTTCACCGTCCGCTGGCACGACGCCCTCGCCACCACCTGCGGGACCGCCCTGATCGCCGCGGTGCACCGCCAGGCCCCCGGGGTGCAGCTGCGGCTGACCGCCGAGCCCGGTGACGACACCCCCGAGCTGCGCCGCGGCGAGGTCGACCTCGCCTCCAGTGCCGGCCCGCCGTCCCTGCCCGACGTCCGCCACCGCCTCATCGGCCGCGACCTGCTCGTCCTCGCGGTCCGCCCGGGCCACTCCCTCACCGAACAGCCCGTGACCGCCGAGAGGTACGCGGCGGCCGATCACCTCACCGTCTCCCGGCGCGGACGCCTCCACGACCGGATCGACGACGCACTGACCGCACTCGGCCACGAGCGCCGCGTCATCGCCTCCGCCCCCACCACAGCCACCGCACTCCAACTCGCCCGCGAAACCGACCTCGTGGTCACCCTCCCCGACGCGGCCACCCGCTCCGCCCGCCACCAACTCGGCCTGACCACACTGCCGCTGCCGCTCGACCTGCCCGAAGTACCCCTCTACCTGCTCTGGCACCAGCGCCACGACAACGACCCCGCCCACGCCTGGCTGCGCGAAACAGCCACCCGAACCCTCCAGGCCCTGTTCACCCCCTCTTAAGAGTTCGCGGGAGGGGCCCCCGGCCCGGGAGTATGCGGCGGGTGAACGGCATCGAGTTCTTCCACTGTCCCTGGGACGATCGTCCCGCCGCCCCGGTCTGGGGTGTGCGCGTCGACGGGGTCGATCTGCGGGCGCTGACCGCCTGGGCGACGCGGGAGCTGTGGCGGCCGGAGCTCCTGGGGCAGTTCGAGGATCAGGAGCGGGAGTCGGCCGAGGTGATCTGGGGGCAGCACGGCGGGCTGGGCGTTCTCGACTTCACCGATAACCCGTTTCTGCGTACGGCCGACCGGACCCCGCTCCTCGGCTGTCCCTGTGGCATCTGGCAGTGCTGGCCCCTCATGGCCCGCGTCGCCGTGACGTCCGCGACGGTCACCTGGTCCGGCTTCCACTACCCGGAGCGGGAGGAGTGGGGCGAGCTGCCGATCGGGCCGTTCGTGTTCGAACGGACGGCGTACGAGGCGGCGCTGAGCGCTCCGGCGGTGCTGGCGGAGGATCCGCTGGGCCCGGCCCCGGAGTCCTTGGGCTGCGTTGTCTGATCCTTCTCGGTGGCGACGGCGGCGGCGGACAGGAGCGTCGCACCGGCGAGACCGCCCCAGAGCGCGGCCGGACCGTGGGGTGCGAGAGCGGTGATGACCGCCGGGGAGACGGCCAGGCCGAAGCCCGTGGAGAGCTCGAAGCGGGCGAGCGTGCGGCCCAGGGCGTGGGCCGGGGCGAGGACGGTGACGAGCGCGGTGGCGCTGCCGGCGTAGATGATCTCGCCGAGGGTGCAGACCACGGACACGGCGGCGACCGCCGGGGCACCCCAGCCGTGCCCCAGTGCGGTGGCCGCGAGAAAGCCCAGGTAGGACACGGTGAGGACCACGCCGGCGAGAGCCAGCACGCTCCGCCGCGAGTAACGGGACATCAGGACCGTGACCGGAACCTGCAAGGTGACCACCAGCACCGTGTTGGCCACGAAGATGGCCGCCGACCACACCGGGGACGCGTGCAACTGGGTCACCAGGACCAGGGGGAGCGCGATCTCCGGCACGTTGAGGCAGAACACGTAGACCACGTTGGCGGCCAGCAGCGCGCGCATCCGGGGGACGGGAGCGGGAGCTGCGTCGGCGGCTCCGTCCTCGTCCGGGCCCGTGGCCGGATCCGCGCGCAGGTGGACCGACCACGCCAGGGCCGCCGCCGCGAGATAGGCGACTCCGGTGACGGCGGCCAGCGCCTGCAGAGCCGTGGTACCGCCGGCCAGGCACGCGGTGGCGATCAGCGCGCCCGTGCCCAGGCCCGCGTTGCGCAGGGCACGGCCCGCCGCGAGAGCGGTGTCGCGTTCCCGGCCGTGGGCGACCGTGGCCACGAGGGCGGCGTGGGCGGCCGGCCAGGCCTGGTTGCCGATGCCGAGGAAGAGCGCCGCCGTCGCGAACGGCCAGGCGTGCCCCGCCGGGGTGGCAAGCAGCAGCGCCACCCCCAGTACCCGTACCAGCATCGACGCCGCCACGACGGTGCTGCGTGCGCCCCGGTCCAGCCAGCGGCCCACCGCGGGCATGCACACCAGGCCCACGACGATGCCGGCCGTCATCGCGATACCGGTGACCGGCGCGGCCAGCCTCAGCACCGTCACCCCGTAGAGCAGCAGAAAGGGTCGCAGCAGGCCGGTGCCGAGCGCGTCCACGGCCAGGGCGACGGCATAGCGGGGCCCTCCGGAGGCCCGGACGAGGGCGCGGGGCCGGATCTTCGCGGTGCTGGTGATTGCCATGGCGGCAACGGTGGGTTCGACCGCCGGGCCGGGCACGTCGGTTGACGGAGACCGTCAACCGACGCCGTCGTCGGCCGGCCGGTCGGTGATGATGAGGGATGACGTTGAGGATCGACATCAGCGGCCTGCCGTTGGAGCGACTGCGGTTCGCCGCCTCCCCGCTGGCCGAGCTGACCGCGATGCTGCACGTGCTGGCCGAACCCGGGCACCATCCGCAGCTCGCCGACTGGGCCGGGGACGTCTGGACCGGGCTGCGGCCCGAGCTGGCCGAGCGGTTGCGGGAGGCGGAGTTCCTCTGGCGGTCCTCACAGGCGGACTTCCTGATCCCCGCCCGGCCCCGCCCGACCCTCGCCGAGGAACTGGACGACGTCGACCGGATCGACGACGAGAGGTATGTGACCGCCGCACTCGTCACCACCTGCGGCAGCAACCGGGTCCACTTCGGTACGCGGTCGCCGCTCACCGACGCGAGTGCCCGCGAGCGGGCCCTGGACCTGGCCCAGTCCCGTGGGGCACTGCAAGAGGCCTTCGCGGAAAGGCTTCTCGCGGACCCGGCCGCGGTACGGGCGCGGGTGCGCGACACCCTCGAACAGTGCGCCGAGGCCTTCTTCGACGCCACCTGGGCGGGCGTCGCCGTGCGACTCGCCACCGACCTGCGCGTGAAGAACGACCTGCTGAAGCGCCAGGGCATCGGGGCGGCCCTCGCGTCGGTCTCCGACGCGGTCACCCTGGCACCGGACGGCGACTGCATCATCGTGGACAAGCTCCAGGACAAGGCGACCACCGCCCACGGCACCGGGGTCACCTTCATCCCCAGCGTCTTCGGCCGCCCGCACCTCGTGGCCGTCCACGCGCCCGGGTGGCACCCGGTGGTGCAGTACCCGGTGGCCGAGCCGGGTGCGGCGGAGCCGGAGCCGGAGCAGGTGTCGCTGGAGACGGTCACCCTGCGGCTGGAGGCGCTCGCCCATCCGGTACGGCTACGGCTGCTGCGCACCCTGGCCCGCAGCCCGCAGACCAACCGCGAGCTGGCCTACGCATGGGACCTCACACCCCCGGAGGTCTCCCGCCACCTCGCCGTACTGCGCCGCGCGGGCCTGCTCACGGCCCGGCGGGACGGCCGCTACGTCCGCTACACGCTCGACCTGCCCGCGCTGACGGCACTGGGGTCCGACCTGCTGGGGGCGGTGCTGCGCTGACGCGACTACTTCACGGCTTCACGGCGTGGGCGAGGAACTCGGCCCAGGCGCCGGTGGCGAGGGAGAGGTGGGGACCGTCGGGGTTCTTGGAGTCACGGACGTGGATGGTCCGAGGGCAGACGGCGACTTCGAGACACTCGCCGCCTTCGCCACTGCTGTACGTCGACTTGCGCCAGACGTAAGCGACTTCGACGCATTCGCCGCCCTCGCCGTCGCTGTAGCTGGACTTGAACCAGGTGAGGTTCTCGCTGTTCATAGCTCCTCCAGCTTCATCTCGATCAACGCCCGCGAATCCTCGGGCGAGAGAGCAATTGCCCGCATGATTCCATAGCGGTCCGCGATCGTCCGTACCTCTTGGAGGTCGGTGATCAAGCGGGGATATCCCTGCACTTCCGTGTATGCCACCTGCGGGTGCTTCTTGGGTGTCAACAAGTTGAATGCGCCGCCCATGTTGGGGTGGTTCTCGATCCTGGTCGGCATCACCTGGATCTCCACATTCCGCCGGTCTCCTAGGCGCAGCAACTGCTTCAGCTGTTCCTCCCGGACGACCCGCCCGCCGATGGGCCGATCCAACACAACCTCTTCGAGTACGTAGCTGACGGTTGGCGAAGGCCAGCGATCCAGGACCTGTTGGCGTGATAGCCGGTCGGCCACGCGCTTTTCGATCGTCTCCTCGTCGAGCAGCGGCCGTCTGCGGGAGAACATCGCCCACGCGTAGTCCCCGGTCTGCAACAAGCCAGGCACCCCCTGGTTGGCATAGAAGTGCAGCTCAACGGCCTCCGCCTCCAGTGCCGCGTAACTCCGGTACCACTCCGGATGCCGCGTCCGCACCCGACTCATCGCCTCCCGGACCTCGGGGATCGCCTCCTTGAACAGGCCCCCGGCGTCCAGCAGTTCATCCGCCTTCTCCAGCACCTCCGGCCGGATCGTCCGCACGCCCCGCTCCATCGCGGAGATCGCGTCCGGCCCGTACCCGACCAGCTCACCGAACTCCTTCTGCGTGAGCCCCTTGCGCTCCCGCAACAGCTTCAGCATCTTGCCCAGGGCCGTGAACAGCCCTGTCGTCCCGTCGGCCTCCGCCGGTGTCTCCGGCCTGCGGTCCTCCGTCACGTACGCCACCACCCTCCCGCCTCCGTGGTCACGGCCGACGACCCGTACGCCTGCCCCACCGCAGCCGTACAACTACTCACAGTCGCCGAGCCGCTCCTGGTCAGGGTAGGGACAACCGACCACGCTCAGTCAGGTGAACTCCGAAATCTCCACCCAGATCTCCACCCGGATCGCCACCGGGACCGACGCCGGTGACGCCTCGCTCGGTGAACTGACCCTGCGCCTCAGCGCGACGCCGCGCGGCGCCCGGCTGGCCCGTCGCCTCACGGGTCACCAGCTCACCGCCTGGGGGCATCCGCACGGCAGCGACGCCAACCACACCGCGCAGCAGGTGGTCGCGGAGCTCGCGGCCAACGCCGTCACGCACGGACGGGTCCCGGGCCGGGACTTCGAGCTGCGGCTCCGACTGCTCCCGGAGGACACGCTGCGTGTCGAGGTGAGCGACGCCCGCGCGGACCGGCGACTGCGGATCGTCACGGATCCGGAGGAGGAGGGCGGCCGGGGGCTGATCCTCGTCTGGGTGCTGGCCCGCACGTGGGGTGTCGCGGAGCGGGACGTCGGCAAGACGGTCTGGGCCGAGCTGCCGCTCCGCGGCCGGAGGTGAACCCGCGATGAGCCGGAGGTGAGCCAGAGGGAGAAGTTTCGGCCACCGCACGGCCCTTGACTTCACAAGAACCCTGCGCGACATTCCGGGCTCCGCACCCGAATCCATCCATTCGTTCCCATCGTTCCCAGCTGGCTGGAGTGGCCATGACCACCACGAGCGCGGACCCTGCGAGACATGTCGGCCTTCCCTCCCGGAGAGCCGTGCTCGGCGCCTCCGCATCCGCCGGTGCCGGCCTGGCGCTGGCCGCCGTCGGGCGGGAGGCGGCCGCCGCCGACCTTCCCGTCCTCGGTACCTACGACGTCGTCGTCATCGGCTCCGGCGCCGCCGGGATGACCGCCGCGCTGACGGCCGCGAAGCGCGGGCTCAGCTGTGTCGTGGTGGAGAAGGCGCCGACGTTCGGCGGGTCCGCCGCCCGGTCGGGTGCCGGGATCTGGATCCCCAACAACTCCGTCATCCTGTCCGCGGGGGTCCCGGACACGCCCGCGAAGGCGGCCGCCTATCTATCGGCCGTGGTCGGGGCGGACGTCCCCGCCGACCGCCAGGCCGCCTTCCTCGCGCACGGACCCGCGATGCTCTCCTTCGTCATGGCCAACAGCCCGCTGCGCTTCCGCTGGATGGAGGGGTACAGCGACTACTACCCGGGTCTGCCGGGCGGGCTGCCCGGCGGCCGCTCCGTCGAGCCCGGCCAATTGGACGGCAACCTCCTCGGCGCCGAACTCGCCCGCCTCAACCCGCCGTACATGGCGGTACCGGCGGGCATGGTCGTGTTCAGCGCGGACTACAAATGGCTCGCGCTGGCCGCCGTGAGCGTCAAGGGGGCGGCCGTCGCCACTGAGTGTCTGGCGCGCGGGACGAAGGCGGCGCTGCTCGGGCAGAAGCCGCTCACCATGGGACAGTCGCTGGCCGCAGGTCTGCGGGCCGGCCTGCTCGCCGCCCAGGTGCCGGTGTGGCTGAACACCCCGCTCACCGACCTGTACGTCGAGGGGGGAGTGGTGAAGGGGGCCGTCGTCACGCGCGACGGAGTGCCGGGACTCGTGCGGGCCCGGCGGGGTGTCGTCGTCGGCTCGGGCGGGTTCGAGCACAACGCGGCGATGCGGGCGCAGTACCAGCGGCAGCCGATCGGGACCGCGTGGACGGTCGGGGCGAAGGAGAACACGGGAGACGGGATACGCGCCGGTCAACGCGCGGGCGGGGCGCTGGCGCTGATGGACGACGCCTGGTGGGGACCCGCGATCCCGCTCCCCGGCGAGCCCTACTTCTGTCTCGCCGAACGCACCCTTCCCGGCGGTCTGTTGGTGAACCAGGCCGGAGCCCGCTTCGTCAACGAGGCCGGCCCCTACAGCGACGTCGTGCACACCATGTACGACCTCGACCCCACCGCCCCCGACATCCCGGCATGGCTGGTCGTCGACCAGAACTACCGCAACCGGTACCTCTTCAAGGACGTCGCCCCGACCTTCGTGCTCCCCGACGACTGGTACACCTCGGGAGCCGCGCGCAAGGCCTGGACCCTCGACGCCCTCGCCGCCTCGATCGGCGTCCCGGCCGCCGCGCTCCGCTCCACCGTCGACCGCTTCAACTCCCTCGCCCTCAGGGGCAAGGACACCGACTTCCAGCGCGGCGACAGCGCCTACGACCACTACTACACGGACCCCTCGGTCCTCCCCAACTCCTGCCTCGCGCCCCTGTGGCTGCCGCCGTACTACGCCTTCCGGATCGTCCCCGGCGACCTCGGCACCAAGGGCGGCCTGCGCACGGACACCCGGGCCCGCGTGCTGCGCGCCGACGGATCGACGATCCCCGGCCTGTACGCCGCCGGGAACGCGAGCGCCGCGGTCATGGGGCACAGCTACGCCGGCGCGGGTTCGACGATCGGGCCCGCGATGACCTTCGGCTACATCGCGGCCCTCGACCTCGCCGGGGGACTCTAGGGATGTGAAGGGTGCCGATACGGGGTGAGGGTCTCCGCGAGCCGGTCCACGAACTCGGTGACGAGGTCGAGGCGCGGCCCCTCGCGGGCGACCGGGAACCCGTGGTGCCGCCCGTGGAAGGCGGTCTGGACGAGGTGGAACTGCGCCCAGCGGCGGGTGCGTTCGCGGTCCAGTCCGGCGGCCTCCGCGAAGTGGTCGAGGATGCGGTGGGCGACCCGGCGCAGGTCCGAGTCGCTTCCCCGGCCGTGCCGCACGACATGCCCGAAGATCAGCGGCTTGAGCAGGGTGCCGCCGTCGTACGCGGGATCCCCGGCCCACCCCTTGGGATCGACGGCGAGCCACGGCTCCCGTTCGGCGCGCAGGATGTTACGGGCGTGCAGGTCACCGTGGACGAGCAGCTCGGGCTGGCTGCGCCCGAGTTCTCGTACGGTGTCCAGGGCCGCGTCGACGGTACGGGCGGACAGGGCCTGGGCGAACTCCGCCTGGTCGAGCAGCAGTTGCCGCTTCCACCCGTCGGCCATGTCGCTCAGCCGGGGCAGGTTCTCCGGCGCGGGGACGGCGAGGCGGCGGCTGATGTGCCCGGCGACGACGGCGACCTCCTCGGTGTCCTCGACCTCGGCGAGCGACGACGTCCGTACCCGCTCCAGCAGCATCGCGAAGCGCGCGTCGTCCCGCTCGTACAGCCGTACGGCGCCCGCTCCGCTCCAGGCGGCGAAGGCGTCGGGCTCGTGGACGTTGCCCGGGTGCGGGAAGGACACCTTGATGACGGCGGGGGTCCGGTCGGGCCGTCGCAGCACGGGGACGACGATCCCGACGCCGCCGTGCACGATGTCACCGTCGGGCGCGCAGTCCCAGCGGTCGAGCAACTCGGCCACCAGCGCGGGGAGTCCCTTGACCCAGCCCGCCCCGCGCTCTCCCTCCCGCTGGACGGTGGTGCTCACGAAGGCCTGCGGTACCTCGATCATGGCCCCATTGTGCCGGGGCCCTGCAAGGAGGCCCGGGTCCCGGCCCGAACGGGCCGAACGGCTCATCGAGTGGCGGCGCGTGTCATCAGGTAGGTGTGGCCGGCGTCGGGATCGCCGTAGAAGAAGAACAGCACCAGCTTCTCGTGCGCGTCGCGGTCGACGTAGAACCGCCAGGTGTACGTCGAGGGCGCGACGGGCGACGCGGTGGGCGCGGGGGTGGTGACGCGTGTCCCGGCCGCCGTCCGGCTCGTCAGGGAGAGGCGGATCTCCTGGCCGTCGGGGTCGTCGGTGAGTTTCCACGTCCCCGCGCCGGTCACGCGCCAGGCGTCGTCGAAGTCGAAGTCCTGGCCGTCGAGCAGGCGGAGCGTGGCCGTTCCGTCGGGCCGCAGCGTCAGTTGTGTCTGCTCGAGGCTTCGCCAGGTCCCCGACGCCTCGGCCACCGTGGCGTCGTGCAGACCGGTGCCGCCGTAGTACTGGGCGGGCCCGGCCAGGCCGGCGGTGCACGCGCTCAGCGCGGCCGCCGACGTCACGGCCGACGCGAGGGCCACACGTCCTGGACGCCATCTCATGCCCAGACCTTGTCAGGTTTTTTGAACGTGTTCAACAGTGCGGTGGTCGTTCAGTGACTCTGCCGTGAGTTCCGGGCGGCGCTCTCGCTGTCGGGGTGGAGGGGGAAGATCTGGTCCAGACCGACGATGCGCAGGACGCGCAGGGTGTTGGCGGGAACGGCGGCCAGCGCGATGTCCGCGTGCGCGGCTTGGGCGTGGTGGTGGGCCGCGATCAGCGCGGTGATGCCGCTGGAGTCGCAGAAGTCCATGGCTGCCAGGTCCAGGACGAGGCGCTGGCCCGGCTGGAGGGTCAGCGTGGTGAGCAGGTCACGCAGTTCGTCGGCGTGGGCGTAGTCGAGGTCGCCGAGGATCGCCAGGACGGGACCGGTCGCCGTGTCTCGGGTGGTGATCTTCAGCGGGCTCATCGGGTGCTCTTCGTCGCCGGGTCGGGGTCGGGGGCGGAGTCGGGATCGGAGTCGGCATCGGGGGCGGGGACGCCGAGCGCGAGCAGGGCGGTGTCGTCGTCGAGGCCGTCGCCGAACTCGTCCAGCAGTTCGGTCAGGGCCTGGACGACGGCCTGCGGGGGCCGGCCGGCGTGCTCGGCGGCGAAGGCGCGCAGGGACTCGTCCCCGTACAGGGTGTCCCGGTCCTCGCCGGTACGGGCCTCGGTGAGTCCGTCGGTGTAGAGCAGAAGGGTGTCGCCGGGGGCGAGGACCGTGGTGGCGGCGACGAAGCGCGCGTCGGGCAGGACGCCGACGAGAAGACCGCCCGGCGTGGGCAGGAAGTCGGCCGTGCCGTCGGCACGCAGGACCAGGACCGGCGGATGGCCGCCCGAGGCGATACGGACCACGACCTGCCCGGTCGCGGGGTCGGGTTCGAGAACCCCGAAGACGGCGGTGCAGTAGCGCGGATCACCGTCGGCGGAGTACCGCTCGTGCAACACCTTGTTGAGGGTCGACAGGGCCGCGACCGGGTCGGAGTCGTGCAGAGCCGCGGCCCGCAGGGTGTAGCGGGTCAGCGAGGTGACGGCGGCGGCCTGGGGGCCCTTGCCGCACACGTCGCCGAGGAAGAACGCGAAGCGTTTGCCGTCGACCGCGAAGACGTCGTAGAAGTCGCCGCCGAGCCGGTCGGGGGAGGCTGTGTAGTAGTGGGCGGCCGTCTCCATCCCGGGCACCGGCGGCAGGGCGGCGGGCAGCAGCGACTGCTGGAGCACCGCGAGGGCCTCCTGCAACCTGGCGCGGTCGGCCTCCGCCTGCCGGCGCGCCTCTTCGGCCGCCTTCCGGCCGCGCAGGAGTTCCTCCTCGTAGGCGCGGCGGTCCCGGGCGTCGAAGACGGTGGTGCGGATCAGCAGCGGATCGCCGCCACCGCCGTACTTGACCACGGAGGAGACCAGCACCGGCATCCGGGCGCCGTCGGCCTGCTTCATCTCGAGCGCGATGCCGCCGATCTTGCCCTGCATGCGCAGCAGCGGCGCGAAATGGGTCTCGTGGTACAGCTTGCCGCCGACGGTCAGCAGGTCGGTGAACCGCATCCGGCCCACCACCGCCTGCCGATCGAGGCCGAGCCAGTCCAGCAGCGTGGTGTTGATCTTCGCGATGGTGCCGTCCATCAGCATGGACAGGTATCCGCACGGCGCGCTCTCGTACAGGTCTTCGGCGCTGTCCTCCAGCAGTGCGGCGAACGCCGCGTCCGAGGTCTGCCCGTCGTCGGCATGTGCATTGCCATCGGGGCCGGGGTCGGCATCGGTGTCGGGGTCGGTATCG
This sequence comes from Streptomyces sp. NPDC058295, assembly GCF_042880655.1. Taxonomy (NCBI): domain Bacteria; kingdom Bacillati; phylum Actinomycetota; class Actinomycetes; order Kitasatosporales; family Streptomycetaceae; genus Streptomyces; species Streptomyces sp. NPDC058295. The sequence goes on from NZ_JBHVYO010000005.1 coordinate 105,767, forward strand.
GCCGGGTCCGGTTGCCGGCCGGTCCGGCACATCACCGCAGCCCGGCCAGGAAGCCGGTGATCGCCTCGTTGGTGGCCTCGGGCGCGGACAGGTGCGGGCAGTGTCCGACGGCGTCGAGAGTGATCAGCGTCGAGCCGGGGATCGACCGGTGGACGAAGGCGCCGACCTCCCGGGGCGCGATGGCGTCGTGGGTGCACTCCAGCACCAGCGTCGGCACCCGCACGCTCTTCAGGTCGTCTCGCGAGTCCGACAGGAACGTGGTCCGGGCGAAGACCCGCGCCATGTCCGGGTCGGTGGCGCAGAAGCTGTTCTTCAGCTCGTCGCCGAGCTCGGGCCGCTCCGGGTTCCCCATGATCACCGGGGCCATCGCCGCCGACCAGCCCAGGTAGTTCGACTCCAGTGACGTCAGCAGTTCGTCGATGTCCGGCGCGCTGAACCCGCCCCGGTAGTCCTCGTCGTCGATGTAACGCGGCGACGGCGCGACCATCACCAGCGCCCCGATGCGCTTCGGAGCCAGGTCGGCGGCCAGCACGCCGATCATCGCGCTGACCGAGTGCCCCACGAACACCGCGTCGCGCAGATCGAGCGCCTCGCACACCTCCACCACGTCCCGCGCGTAACCGTCGAGGGAGGAGTAGCGGGCCTCCGAGAACGCGGACAGATCCGAGCGGCCCGACCCCACGTAGTCGAACATCACCACCCGGTACTTCTCGGCCAGGGCGGGCACGGTGAGGCGCCACATGTTCTGATCACAGCCGAATCCGTGCGCCAGGACCACCGTCGGCCCCTGCGGGTTACCGGTGACTGTGACGTTGTTCCTGCGATCGATGTCCATACCCAACAGTTTCCCAAACCTCGCTGACCACTCCGGTACCCGTCTTTCGTCACCCCATGCCCAAAGCTCAGGAGTCCGGCGCGCTCGGCCTGCGGGCGATCAGGAAGGCGTGCGAGGTCGACTCGCCGAGGACCGGCTCCCGCACCGTGCGCCACAGCACCGCGAATCCGGCCGCCGTCAGCAGCGCGGCCATCCGCTCCGGGCGGCGCCTTTCGAAGTCGAGGGCGACCGGGTGGCCCCACGGCCGGTCGAAGTGACGCGGTTCGTCGCCGACCTGGAAGGCGAGGAGGAGATGACCGCCGGGGGCGAGCACGCGGTGGAACTCGGTGAAAAGGGCCGGAAGGTTCTCCACAGGGGTGTGGATGGAGGAGTAGAAGGAGACGACCCCCGCGAGACTCCCGTCGGCGAAGTCCAGCTCCAGCATCGAGCCCCGCTCGAACCGGATCGTCGGGTTCTCGCGCCGCGCGACCGCCAGCATCGACTCCGACAGGTCGAGCCCGCAGATGTCGAGCCCGAGCGCGGCGAGAAACCCCGTCACCCGGCCGGGACCACACCCCAGATCGGCCACCCGGCCACCGTCGCCGACCAACTCGGCATACGCGCCGAGCAAGGCCCGCTCCAGCGGCTTCGCCGCCAGCTCGTCACGGAAGCGCTCGGCGTAGTCCTCGGCGATGACGTCGTAGAAGGCCCGGGTGGCGGCGACGAAGCGGGGAGTGGCGGCGGCGGGGTCCGGGGTGGTGGGGTCCGGCGAGATGGAGCCGACGCCCGGCGGGGTGGTGGAGGTGGTGTCCGGCGGGGTGAAGCCGGCGTCCGGCGGGGTGGCGGGGGTGGCGTCCGGCGGGGTGGAGTTGGCGTCCGGGGTGGCGGTCATGGGCGGGGAGCCTAGGGGCCGGCACTGACGGTGGGGGCGGTTCTACGCCACACCCATCGCACGCAGCACTCCCGTCACCGTCGCCGCCCCCAGCACCACCACCGCGAAGGGTGCCCCCTTTCCCCACTTCCGGCCGCGCCCGAGTGGGGGAACCCCCGTCGCCAGGGCTCCGCCGGCCAGCACCCCGGCCGGCCGTGCCCACCCGGCGAAGCCGCCGCCCTCGGTCAGCGCGCCCGTCGCCAGCAGCGCGACCAGCAGGACCACCGCCCCGGCGGACAGCAGCTCCTGGACCCGGGCGGGGAGCTCCACCCGTCCGTGCAGCGCGGGGCCCACCAGCCGGAGGGCGTAGGTGCCCACCGCCAGCATCAGGATCAGGGCGACCGTCGCGTTCATCAGGCGGCCGCCTTACGGCCGTACCCGTACAGCCCCAGCCCGGCCAGTGCCAGCAGCACGGGCACCCCGGCCGGTACGAAGGGCGTGGCCGCCAGGGCCAGGACGACGCCGAGTGCCGCCGGCCGCCGCAGGCGGGCGTTCTCACGGAGGGCGGGCAGGACCAGGGCGACGAGGACGGCGGGGAACGCCGCGTCCAGGCCGTAGTCCGCCGTGTCGCCCAGGGCGCTTCCGGCGAAGGCACCGGCCAGCACGCCCGTGTTCCACGCGGCGAACAGGCCGATCCCGGAGATCCAGAACGCGGCGCGGCGGCGGGCGGGATCCGGCTGGGCGAGCGCGAAGGCGACCGTTTCGTCAGTCACCAGGTGCGCGCCGAGGAGCCGGGTCGCTCGGCCGGGGCCGAGGAGGTCGGCGACCGCGAGGCTGAACGCGGCGTTGCGGGTGTTGAGGAGGAGCCCGGTCGCGGCGGCGGCGAGCGGACCGCCCCCGGCGAGCAGCACACCGACCGCGCTGAACTGGGCGGAGCCGGCGTACACCACCACGGACATCACCACCGGCACCCAGACCGGCAGCCCGCCCGCCACGGCGATCGCGCCGAAGGACACCCCCACCACGCCACCGGCCAGCCAGACGAGCGAACTGTCGCGGACCAGGGGCCGTGTCGTTCTCCCCGGCGGCGTAGCCGGAGCCGGAGCCGGAGCCGGAGCCGGAGCCGGTGTCGAAGGAGCTGATGTTCGTTGTGGCGAACGCATGTTTTCTACAATGAACAGACCGGCCACTGTTCGTCAAGGCGAACGCCCGTACCGATGGAGCGAACGACATGCCCGAAGCCGCGCCCCCGCCCCGCCTCCCCCTCGACTGGATCGCCGCCTCCCTGCGCCGCGAACGCACCCGTGCCGGGCTCTCCCTCTCCGAGCTGGCCAAACGGGCCGGTATCGCGAAGTCCACGCTGTCGCAGCTGGAGGCGGCGAGCGGCAATCCGAGCATGGAGACGATCTGGGCTCTGGGCGTGGCTCTGGGCGTGCCGTTCGCCGCGCTCGTCGAGCCGCCGGCGTCGGCGGTCCGGGTGATCCGGGCGGGGGAGGGGCCCACGGTCGCCTCGGAGCAGGCGCCCTACGTGGCCACTCTGCTGTCGGCCAGCCCGCCGGGCGCGCGGCGGGACATCTACCACCTGCGGGCCGAGCCCGGCGCGGCGCGGACCTCGGAGCCGCACATTCCGGGCACGGTCGAGCATCTGGTGGTGAGCACGGGGCGGGTGAAGGCGGGGCCGGACGGGGAGACGGTGGAACTGGAACCGGGGGACTACATGACCTACCGCGGGGATGTGCCGCACTCGTACGAGGCGCTGGCGCCGGGCACGACGTTCGTCCTGGTGATGCAGCACGTGTGAGCCGGCCGGAGGGGCCGACGGGAGGAGGTGCTGCGGGGGGCCGCCGGGTGACGGCCGGCGGGCAAAGGCAGGAGCCCCGTGCCGACCGGCACAGGGCTCCTTGGGTACTGCTCTCAGACTTGCGATCTCAGGGTTCTGAAAATCAGACGGGGGTGACGTTCTCCGCCTGGGGACCCTTCGGGCCCTGCGTCACGTCGAAGGAGACCTGCTGGTTCTCCTCGAGCGAGCGGAAACCCTGCGCGTTGATCGCGGAGTAGTGGACGAAGACGTCGGGGCCGCCGCCTTCTTGGGCGATGAAGCCAAAGCCCTTTTCGGCGTTGAACCACTTCACGGTTCCGGTAGCCATAAGCCCTCCTTGGGCCCAAAGGGTTGCCCTGCTCCAGAACCCTGCAAGCGTGAAAGCAAGTGCCGCACAACTGCATACGTCTGAAAACGACGAGAGCCCGCGGTTACATGCTCCGCAGGCTCTGTACTGCAAGGGAAACCAAACTGCAACTTGCGGCGAGCCTAGCATGCAGGCAGCCGAAAGCAATAGAGGTCAAGATCACGTCACCCGGATGTTTGAAGATCCCCGGAAGAGGTTGACCGAGGGGGTGGAGTGCCCACGCTATCCGATGGGGTCTAGCCTCGCGATGTGGACAATTCTCGCACCCGGCCGCGCGTCGGCCACATCCAGTTCCTCAACTGCCTGCCCCTCTACTGGGGGCTCGCGAGAACCGGCACCCTCCTCGACTTCGAGCTGACGAAGGACACCCCGGAGAAGCTCAGCGAGCGACTGGTGTCGGGCGACCTCGACATCGGGCCCATCACCCTCGTCGAGTTCCTCAAGAACGCCGACGACCTGGTCGCCTTCCCCGACATCGCCGTCGGCTGCGACGGCCCGGTGATGTCCTGCGTGATCGTCTCCCAGGTCCCGCTGGACGAGCTGGACGGTGCCAGGGTCGCGCTCGGCTCGACCTCCCGCACCTCCGTGCGCCTCGCCCAGCTGCTGCTGGCGGACCGTTTCGGCGTCCGGCCGGACTACTACACCTGCCCGCCCGACCTCAGCCTGATGATGCAGGACGCCGAGGCGGCCGTACTCATCGGGGACGCGGCGCTGCGGGCCAACCTGCTGGACGGACCGAAGTTCGGCCTGGAGGTGCACGACCTCGGGGCGCTCTGGAAGGAGTGGACCGGCCTGCCGTTCGTCTTCGCGGTGTGGGCGGCCCGCCGGGAGTACCTGGAGCGCGAGCCGGTCATCACCCGTCAGGTCCACGAGGCCTTCATCGAGTCCCGCAACCTCTCCCTCGACGAGGTCGGCAAGGTCGCCGAGCAGGCGGCCCGCTGGGAGGAGTTCGACGAGCGGGTGCTCGAGCAGTACTTCACCACCCTCGACTTCCGCTTCGGCGCGCCCCAGCTGGAGGCCGTGACCGAGTTCGCCCGCCGGGTCGGCCCGACCACGGGCTTCCCGGCGGACGTGAAGGTCGAGCTGCTCCGGCCGTAGCCGCGGCACTACGCTGCTGCCGAGTCCTACGGGGCCCCGCGGGGGCGCCTTTCGGGGGAGAGGTGGACGTCCCATGCAGCAGCTCGGAGCCGACGAACCCACGACCGTGGGTCCCTACCGGCTGCTCGGCCGCCTCGGCGCCGGCGGGATGGGCCGCGTCTATCTGGGCCGCAGCGCCGGCGGCCGCACGGTAGCCGTCAAGATCGTGCACCCGCACCTCGCGCTCGACGAGGAGTTCCGCGCCCGCTTCCGGCGCGAGGTCGATGCCGCGCGGCGGGTCGGCGGCGCGTGGACCGCGCCGGTCCTGGACGCCGACCCGGAGGCGCCGGTGCCCTGGGTCGCCACGGGCTTCGCGGCCGGCCCGTCCCTGGCCGCGGCGGTCGCCTCCGGCGGCGGTCCGCTGCCCGAGCACTCCGTACGGGTGCTGGGCGCCGGCCTCGCGGAGGCGCTGGGAGCCGTGCACGAACTGGGCCTGGTGCACCGGGACGTGAAGCCGTCCAACGTCCTGCTGACGGTGGACGGCCCGTTGCTCATCGACTTCGGCATCGCCCGGGCCACCGACGGCACGGCGTCGCTCACCTCGACCGGAGTCTCGGTCGGCTCGCCCGGCTACATGGCCCCCGAGCAGATCCTCGGCAAGGTGGCGTCCGGCGCGGCCGACGTCTTCTCCCTCGGCGCGGTACTGGCGTACGCGGCGACCGGACGGCCCCCGTTCCCCGGGGACTCGTCGGCCGCCCTCCTCTACAAGGTCGTCCACGAACAGCCCGAGCTGGGCGAGCCGGACAGCGGGCTGCGGGGCGAACTCCGGGCGGTGGTCGAGGCCTGTCTGTCCAAGGACCCGACCGCCCGGCCGGCCCCCGCCGAGGTGGCCCGGCGGCTCGCCCCCGAGGGCGCGGCCCGGCTGGTGGCGGGCGGATGGCTGCCGGGTGCGCTGGTGGAGCAACTGGGGCGCAGCGCCGTACAGCTGCTGAACCTGGAGGGGACGGGGGCCGGGGTGGAACCGGTCGCGTCCGGACCGGTGGGGTTCAGCAGCCCGGCGGTGACCTCGGGGAAGCCGACGGTGTCGCCTGCGTTGTCGTTGGGCGAGTTCGGGCCGCCGCCGGTGATGGGCGGGGGTGCCGTCACGCCTGCCGACCAGCCGCGTCTCGTTCCCGAGCCGAGGGACGTCGCGCCGGCGGCCACCGGCGCGGACCGGCCGGGCAAGGTCTCCGTCACCGTCGCCGCCACCGCGACTCCCGGGGAGGGCGGGCGCGGGCGGCGGCTGAGCTGCACCGTCGCACTGGCGTTCGCGGGGGCGATGGCGGCGGTCACTGTCGGGTCGGTGTTCCTGTTCGACCTGCTGCCCGGCGACGACGACCACAACGACGCCTCCGGCAGCGACGCCTACTCCTCGGCGCCGCCGGCCGGTTCCTCGGCACCCACGCTCGGTTCCTCGACACCGCCGGGCGGTACGAGTTCCGGTCCGGCCGCCTCGCAGGCGCCCACCGCGCTCCCGGCCCGCTATGTCGGCACCTGGGAGGGCGAGGGCAGCGGCCTCGGCGGCACGCTGCCGATGGGCACCTTCCGGGTGACGGTCCAACAGGCGGACGTGGGCGACAAGTTGGGGGAGCTGCGGCAGACCGATGTGCTCGGCGGCAGCTGTCTCGACGTCCTGACGCTGAAACAGGTGACAGCGAAGGAGGTCGTCGCCACCTCGGTCGGGTCGAAGAGCAACCACAGCGGCTGCAATCCCACGCCCCACACGATCCGGCTCACCCCGACCGGCGACGACCTGACGTACGCCTCGGACAGCGCGGCGGAGGGCAACCCGGTGGCCCGCATGTCGAAGGTCGCCCAGTGACCCGGTTCGCTCGCCCAGTGACCCGGTTCGCTCGCCCAGTGACCTGGTTCCGGGGCCGGTTCCGATCCCGGGCCGGCTGGGGCGTCGCCGCCGGCGTCCTCTTTCTCGCGGGCCTCCTCGCCGTCCTGCTGTTCGTCATGGGCCTGTGGAGATGGTTCGTGCGCCTCACGGCACCGGCGCTGGTGGATCTGCCCGGCGGCGGATGGACGGCCGGCGCGGTGCTCGGGCTGCTGTCGGTGGCCGGCTGGGTCGGTGGCACATGGTTCTCCTCCCCGGAACGGAACCGGGACCGGGACCGAGGCCGTACGGGCCCGGCGCGGCTCGGGCTCGCGACGGGGGGAGCGGTCTGCTGGACGGTGGCCTTCGGCGCGCTGATGTACGTCCTCGGCGCCCTGCCCGGCCGCAACTGCCGCTCGGGCGCCACGATGTGCGCGTACATCCCGGGCACGGGCAGCGCGTTCCTCTCCTACGCGGCCACGGCCGCCCTGCTCGGCGGGCTCTGGTACCGCCGACGCGGCACGGTGACCGCGGCGCGCCGCGCGGAGGAGCGGGCCCGGCTGAGGAGACTGCGCAAGAAGGGCAAGGGCAAGAGCCGAGCCGCGCGCTCTTCATGAGGCCGCCTCAGGGTCCCTAGGATCTCTGCCGATGACCACACCTCCCAGCGACCTGGCGCTGATGACCGTCGCCGCCCTCTGGGGCGCCGTCGCGGGTGCGCTGCTGCCACGGGCCGTCCACCGGTTCTCCGTACCGTGGGAGGAACGGGACGGCGGCTGGCGGGCGACCTGCCCCGGCGGCCACCCGATCCGGGGGTGGCTCGGGCGGGCCAGGTGCGAGCAGTGCGCCGAGCGGCTGCCGGAGCCGGAGCCGGAGCCGGAGTCGGCGGAGCCGGAGAGGGAGTCGGTGCCGGAGCCAGAGCCGGAGAGGGCGCCGGAGTTGGTGCCGGAGCCGGAGTTCACGGCGGATGGGAATCCCGCCTCCTCCTCCGCCCCCGCTTCCTCCTCGGCCCCCGCCTCCTCCTCCGAGCCCTCCGCCTCCTCCGCTCCCGCTGCCTCTGCCGCCACCTACGCGCCCGGGACCGTCCGTCTTCCCCTGCTCACCGCCGTCGTGTGTGCCGCGCTCGCCGCAGCGACCGGTCTCCGGCCCGAACTCGGCGTCTGGCTGCTGCTCGCGCCGGTCGGGGTGCTGCTGGCCGCCGTCGACCTGCGGGTGCGGCGGCTGCCCGATCCGCTCACTCTGCCGCTCGCGGCCGCCGCCCTCGTCCTGCTGGGCCCGGCCGCGCTGCTGCCCGAGCACGCCGGTGACTGGACGACGGCCCTGCTGGGCGCGCTCGCCCTCGGCGCCGGATATCTCGCGCTGCATCTCGTCAACCCCGGCGGCATGGCGTACGGCGACGTGAAGCTGGCGCTGTCGATGGGCGCCGTCCTCGGCTGGTACGGCTGGGCGACGGTCATGCTGGGCACGTTCGCCGCGTTCCTGCTCGGAGCGCTGTACGGCGGTGCGCTCGCCCTCGTGGGACGGGCCGGCCGCAAGACGATGATCGCCTTCGGGCCGTTCATGCTCGTCGGGACTTTCGTGGGGCTGGTGATCGGTGGGTACGCGGCCTGACGTCCGGGTGCCGGGAGCGCTGGCGTAGGCTGGTTCGGTCCGCCCACAACCCTTGACGAAAGGGACGCTCCGGTGCCCGAGAAGGCCGACCTCCAGTCTGTGCTCGACCGTGCCGCGGACGGCGGGCGGATCACCCCGGAAGAGGCTCTCGACCTCTACCGTGACGCCCCCCTGCACGCGCTCGGCGCCGCCGCCGACGCCGTACGCCGCCGGATGTACGCGGGTACCGAGCACATCGCCACGTACATCATCGAGCGGAACATCAACTACACGAACGTCTGCGTGACGGCGTGCAAGTTCTGTGCCTTCTACGCGGCCCCCAAGGACACCGCCAAGGGCTGGACGCGCGACCTCGACGACATCCTGCGGCGGTGCGCCGAGACCGTCGAGCTCGGCGGCACGCAGATCATGTTCCAGGGCGGGCACCACCCGGACTACGGGGTGGAGTACTACGAGAAGCACTTCGCGGCCATCAAGGAGGCGTTCCCGCAGCTGGTGATCCACTCGCTGGGAGCGTCCGAGGTCGAGCACATGGCGCGGATCTCGAAGGTGTCGGTCGAGGAGGCCATCACCCGTATCCACGCCGCCGGCCTCGACTCCTTCGCCGGCGCCGGCGCCGAGCTGCTCCCCGCCCGTCCGCGCAAGGCCATCGCTCCGCTCAAGGAGTCCGGCGAGCGCTGGCTGGAGATCATGGAGACCGCGCACGGGCTGGGCGTCGAGTCGACGTCCACCATGCTGATGGGCACCGGCGAGACCAACGCCGAGCGCATCGAGCACCTGCGGATGATCCGTGACGTGCAGGACCGGACGGGCGGCTTCCGGGCCTTCATCCCGTACACGTACCAGCCCGAGAACAACCACCTGAAGGGCCGCACCCAGACGACCCTCTTCGAGTACCTGCGGATGATCGCGATCGCCCGGCTGTTCTTCGACAACATCCGGCACATCCAGGGCTCGTGGCTGACGACGGGCAAGGAGGTCGGCCAACTCTCCCTGCACTATGGCGCCGACGACCTCGGCTCGATCATGCTGGAGGAGAACGTCGTCTCCTCGGCCGGCGCCAAGCACCGCTCCAACCGCCTCGAGATCATCGACCTGATCCGGAAGGCGGGCCGTGTCCCGGCCCAACGCGCGACGACCTACGAGCACCTCCTGGTGCACGACGACCCGGCGAACGACCCGGTGGACGAGCGGGTCATGTCCCACATCTCGTCGACCGCGATCGCCGGCGGTACCGCGCACCCCGAACTGAAGCTCCTCGCTTCCAACTAGGGCCCTCTTGCTGACGATTCACGCCGACTCCCGGGGCCGCGCCCTGGCCGTCGAGGGAGCCGGGATCGCCGAGGCCGGTCCGCTGGAGCAGCTCGTCGCCGCGTATCCGTCGGCGCGGGTGCGCCGGTGGCCCGGCATCCTGACGCCCGGTCTCGTCAACCCGCACGGCACGGAGTTGCTGGAGGGGGCCTACCACCCCGACCCGCGCGAGGCCGACGAGCTGGGCACCGAGCCGCTGACCGGGGACGCGCTCGCGGCCCTGGCCCCGGACGACGCCCGCTGGGGCGCCAGCGCCCGGCGCGGGGTGCAGCGCATGCTGGCCCACGGCACGGTCGCGGTGGCCTGCGAGGAACTGCGCCGGCGCGCGGTGCGGGACGCCGTGGCCCGCTCCGGCCTGGCGGTCGTGGGCCGGCCCGCGTCGCGCCCCGGCGGGGTCCCCTCGCTGGATCCGTACGCCTGCGGCCTGCCGGTGGAGTTCGCCCCGCCCCGGGAACGCGGCTCAGCCGCCCGCTTCGCCGTCTTCGACGTGCCCGACGAGGCGGCCCTGGCCGACCGGGGCGCCGCGACCTGCGTGGCCACGGTGATCGAGGGCCGCCTGGTGTACCGACGGCGCTGAGCGGGGAACCCCCGGTCTCTCAGCCCGTGAACGCCTCCGCGAACGCTCCCGCGCTCTGCTCGACCCCACTGCAGTTGTTCAACGCGTCGTCCGTGGCGGAGCCGTCCTCGCACTGCTGGTCGCGGAACGTCGACCACATGGACACCCAGGAGATGCCCTTCTCCTCGGCGAACGTCCGCACCTGTGCCGCGTCCGAGAGCGAGAACGTCTCGTTGTCGACGTCGTTGGTGCCGATCATCGAGGTGAGCGCCATCCCCTTCCACGCGGCGGCGTCCGTCGTTCCGAACGCCTCCTTGAGCTGTCCCTGTGCGGCCGTCGCCGACGTGATCGCGTACCCGCCCATGTCACCGGCGTACGACTCGCCGTAGTTCATCGTCATGAGGTTGACGGTGGAGACCTGGACGTCGTACTTGTTCGCGGACGCCAGCAGCGCCAGGCTGTCGGCGTCCAGCCCGGAGGGCATCACCGGGAGGGTGAAGGACACTTCGAGGTCCGGGCGCTCCTCCTGGAGAGCCGCGATCGCCTGGGAGCGCAGGGCGACCGAGTCGGAGTCGGTCAGTTCGTCGCCCTCGATGTCGAAGTCGGCCTGGGTGGAGCCGGCCGCGTCGAGTGCCTCGCCGTACGCCTCCGCGAGTTCGGACACGCTGTCACAGGTGGCCGCCAACTCCTTGCCGGATTCGCCGCCGAAGGACACGCGTGCCGTGGCGCCCGACTCGGTCAGCGCCGAGATACGGGACTTCACGGCGGAGTCGTCGATGGCGTCCGTACCGTTCCATTTCGGTGTACAGCCACTGCCGCTCGAGATGACGAATGCCAGGTTGTACGACGTCGGCGAGCCGGCCGAGTCGTTGTCATTGGCCTCCACCGCGCTCACGTAGGGCGCGTAGGAGGTGCCGGTACTCGACGATGTGGCGCTGGGCGATGGTGAGGGACTGTTCGCCTGTTCGCTCTCCGCGGGTGATGCCGCGTCCGACGTGCTGTCGGACCCCGCGGAGCATCCTGTAACGGCCAGGGCAAACAGGCAGGTGACCCCGGCCATCGGCATCAGGAAACTCCTCATTGCGTATGCACCCGCTCTCGTGATTTCTGTCTCAGCATGGAAACAAAGCGCGTTTCCCAAATGGAAATGTCTCACAAGTGGGCGGAGCGCGCGGGAACGGTGGACACGCAGACAGTTCATGAAGATAATCGCGCAAAAGGTGACATTCACCCGCCCAAAAGGGATAATCAACCCTCCCATGACGGGCAGGTGCCGCGCAGGAGATTCGGGGATCTCTCAGGGAAGAGACAGGTTCACCCGTTTCTCATGGGTGTCTCACAAGCGGCACAGAGTTTGTGCCACATAAAGGCTCTCTAATATCCGTGGAATGCAATCCGAGCCTGCCATCGAAAGCCGTGCCGCTGCTCGCGGCAGCCGTCGCAGCCGCAAACGTGACGACGCCTCCGCCGAGGGGCCCGTGTTCGTTGACAACTCCGGCCGCAGGTCCAAGCTGCTGCGCCGGATCGGCCTCCTCATGGGGGTCGGCTGTCTTGCGTACGCCGTCGTCCTCGGCGCCGCCTTCATGGGCTGGGGTACCTCCCTGGCCCCGTCCTCCCTGCTGCCGTTCGGCAATGGAGGCCCGCGCGGCGCCCAGAACTCCGGCCCCGGCGGCGCCCAGCCGCAGGGCGGAACCGGCACCCCGCCCGCGATGCCCACCGGCACTCCGCCCACGGGCGTCGCCACCGGCGAGCCGCCGAGCTCCGCCCCGACCGCGACCGCCTCCGCGGCCGCCAACTGACCGGAGTTCAGCCACTCCCATGACGACCACTTCCTCTCGCGGCCGCCGCCGTGCCCCGACCCGCATGTCGCGGGCGGCGGGCAGGGCCGCGGCGCTGCAGAAACCGCGTGTCATCCTCGCCCTGCTGCTTCTGCTCGCGCTGACCAGCGTGATGCTCCTCGACGGCTATCTGCGCGCCGAGGTCGGCGGGGACCAGCGCGTGCGTACCGGGGCCAGCGCCGGCAAGGTGCCCGACAAGGTCCTCGACGGCGGACCGATCCTGACCTTCCAGGGCGGCCAGGCCACCACCCTCTCGGTGCCGGACAAGACGATCGCGCTGACCTTCGACGACGGGCCGAACCCGACCTGGACGCCCCAGGTGCTGAAGATCCTCCAGGAGTACGACGTGCCCGGCACGTTCTTCCTGGTCGGTTCGATGGTCTCGCGCTACCCGAGCATCGTGAAGGACATGGTCGAGGAGGGCAACGAGGTGGGTATCCACACGTTCACCCACGTCGATCTCTCCTACCAGTCCGACGCCCGCGTCGACCGTGAGATGGAGCAGACCCAGCTCGCGCTGGCGGGCGCGGCCGGCATCACGACGACGCTCTTCCGCGCCCCGTACTCCTCCGAGACGGACGCCATCGACAACTACAGCTGGCCCATCTACGAGAAGCTGGGCGAGGACGGCTACACCAGCGTCTTCGTCGACACGGACAGTGACGACTGGAAGAAGCCGGGCGTCTCGAAGATCATCAAGTGGGCCACGCCGGAGGACGGCAAGGGCGCGTCGGTGCTCTTCCACGACGCGGGTGGCGAGCGCTCGCAGACGATCAAGGCGCTGCCGACGTACATCAAGAAGATGAAGGCCGCGGGCTACACCTTCACCACCATCAGCGGTGTGATGCAGGAGCAGAACACCGCGGCCCGGCAGGCCTCCGGCACGGGTCGGCAGCAGGCCGCGGGTGCGGCCGGCGCCGGCGCGGCGACGGCGACCGAGGGGACGGCGGGAACCGAGGGAGCGACCGGAACCGAGGGGACCACCGGCGAGCAGCCCGGCAACGTGCCCAACGGCGAAGGCGGCACCGGCGCGAACGGTGGCACCGGTGGGACCGGCCAGACCATCAACCGGCTCCAGGCGGCCCACCGCGAGGCCACCGGCGTGACGCTCTACGAGGGCAAGGCCCTCATCGCGGCGGTCACCCTCGCCGAGTGGACCGTCCCGACACTGTCGGTGGGGCTGATGGTCGTCGGCGTGGCGGTCATGGGCCGGTTCGGGATGATGCTGATCCTGGCCCGCCGGCACTACAGAAAGCGCAACAAGCGCCGCTTCAGCTGGGGGCCGACCGTCACCCGGCCGGTCAGTGTGATCGTCCCGGCGTACAACGAGAAGGAGTGCATCGCCAACACCCTGAAGTCGCTGGCGAAGAGCACCCATCCGATCGAGATCATCATCGTGGACGACGGTTCGGACGACAACACGTCCGAGATCTCGCGCGAGGCGGCCAGGGCCCTCGGCATGACGAACGTCCGTGTCATCCGGCAGGAGAACGCGGGCAAGCCCGCCGCTCTCAACAACGGTGTCCGCAGCGCCAGTTACGACATCGTCGTGATGATGGACGGCGACACGGTCTTCGAGCCGGACGCCGTGTTCCATCTGGTGCAGCCCTTCGCCGACCCGAACGTCGGCGCGGTCGCCGGCAACGCCAAGGTCGGCAACCGCGACACGATCATCGGCGCCTGGCAGCACATCGAGTACGTGATGGGCTTCAACCTCGACCGCCGCATGTACGACCTGCTGCGGTGCATGCCGACCATCCCCGGCGCGATCGGCGCGTTCCGCCGCGAGGCCGTGCTCGAGGTCGGCGGCATGAGCGAGGACACCCTCGCCGAGGACACCGACATCACCATCGCGATGCACCGCGGCGGCTGGCAGGTCGTCTACCAGGAGCACGCCAAGGCCTGGACGGAGGCGCCCGGCTCGCTGAAGCAGCTGTGGTCCCAGCGCTACCGCTGGTCCTACGGCACCATGCAGGCGCTCTGGAAGCACCGCAAGTCCCTGACGGACAAGGGCCCTTCGGGTCGCTTCGGCCGGGTGGGCATGCCGCTCGTGGTCCTCTTCCAGATCATCACGCCGGTCTTCGCCCCGCTCATCGACGTGTTCACGATCTATTCGATGATCTTCGTCGACTTCCAGGCGGCCCTGCTGGCCTGGCTGGCGGTCCTCGGTGTCCAACTGGGCTGCGCGGCCTACGCGTTCCGCCTGGACCGGGAGAAGTACCGGTACCTGCTGATGATGCCGCTCCAGCAACTGGCCTACCGCCAGATGATGTACCTCGTTCTCATCCACTCCTGCATCACCGCCCTCACCGGCGGCCGCCTGCGCTGGCAGAAGCTGAAGCGCACCGGCGAGGTCGGCACCCCGGCCGGGGTGAGCTGATGAGCTGGGAGCAGCAGGGCTTCGGCCAGGGCCAAGGGCAGGGGCAGGGGCAGGGGCAGGGGTACGGGCAAGGGCACGGGCCGGGGCAGCAGTACGGCCACGAGTACGGGCAGCCGTCGTGGTACCCGTACGGGTACGACGGGTACGGGCAGCAGCCGTATCCACAGCAGCCCAACCCACAGCAGTACGGCCGGCAGCCGTATCCACAGCAGCCGTATCCGCAGCAGCCCTACCCGCAGGAGTACGGGCAGAACGCGGAGTACGCGCAGAACGCGGAGTACGGGCAGGGTGTCGCCGTCGAGGAGACGGCTCCCCTGCCGGCGGTGGACGCGGACCCGAGCGCGGACCCGAGCGCGGACCCGAACGCGGACCTGGGCCCGGATCCCGCTCGGGAGCCCGAGGCGTCGACGACGACCGGCACCGGCACCGTCACCGTCACCGGTGAGGGGACGCAGGAGCCCCCGCCCCCGTCCAAGCCCGCTGCTCCCCAACGCGACCGCTACTTCGACACGCTCCGCGCCCTCGCCCTCATTCGTGTCGTCGCCTATCACACCTTCGGCTGGGCCTGGGCGGGCATGGTCTTCCCCTCCATGGGGATCATGTTCGGCCTGGCCGGCACCCTGATGGCGAAATCCCTGGAGCGTCCGGCGCTGAAGGTGGTGAAGAGCCGCTTCCGCCGGCTTCTTCCCCCCTTCTGGTTCTGGGGCGTCTTCGTCGTCCTGGCGATGCTGATCCACGACTGGATGCCGGGCTGGGAGATCGTCTACTGGGTCGTGCCGCTGGGCGACCCGCCGGGCAACGCCTGGGGCGAGCAGGCCTGGGAGATCCTCTGGTACCTGCGGACGTATCTCTGGTTCGTCCTGCTCTCCCCGCTGCTCCTTCGGCTCTTCCGGCTGGCTCCGGTCCCCGTGCTGGCGCTCTCCCTCGGGCCGATCCTGGCGCTCACCTTCGTCTGGGCGGGCCCGGACAACCGCGTCGGCACCGCGATGTGGGACCTGTCGACGTACCTCTTCTGCTGGATGCTCGGCTTCGCGCACCGCGACGGCGTCCTCCAGCGCATGAAGCCGGCCCTGGTGGTCGTGATGTCGCTCGCGGCGATCGGGTTCGGCGGCTGGTACGCCCTCACGCACCAGGCCGAGTTCGGCACCTACGACCTCGACGAGGACCCCCTCGCGCAGGCGTTCTGGTCGGCGGGCTTCGTCATGCTGCTGATGTGGGCGAAGGCGCACTTCGGGATCGACTTCGCCTGGCTCACCCGCTTCCGGCGTACGAACCGGATCGTCACCGTCTTCAACGCGCGCGCGGTGACGATCTACCTCTGGCACGAGATAGCCCTGATCCTGGCCGTGCCGCTGATCGACCGGTTCTGGAACGTCCCCGCGTTCGAGAAGTACCTGCCGCTGGAGAGCCAGTGGTTCATGTTCGGCGTGGGCTGGTTGCTGATCGCCCTGTTCGTGCTGCTCTGCGGGTGGGTCGAGGACGTCGCGGCACGGAAGAAGCCGAGGCTCCTGCCGTGAGCCGGTGAGGAGGGGGCTGCCACAATGGGCGGGTGACCCGTGCTTCCCTGAACAAGCAGCCCCACGAAGTCGCCTCGATGTTCGACCGCGTGGCGGAACGGTACGACCTGACCAACGACGTCCTGTCGCTCGGCCAGGACCGGAGGTGGCGCAAGGAGGTCGCGAAGGCGGTCGACGCCCGCCCCGCCCAGAAGGTCCTGGACCTCGCCGCAGGTACGGCGACGTCCTCTCTCCCCTTCGCGCGGACCGGCGCCTATGTCGTCCCGTGCGACTTCTCCCTCGGCATGCTCCAGGTCGGGAAGAGGAACCACACCTGGCTGCCGTTCACCGCCGGGGACGCCACGCGACTGCCCTTCAAGGACGACGTCTTCGACGCCGTCACCATCTCCTTCGGCCTGCGCAACGTGCAGGACTTCGACGCGGCCCTGCGCGAGATGTACCGGGTGACCCGGCCCGGCGGACGCGTCGTGATCTGCGAGTTCTCGCACCCGACCTGGGCGCCGTTCCGGACCGTCTACACCGAGTACCTGATGCGCGCGCTGCCCCCGGTCGCCCGCGCGATGTCCTCCAACCCGGACGCCTACGTCTACCTCGCCGAGTCCATCCGCGCCTGGCCGGACCAGCCAGCCCTCGCCGAGCACCTGCGCAAGGCCGGCTGGTCGAAGGTCGCCTGGCGCAACCTGACGGGCGGCGTCGTGACCCTGCACCGAGGCTTCAAGGAAGCCTGAGGCACGGATCGCAGCCACGGCTCGGGCTGCACGGGGCCTCCGGGCGCTCGGGCTTCAAGACGCTCGGGCTTCAAGACGCTCGGGCCTCACGGGCTCGGGCCTCACGGGCTCGGGCCTCACGGGCTCGGGCTTCATGGGGCCCGGGCCTCCGGCAAAGCTCGGCTCGGCTCGGCAAGGCTCGGCACGGCACGGCCGCGACGGTGCTATCCGGTGATCGCCTCGAAGGGAAGTCCGGGACGGTCCAGCTCGCGCTGCAGCCCGCCCCCGCCCGGTCTGGGCACCCGGGGCTCGCGCACGCCCGCGCCTCCGCCGCCCTCTCCTTCGCCGAACTCGAACCACACGGTGACAACGGCGCCGCGCGGCACCTCGACACCGGGTGGCGGGTACTGCCGTACGACGTAGTCCACGACCGCGCGGTGGAACTCGGGCCGGTCCGGTGCGGCCAGCAGCACACCTTGCGCCGCGGCCGCCTCGCGCGCGTCCACGGCCATCAGGCCGACGAATCTCGGCACACACACGTCGGGCGTCTTGGGTGGTATGAGCACAAATGTCACCCCCAGCGGTACTGGAAGGGTAACCGCACGGGGGTGTCGTCCGGAAGGGTTGAGTGTCTTTCTGTAGCCAACGACTACGGAGAGTCACGTTCCCGGTCGGGTGGCGGAGGTCACCAGGCGAGGCGGTAGCAGCGTCCCTCCCGCTTCGGCTCCGGCGTCGTGAAGACCTCCGCGAGCCGCATGCCCAGCCGCTCGGTGACGGCGATGGACCGCGCGTTGCGCGCGTCGACCATGGCCACCACCCCCGGCACCCCGGCCGCCCGCACCCGCTCCAACGTCATCTGCGCGGCCGTCGTCGCATACCCCTGCCCCCAGTGCTCCCGCCCGAGCCGCCACCCGATCTCGATCTCACCCTTGGGGCCCCACTGCTGCGGCCACGGCTGGGCACCCGTGAACCCGATGACGCGGTCCTCCCGGTCCAGCATCGTCCAGAGACAGAAGCCGTGCTCGGCGTCGTGCCGCCGCTGGCGAGCGGTGAGCTCCTCGTAGGCGGACAGTTCCGCGGATCTGCCGCCGTGGAACTCCATCACGTCCGGGTCGTCGAAGACCCGGTGCCAGGCGACCGCGTCCTCGTCCGTGGGGACACGCAGCCGTACTACGGGGAGAGCTCGGTTCACGGGGCAGCCCTTCAGCCGGGTGATCAATTCTGCTGAATAGACTGCCCATGTCCAGTGCCGGTCGGCACGAAGATTCCGAACTTGGGGAGATCCCGCCGTGACCGCCGTGAACGAGCTCCTCTCCGAAAGTACCGCCGATGTGATCGTCGTCGGCGCGGGGCCGAGCGGCTCCACGACCGCGTACTACCTCGCCAAGGCCGGACTCGACGTACTCCTCCTGGAGAAGACCGAGTTCCCGCGCGAGAAGGTGTGCGGCGACGGCCTCACCCCGCGAGCCACCAAGCAGCTCGTGGCCATGGGCATCGACATCTCCGAGGAGGCCGGCTGGCTGCGCAACAAGGGCCTGCGCATCATCGGCGGCGGGGTCCGCCTCCAGCTGGACTGGCCGGATCTCGCCTCCTTCCCCGACTACGGACTCGTCCGCAAGCGCGACGACTTCGACGAGCAGCTCGCCCGCCAGGCCCAGAAGGCGGGTGCCCGCCTCTACGAGCGCTGCAACGTCGGCGCCCCGATCGTCGACGACCGCACCGGCCACATCGTCGGCGTGCACGCCAAGCTGGGTGAGGAGAAGCGCGAAGTCACCTTCCGCGCCCCGCTCGTGGTGGCCGCCGACGGAAACTCCAGCCGGCTCTCGCTGGCGATGGGCCTGCACCGCCGCGAGGACCGCCCGATGGGCGTCGCGGTCCGCACCTACTTCACCTCCCCGCGCCACGAGGACGACTACCTGGAGTCCTGGCTGGAGCTGTGGGACCGCCGGGGGCCGGGCGAGGACCGTCTGCTGCCCGGCTACGGCTGGATCTTCGGCATGGGCGACGGGACGTCGAACGTCGGCCTGGGTGTGCTGAACACCTCCAATTCCTTCAAGGAGCTCGACTGGCGCGAGGTGCTCAAGGCCTGGTGCGCGTCCATGCCGGAGGACTGGGGTTACACCCCCGAAAACATGACCGGCCCGATCCGCGGCGCCGCCCTGCCCATGGCCTTCAACCGCAAGCCCCACTACACCAAGGGCCTGCTGCTGGTCGGCGACGCCGGTGGCCTGGTGAACCCCTTCAACGGCGAGGGCATCGCCTACGCCATGGAGTCGGGTCAGATCGTCGCCGACGTCATCGTGCAGGCTCACGCCCGCGCCACCCCCGCCCAGCGCGAACTGGCCCTTCAGCGCTACCCGCAGGTCCTCGCGGACACCTACGGCGGCTACTACTCGCTGGGCCGTGCCTTCGTGAAGCTCATCGGCAACCCGAAGGTCATGAAGATCGCGACCCAGCGCGGTCTGACCCACCCCTTGCTGATGAAGTTCACGCTGAAGATGCTCGCCAACCTGACGGACCCCACGGGCGGCGACGCGATGGACCGCATCATCAACGGCCTGAGCAAGGTGGCCCCGAAGGCCTGACCACGGCGGCGCCCCTCCGGAAGCGGAGCACCGGCGGCCCGGCGCGAAGCCTTCTTCCCGCCGGCCCGCCACGTCGGCCTCCCGCCCGCCGGTCGGCCGGTTCGGCATGCCGCCCTCTGGCCGCCACGTCGGCGGGCCGCCCACCGGCCTGCCCTCGCCCGGCCGCCCGTGACGGTGCGCCGCCCTTTCGGCTCCTGTCGGGCATCCGATCCGGAGCTGCTCCCGACCGAGTCCCGCGCCGGCCCGGATCCGCTCACGACTCGATCGAGTTCCTCGCACACGTCGAACAGGCACAGCCACAGCCATAGCCGCACCTTCACCCGCACCCGCAGCCACGGCGACAGCCCGACCGGACCGGGCCTGGCCGGACCGGGTCGACCCGGAGCCGGGATTGACGGTGTGTCCGACATGTCGGGACAACATGCCCGATGCGGCGCCATCCCGGCCCTGCCGGAGGCGCGGAGGGTGGCGGGCGTGCCCACGAGACCGGCCGGCGCGCCCGTGCGCGGCCCCGGAACGGGGTGACGCCCCCAGGCCTCCTGGAGGCAACCGGAGGCGGCTGGGGGCCTCTACGCGCGTCCTCGAAGCGGCTGCTGGGCCCGCGCGCGCCTCAAGGAGAGCGGCCGCGCCGCGCGGAGCCGCTCGTATCGGCCGCGCGCGTCGGCAGTGCCCGAAGGGCCGCTGCCCCCGAGCGGCTGCGGCCCTTGCGTGCGTGAGGTGCCCTCAGAGGGGCACCCGTGGGTGTCAGAGCACCCGTACCGCGCCGGTCGGCGGGTCGTACGACATCGGCTTCTCGGCCACACCGGTGGACGGGTTCTGCGCGCCGACGAACATGCCGTCGCCGACGTACACCGCCACGTGGTACGCGCTGCCCGCGCCGCCCCAGTAGAGGATGTCGCCCGGCAGCAGGTTGTCCAGCGACACCTGGGTGCCGAAGGTCGACTGGTCCTGCGAGACGCGCGGCAGGTCGACGCCGACCTGCTTGAAGGCGGTCTGCATGAGACCCGAGCAGTCCCAGGAGTTCGGGCCGGTGCCGCCGGAGACGTAGGCGTCGCCGATCTGTGCCTTCACGAAGGCGATGACGGCCGCGGCCGAACCCGTCGCCGTGGAGCTGCTCGTGCTGTCGGAGCTGCTGCTGCTCGACGTCGTGCTGAGCGTGGTCCGCTCGGCGGCGCGCGTGGCCCGCTCGGCGGCGGCCTTGCGGGCGGCCTCGGACTTCTTCTTCGCCTCGGCCTTGGCGTCGGCGAGGTCCTTCTTGGCCTCCTTGGCGGCTGCGGTGGCGGCCGCGTCGCGCTCTGCCTGAAGCTGGTAGTTCGCCGCGGCCTGCTGCGTGGCCTGAGCGGACTGCGCGACCTGGGCGGCCAGGTCGCCCGTGAGGACGGGCAGTTCGAGCGTCTGCGTCACCGGCTCGGCGGCGTTGGCCGAGCCAGCTGCTGTGGCGACGGCCAGCGTGCCGAGGACACCACTGGCGACTCCGGCCCGCATCGCGATCGTCGACGCGCTGCGGCGGGGTTTCCGGTGGCTGCGTATGTGAGCGGTGTGGGACATGGGTACAACCGGTATCAGGGGCTCCTCCATACCTTCAAGAAACGTGTGCTGCGCCACAGTTGTTCAATGGGCGCCCCAAATTCCCTGGCCCGGGTTCCTTATTGACGCCGTAACGGACATTGCGGACGCAGGTGATCAAGCCTGTGATCATGGACTTTCGTCGTTACGCCCGGATTGCCCGCCACCTACCACCGGTTGAGACCGTTGGCCAAGCCCGGTTCTTAGGTGCCCCTCACGGATGTGGCGGAGGTCACGGAACGGTTACCGCAGCGGCCGCGTCTCGCGCGTCCGGCACGGCCGCCTCCACTTGTGAACGCGTACACACGTCCACACCCCGGCCCCGCCTCCCCCTGATGTGTGAATGCGCGCCTCTATCAGGGCCCTGCGTCCACCACCAATTTGCATGCAAGGGAAGCCTCTTGATATGGAGACGACCCGCGATTCCTGTGGTGACGAGCGCAAATGTCACTTCTTGTGATCACTCTGACGCTTCACGTATGAAGATCACCGTCGATATGACTTCATGATCCTTCGTCAGGTGGTGGAGATCACAAAGCTTGTGTAATACCCCGTGTCGCAGATCACAGAGCGGCGGGCATAAGATGCGAGGCAGTTGGGCTTGTGACCTGCTTCACATGTTCGCGATCTTCGCCGGGACGGGCGGGGTTCGGGTGCCTGGGGCCGCAGAGTCCGACGTCATCGCCAGCAGTCAGTGCCGACTGAGAGGAGCGAGGAGCGGTGAACGCGTATGCGCCCATCCTCGTACTGGGAGCCCTCGGGGCAGGCTTTGCGATCTTCTCCGTGGTCATGGCCACGCTGATCGGGCCGAAGCGGTACAACCGCGCCAAGCTCGAGGCCTACGAGTGCGGTATCGAGCCGACCCCCACGCCGGCCGGCGGCGGGCGCTTCCCCATCAAGTACTACCTGACGGCGATGCTCTTCATCGTCTTCGACATCGAGATCGTCTTCCTCTACCCCTGGGCCGTCACCTTCGACGCCCTGGGTGTTTTCGGGCTCGTGGAGATGTTGCTCTTCGTGCTCACCGTCTTCGTCGCGTACGCGTACGTATGGCGGCGCGGCGGCCTGGAATGGGACTGAGGGGCCTTTAGCCATGGGACTCGAAGAAAAGCTGCCGAGCGGATTCCTGCTGACCACCGTCGAGCAGGCCGCGGGCTGGGTGCGCAAGGCGTCCGTCTTCCCCGCCACGTTCGGCCTCGCCTGCTGCGCCATCGAGATGATGACCACCGGCGCCGGCCGCTACGACCTGGCGCGCTTCGGTATGGAGGTCTTCCGGGGTTCGCCCCGCCAGGCGGACCTGATGATCGTCGCGGGCCGGGTGAGCCAGAAGATGGCGCCGGTGCTCCGGCAGGTCTACGACCAGATGCCGAACCCCAAGTGGGTCATCTCCATGGGCGTGTGCGCCTCCTCCGGCGGCATGTTCAACAACTACGCGATCGTCCAGGGCGTCGACCACATCGTGCCGGTCGACATCTACCTCCCGGGTTGCCCGCCGCGCCCCGAGATGCTGATGGACGCGATCCTCAAGCTCCACCACAAGATCCAGAACAGCAAGCTCGGCGTGAACGCCGAGGAGGCGGCCCGCGAGGCGGAGGAAGCGGCGCTCAAGGCCCTGCCCATGATCGAGATGAAGGGGCTGCTGCGGTGAGCGACGCAAACGGCACCCACGGCGCGAACGGCCCCTCGAACGGGGTGAACCCCGAGAAGGATCTTTCCGCCTCCAACCTGCCAGGTCAGCGCGGCCAGGGCGGCGAGGAGGTCCGCGTCCAGCGCGGCATGTTCGGCGCCAACAACGGCGGCGACACCTCCGGATACGGCGGCCTGGTCCGCTCCGTCCGGCTTCCGGGAGCGGCGACCCGGCCCTACGGCGGCTGGTTCGACGAGGTCGCCGACGAACTCGAGGGCGCACTGGAGGAGCAGGGTCTGCTCCCCGCCAACGCGATCGAGAAGACGGTCGTCGACCGCGACGAGCTCACGTTCCACATCGAGCGCGAGCACCTGCTCCGTGTGGCCCGCACCCTGCGCGACGACCCGGCCCTGCGCTTCGAGCTCTGTACCGGGGTCAGCGCAGTGCACTACCCGAACGACAAGGGGCGCGAGCTGCACGCCGTCTACCACCTGCGCTCGATCACCCACAACCGGTTGATCCGCCTGGAGGTCAGCGCCCCGGACGAGGACCCGCACATCCCGTCGCTGGTCTCCGTGTATCCCACGAACGACTGGCACGAACGCGAGACCTACGACTTCTTCGGGATCGTCTTCGACGGTCACCCGGCCCTGACGCGGATCATGATGCCGGACGACTGGCAGGGCCACCCGCAGCGCAAGGACTACCCCCTCGGCGGCATCCCCGTCGAGTACAAGGGCGCCCAGATCCCGGCTCCGGACCAGCGGAGGTCGTACTCATGAGCACGCAGTCAGCATCCGCCCGTGAGACCACCGAGGGCACCGTATACACGGTCACCGGTGGCGACTGGGACGAGGTCGTCCAGTCCGCGAACCGCGCCGACGACGAGCGCATCATCGTCAACATGGGTCCCCAGCACCCCTCCACTCACGGGGTGCTCCGCCTGATCCTGGAGATCGAGGGCGAGACGGTCACCGAGGCCCGCTGCGGCATCGGCTACCTCCACACCGGTATCGAGAAGAACCTCGAGTACCGCACGTGGACCCAGGGCACCACGTTCGTGACGCGCATGGACTACCTGACGTCCTTCTTCAACGAGACCGCCTACTGTCTCGCCGTCGAGAAGCTCCTCGGTATCGAGGACCAGATCACCGAGCGAGCCAAGATCATCCGGGTGCTCCTGATGGAGCTGAACCGGATGTCCTCCCACCTGGTGTGCATCGCCACCGGTGGCATGGAGCTCGGTGCCACCACGATCATGATCTACGGATTCCGTGATCGTGAAATGATTCTCGACATCTACGAGCTCATCACGGGCCTGCGGATGAACCACGCGTACATCCGCCCCGGCGGACTCGCCCAGGACCTGCCGCCCGGCGCGGTGGACCAGATCCGCGAGTTCGTGAAGAAGATGAAGAAGAACCTCCCCGAGTACGACAAGCTCGCCACCGGGAACCCCATCTTCAAGGCCCGTATGCAGGACGTCGGATATCTCGACCTGGCCGGCTGCATGGCCCTCGGCGCCACCGGCCCGATCCTGCGGTCCACCGGCCTCCCGCACGACCTGCGCAAGGCGCAGCCGTACTGCGACTACGAGACATACGACTTCGATGTCCCGACCGCGGACTCCTGCGACTCCTACGGCCGCTTCCTGGTCCGCCTGGAGGAGATGCGCCAGTCGCTCCGGATCGTCGAGCAGTGCCTGGACCGGCTCCAGCCCGGCCCCGTCATGGTCGCCGACCGGAAGATCGCCTGGCCCGCCCAGCTCGCCCTGGGCCCCGACGGTCTGGGCAACTCCCTGGACCACATCAAGAAGATCATGGGCACCTCCATGGAGGCCCTGATCCACCACTTCAAGCTGGTGACCGAGGGCTTCCGCGTCCCGCCGGGACAGGCGTACGCGGCCGTCGAGTCACCCAAGGGCGAACTAGGGGTGCACGCCGTCTCCGACGGAGGCACCCGCCCGTACCGGGTCCACTTCCGGGACCCGTCCTTCACCAACCTTCAGGCCATGGCAGCGATGTGCGAGGGCGGCCAGGTCGCCGACGTCATCGTCGCCGTCGCCTCCATCGACCCCGTTATGGGAGGCGTCGACCGGTGACCACCTCTTCTTCCGAGCGGGGCGTCAGCCTGGGTATGCCCGAACTGCCCGCGCCCGCCTACCCGGACGACGTCCGGGCCCGGCTGGAGGCGGATGCGCGCGAGATCATCGCCCGCTATCCCGACTCCAGGTCCGCGCTCCTGCCGTTGCTGCATCTCGTGCAGTCGGAGGAGGGACACGTCACGCGCACCGGGATGCAGTTCTGCGCGGACGTGCTGAAACTGACCACGGCCGAGGTCACCGCGGTCGCCACCTTCTACACGATGTACCGGCGCCGCCCCAGCGGCGACTACCAGGTGGGCGTCTGCACCAACACGCTGTGCGCGGTGATGGGCGGCGACGCGATCTTCGAACAGCTCCAGGAGCACCTGGGCATCGGCAACGGCGAGACCACCGACGACGGCAAGATCACCCTGGAGCACATCGAGTGCAACGCGGCCTGTGACTTCGCGCCGGTCGTGATGGTCAACTGGGAGTTCTTCGACAACCAGACCGTGCAGAGCGCGAAGCGCCTGGTGGACGACCTGCGGATCGGTCACACCGTCTCGCCGACGCGCGGTGCGCCACTGTGCACCTTCAAGGAGACCGCCCGGATCCTGGCGGGCTTCCCCGACGAGCGGGACGGGGCCGTCGAGGCGAGCGGCAGCGCGGGACCGGCGTCGCTGGTGGGTCTTCGCCTGGCAAGGGGAGAGACCGCACCCGCGCGTGTGGTCCACCCGCGGGACGGCGGGCCGCACGACGAACCGCAGGACCGGGCGGAGCACGAGCCGTCGCCCGCGGAGCACCGGAGTTCGCACGACGCGCCACAGGACACGTCGGCATCCGACCCGGCTCACCCGGCAGGGCCTACCGCCGAGGAGGGGGAGTGATGACCTTGGCACCCGAGTTGAAAGGCAGCAGCCCCGAGAAGCTGCTCGCACCCGTGCTGTCGGCCTTCTGGGACGAGGACCGGTCCTGGAGTCTGGATGTCTACCGAAGGCACGAAGGGTACGAGGGCCTCCGCAAGGCGCTCGCCATGTCACCGGACGACCTGATCGCGTACGTCAAGGACTCCGGTCTGCGAGGGCGGGGCGGCGCGGGATTCCCGACGGGAATGAAATGGCAGTTCATTCCGCAGGGTGATGGAAAGCCGCACTATCTAGTTGTCAACGCCGACGAATCGGAGCCCGGGACCTGCAAGGACATCCCGCTCCTCTTCGCGAACCCGCATAGCCTCATCGAGGGCATTGTGATCGCGTGTTATGCCATCAGGTCGTCTCATGCCTTCATCTATCTGCGGGGCGAAGTCGTTCCCGTTCTGCGGCGGTTGCACGAGGCCGTGCGCGAGGCCTACGCGGCGGGCTACCTCGGCGAGAACATCCTGGGCAGCGGACTCGACCTCGAACTCACCGTGCACGCCGGCGCCGGCGCGTACATCTGCGGTGAGGAGACCGCGCTGCTCGACTCGCTCGAAGGCCGCCGTGGTCAACCGCGGCTGCGCCCTCCTTTCCCTGCTGTCGCGGGCCTCTATGCGTGCCCGACTGTGGTGAATAACGTCGAATCGATCGCGTCAGTTCCCGCGATTCTGCAGAACGGCAAAGAATGGTTCAGGTCGATGGGGAGCGAGAAGTCCCCGGGCTTCACGCTCTACTCGCTCAGCGGCCATGTCGCCGGCCCCGGCCAGTACGAGGCCCCGCTCGGCATCACGCTCCGCCAGCTCCTCGAGATGAGCGGCGGCATGCGACCCGGGCACCGGCTCAAGTTCTGGACACCGGGCGGCTCCTCGACGCCGATGTTCACCGAGGAGCACCTCGACGTCCCTCTTGACTACGAAGGAGTGGGTGCCGCGGGTTCCATGCTCGGCACCAAAGCTCTCCAGTGTTTCGACGAGACGACCTGCGTCGTGCGGGCCGTCACCCGGTGGACCGAGTTCTACGCCCACGAGTCCTGCGGCAAGTGCACCCCGTGCCGTGAAGGAACGTACTGGCTCGTGCAGCTGCTGCGGGACATCGAGGCCGGCAAGGGAGCCCTCACCGACCTCGACAAGCTCAACGACATCGCCGACAACATCAACGGCAAGTCCTTCTGCGCCCTCGGCGACGGCGCAGCCTCGCCGATCTTCTCCTCGCTCAAGTACTTCCGCGAGGAATACGAGCAGCACATCACGGGCCGCGGCTGCCCCTTCGACCCGGCCAAGTCGACGGTCTGGGCCGACAAGCACACGGAGGTGAACGCATGACGGTGACCACCAGCGCTCCCTCCGGAGGCGGCGAGGCGGCGGTCCCGCCGGAAGATCTCGTGACGCTGACGATCGACGGCGCCGAGATCAGCGTGCCCAAGGGCACCCTGGTCATCCGGGCCGCCGAGCAACTCGGCATCGAGATCCCGCGCTTCTGCGACCATCCCCTCCTCGATCCCGTCGGCGCGTGCCGGCAGTGCATCGTCGAGGTCGAGGGCCAGCGCAAGCCGATGGCGTCCTGCACGATCACGTGTACCGACGGCATGGTGGTGAAGACCCAGCTCAGCTCGCCGGTGGCCGAGAAGGCACAGCACGGTGTGATGGAGCTGCTCCTCATCAACCACCCGCTGGACTGCCCGGTCTGCGACAAGGGCGGCGAGTGCCCTCTCCAGAACCAGGCCGTGTCGCACGGCCAGGCCGAGTCCCGCTTCGAGGGCAGGAAACGGACGTACGAGAAGCCCCTGCCGATCTCCACACAGGTGCTGCTCGACCGTGAGCGATGCGTGCTGTGCGCGCGCTGCACCCGGTTCTCCAACCAGGTGGCGGGCGACCCGATGATCGAGCTGATCGAGCGGGGCGCGCTCCAGCAGGTCGGCACCGGCGAGGGCGACCCCTTCGAGTCGTACTTCTCCGGCAACACCATCCAGATCTGCCCGGTCGGCGCGCTGACCTCGGCGGCGTACCGATTCCGCTCCCGGCCCTTCGACCTGGTCTCCTCACCGTCGGTCTGCGAGCACTGCTCCGGCGGCTGCGCCACGCGCACCGACCACCGGCGTGGCAAGGTCATGCGGCGCCTGGCCGCCAACGACCCCGAGGTCAACGAGGAGTGGATCTGCGACAAGGGGCGGTTCGCGTTCCGGTACCCCCAGCAGCGGGACCGGCTCGAAACGCCTCTGGTGCGCGACGCCGAGGGAGACCTCGTACCGGCTTCCTGGCCGGAGGCGTTGCAGATCGCGGCCCAGGGCCTGCTGGCGTCGCGTGGCAGGACCGGGGTCCTGACCGGCGGCCGCCTCACCATCGAGGACGCCTACGCGTACAGCAAGTTCACGCGCGTGGCGCTCGACACCAACGACATCGACTTCCGCGCGCGCGTGCACAGCAGCGAGGAGGCCGACTTCCTGGCCGCCCACATCGCCGGCCGGGGCCGTGACCTCGACGGTACGGGCGTCACGTACACCTTCCTGGAGAAGGCGCCCGCTGTCCTGCTGGTCGGGTTCGAGTCGGAGGAGGAGGCGCCCGGCGTCTTCCTGAGGCTGCGCAAGGCCTGGCGCAAGCACGGGCAGCGGGTGTTCTCGCTGGCCACACACGTCACCCGGGGCCTGGAGAAGGCTGGCGGCACGCTGCTGTCGGCCGCCCCGGGCACCGAGACCGAATGGCTGGACGCGCTCGCGGGCGGCGTCGGCCTGGAGGACGCGGGCGGCAAGGCGGCCGAGGCGCTGCGGGCCGAAGGCGCGGTGATCGTCGTCGGCGAGCGGCTGGCCGGAGTGGCCGGCGGCCTCACCGCCGCCGTACGGGCCGCCGCGGCGACCGGCGCCCGACTGGTGTGGATCCCACGCCGGGCGGGCGAGCGAGGCGCGATCGAGGCGGGCGCCCTGCCGTCGCTGCTTCCGGGCGGCCGTCCGGCCACCGACCCACGCGCGCGTGAGGAGGTCGCCGCGGCCTGGGGCCTCGCCGACCTTCCGCACCGCTTCGGCCGGGACACCGGACAGATCATCGAGGCCGCCGCGTCCGGCGAACTTCAGGCGCTGCTCGTCGCGGGCGTCGAGATCGCGGACCTGCCCGACCCGGCACGCGCGCGTGCGGCACTTGCCGAGGCGGGCTTCGTCGTGTCGCTGGAGCTGCGGCCCGGCGAGGTCACCGAGCACGCCGATGTCGTCCTCCCGGTGGCCGCGGTCGCCGAGAAGGCCGGCGCCTTCCTGAACTGGGAAGGCCGGGTCCGTTTCTTCGAGGCGGCACTGAAGCCCGACCAGATGACACGCCGACCGGCGCCCGCCGACGCGCGCGTGCTCCAGATGCTCGCCGACGCCATGGACGTCCACCTCGGCCTGCCGGATCTGCGCACCGCGCGTGCGGAGCTCGACCGGCTCGGCGCGTGGGACGGGCCTCGGGCCTCCGAGTCCCTGGAGACCGCCGCCCAGCTGCCGCGCCCCGCCGCGGGGGAGGCCGTCCTCGCCGGACACCGCCTGCTGCTCGACCAGGGTGTCCTCCAGCAGGGGGACGAGGCGCTCGCCGGGACGCGGCACGCCGCACGCGCGCGTGTGTCGCCCGCCACGGCCGCCGAAGTGGGCGTCAAGGACGGCGACGTCCTCGCCGTGACCGGGCCCGCGGGGTCGGTCGAACTCCCGCTGCTGATCACGCAGATGCCCGATCGGGTGGTCTGGCTCCCGCTGAACTCCACGGGCGCAGGCGTCGCCTCCGACTCCGGGGCGACCCCCGGCGCCCTTGTCCGCATCGGCCCGGCGACGCTCCTCGCCGACGCCCCCGAGGAGGTGGAGGCATGATCCCGTACCTCGCCGCTGAAGACCTGTCGATGTTCGGCCGCGACCCCTGGTGGCTGGTCGTCGTCAAGGCCGTCTTCTGCTTCGCCTTCCTGATGGTGACCGTGCTGTTCTCCATCGTCTGGGAGCGCAAGGTCGTCGCCTGGATGCAGCTGCGCGTCGGACCCAACCGGCACGGCCCCTGGGGCATGCTCCAGTCCCTCGCCGACGGCATCAAGCTGATGCTGAAGGAAGACCTCATCGTCAAGCGCGCGGACACGGCGGTGTACATCCTCGCGCCGATCATCGCGGCCATCCCGGCCTTCATGGCGATCGCGGTGATCCCCTTCGGTCCGGCCGGCAACGAGGTCTCGATCTTCGGCCAGCGCACCACGATGCAGCTGACCGACCTGCCGATCGCGATGCTCTACATCCTCGCGGTCGCCTCGATCGGCATCTACGGGATCGTGCTGGCGGGCTGGAGTTCCGGCTCCACCTACCCGCTGCTGGGCGGACTGCGGTCCTGCGCGCAGATGATCTCCTACGAGATCGCGATGGGCGCCGCGTTCGCCTCGGTGTTCCTCTACTCGGGGTCCATGTCGACGTCGACGATCGTCGAGCAGCAGCAGGACCGCTGGTACATCCTGCTGCTGCCGGTCTCCTTCATCCTCTACATCGTCACGATGGTCGGCGAGACCAACCGCGCCCCCTTCGACATGCCGGAGTCCGAGGGCGACCTGGTCGGCGGCTTCAACACCGAGTACTCGTCGATCAAGTTCGCGCTGTTCATGCTCGCCGAGTACGTGAACATGGTGACGGTCTCCGCGGTGGCGACCACGCTCTTCCTCGGCGGCTGGCGGGCTCCCTGGCCGATCAGCACCTTCTGGGAGGGCGCGAACCACGGCTGGTGGCCGATGCTCTGGTTCGTCGTCAAGGTGCAGCTGCTGTTGTTCTTCTTCATCTGGCTGCGCGGCACGCTTCCCCGTGTCCGCTACGACCAGCTGATGAAGCTCGGCTGGAAGGTCCTGATCCCCGTCTCGGTGACGTGGCTGATGCTCGTCGCGACCGTACGGACCCTGCGCAACGAGAACTACGACTTCTCCGAGATCGCTCTCTACGTCTGCGGCGGCGTCCTGACCCTGTTGCTGCTGTCCTTCATCGCGGACATGTTCCGCAACGCGGGCAAGGAGACACAGGCCCCCGCCGAGCCTGCCGGCTTCGACCCGATGGCGGGCGGATTCCCCGTACCACCACTGCCGGGGCAGGAGTTGCCGCCGGTGCCCCGACGCCGCCCCCACCAGGAGCGAGAGCTCATTGTCAGTGGTGGAGTGGACACTGTGAGTGACGGATCGCTGGATGGAAAGGAGACGTCCGATGGCTGAGGAGCCCAAGGAGGCCGGGCAGACGACGCCTGGCTTCCAGAACCCCGTGGCCGGCTTCGCCGTGACCTTCAAGGCCATGTTCAAGAAGCGGCTGACCGAGCAGTACCCGGAGGAACAGAAGACCACAGCTCCCCGGTTCCACGGACGGCACCAGCTCAACCGCCATCCGGACGGCCTGGAGAAGTGCGTCGGCTGCGAGCTGTGCGCCTGGGCCTGCCCCGCCGACGCCATCTATGTCGAGGGCGCGGACAACACCGACGAGGAGCGCTACTCCCCGGGCGAGCGGTACGGGCGGGTCTACCAGATCAACTACGCCCGCTGCATCCTGTGCGGCCTGTGCATCGAGGCATGCCCCACGCGCGCGTTGACGATGACCAACGAGTTCGAGCTCGCCGACTCCAGCCGCGCCAACCTGATCTACACCAAGGAACAACTGCTCGCCGGCCTCGAGGAGGGCATGGTCGACTCGCCCCACGCGATCTACCCGGGTACGGACGAACAGGACTACTACCGGGGTCTGGTGACGGAGGCGGCGCCCGGCACGGAACAGCAGCCGGCCGTCTCCAAGGGCGAGGCCCCGCAGGAGGCCGCCGCCACGTCCGGCACGGACGAGCCGACGTCGCAGGAGGTGGTCGGCCGATGAGCGCACAACTCGCCGCCTACTCCACCTCGACCGGCGAGGCCTTCCAGTTCTGGGTGCTCGGCACCGTCGCGGTGATCGGCGCCCTGTGCACCGTCTTCATGAAGAAGGCCGTGCACAGCGCGCTCTGCCTCGCCGGCACCATGATCGTCCTGGCGGTGTTCTACCTCGCCAACGGCGCCTACTTCCTCGGCATCGTGCAGATCGTCGTCTACACCGGCGCGATCATGATGCTGTTCCTGTTCGTGGTGATGCTCGTCGGCGTCACCGCGGCGGACTCGCTGAAGGAGACCATCAAGGGGCAGCGCTGGCTGGCCCTCGTCAGTGGCCTCGGCTTCGGCATCCTGCTGATCGCCGGCATCGGCAACGCCTCCCTGACGGAGTTCAACGGCCTCGCCGAGGCGAACGCGAACGGCAATGTGGAGGGCCTCGCCGCCCTCATCTTCACCAAGTACGTCTTCGCCTTCGAAATCACCGGCGCCCTGCTCATCACGGCCACGGTCGGGGCCATGGTGCTCACCCACCGCGAGCGCACCGAGCGGGCCAAGACCCAGCGGGAGCTGGCCGAAGAGCGTGTCCGTGAGGGCAAGCACGTACCGCCGCTTCCCGCGCCCGGTGTGTACGCGCGGCACAACGGCGTGGACATCCAGGGTCTGCTGCCCGACGGCACCCCCTCGGAGCTCACGGTCAGCAAGACGCTGCGCGACCGCGGTCAGATCCGGGACGTGTCCGCCGAGGCGCTGAACGACCTCAAGGCCCTGGAGCAGCGCGCCGAGGAGCGCCTTGAGCGGGCCGCGATCGAGCCGCCACACCTGAAGCGGACGGAGGAGGCGTCGAAGTGAACCCCGTCAACTACCTCTATCTCGCGGCCCTGTTGTTCACGATCGGTGCGACGGGCGTGCTGATCAGGCGCAACGCGATCGTCGTCTTCATGTGTATCGAGCTCATGCTCAACGCCTGCAACCTCGCGTTCGTCACCTTCTCCCGGATGCACGGCAATCTCGACGGCCAGATCATCGCCTTCTTCACGATGGTCGTCGCCGCCGCGGAGGTCGTGGTCGGACTCGCGATCATCGTGTCGCTGTTCCGTTCCCGCCACTCGGCCTCGGTCGACGACGCCAGCCTGATGAAGCTGTAAGGGGTCGGAAGAATCGTGGAGAACCTGATTGCGCTGCTGATCGCGGCGCCCCTGCTCGGAGCGGCCGTCCTTCTGGTCGGCGGCCGCCGGCTCGACGCCGTCGGCCATTGGATCGGCACGCTCCTGTCGTCCGCCTCCTTCGTGTTCGGTGTCATCCTCTTCAGCGCCCTGCTGAGCAAGGACGCCGAGGACCGGACGCTGACGCAGCACCTGTTCAGCTGGATCCCGGTCGAGGGCTTCCAGGCGGACGTCGCCTTCCGCCTCGACCAGCTGTCGATGACGTTCGTGCTGCTGATCACGGGCGTCGGCTCGCTGATCCACCTGTACTCGATCGGGTACATGGAGCACGACGAGCGGCGCCGCCGCTTCTTCGGCTATCTGAACCTGTTCCTGGCGGCGATGCTGCTGCTCGTCCTTGCCGACAACTACCTGCTGCTGTACGTCGGCTGGGAGGGCGTCGGGCTCGCGTCCTACCTGCTCATCGGCTTCTGGCAGCACAAGCCCAGTGCCGCCACCGCCGCGAAGAAGGCCTTCCTGGTCAACCGCGTCGGCGACATCGGCCTGTCGATCGCCATCATGCTGATGTTCACCACCTTCGGGACCTTCGCCTTCGGCCCGCTGCTGGGGGCGGAGGGCGAGCCCGGCGTCGCGGGTGACGCGAGCGAGGGCAAGCTGACCGCCATCGCCCTGATGCTGCTGCTCGCCGCCTGCGGCAAGTCCGCCCAGGTGCCGCTCCAGTCCTGGCTCGGGGATGCGATGGAGGGCCCGACCCCGGTCTCGGCCCTCATCCACGCGGCGACGATGGTGACGGCGGGTGTGTACCTGATCGTCCGCTCGGCGGCCATCTTCAACGGCGCCCCCGACGCGCAGCTGGTCGTCACCGTCGTCGGTGCCGTCACGCTGCTGTTCGGTGCGATCGTCGGTTGCGCGAAGGACGACATCAAGAAGGCGCTGGCCGGCTCGACCATGTCGCAGATCGGCTACATGGTGCTGGCCGCGGGCCTCGGCCCCATCGGCTATGTCTTCGCGATCATGCACCTGGTGACGCACGGCTTCTTCAAGGCCGGGCTGTTCCTCGGCGCGGGCTCCGTCATGCACGGCATGAACGACGAGGTCGACATGCGCAAGTACGGCGGCCTGCGCACGTACATGCCGATCACCTTCGTCACCTTCGGACTCGGCTACCTCGCGATCATCGGCTTCCCGGGCCTGTCCGGCTTCTTCTCCAAGGACAAGATCATCGAGGCGGCGTTCGCCAAGGGCGGCACCGAGGGCTGGATCCTCGGCGGCTGCGCCCTGCTCGGCGCGGCCATCACCGCGTACTACATGACGCGCGTGATGCTGATGACGTTCTTCGGCGAGAAGCGCTGGCAGCCCGACGCGGACGGCCACGAGCCGCACCCGCACGAGTCCCCGAAGTCCATGACGATCCCGATGATCGTGCTGGCGTTCGGATCGGTCTTCGCCGGTGGGTTCTTCAGCATCGGCGACCGCTTCCTGCACTGGCTGGAGCCTGTCACGGGCCACAGCCACGGCGACTCCCCGGTCAGCGCCCTGACGGTCACCCTCGCGACCATGGTGGTCCTCGTCATCGGCGTGGCGATCGCCTATGCCCAGTACGGCCGCCGCCCCGTCCCGGTCGTCGCCCCGCGCGGGTCGCTGCTCACCCGGGCCGCGCGGCGCGACCTCCTCCAGGACGACTTCAACCACGTCGTCCTGGTCCGCGGCGGCGAGCACCTCACGCGCTCCCTGGTCTACGTCGACCACACCCTGGTCGACGGAGTCGTCAACGGCACGGCGGCCTCGGTCGGCGGCCTCTCCGGGCGCCTGCGCCGGCTCCAGAACGGCTTCGCGCGGTCGTACGCGGTCTCGATGTTCGGCGGTGCGGCGGTCCTCATCGCCGCGACCCTGCTGATGAGGGCGGTCTGATACCGATGTCCTTTCCTCTGCTGACAGCGACGGCGGCGCTCCCGGCGATCGGGGCGGTCGTCACGGCCGCCGTACCGGCTGCCCGGCGCAACGCCGCCAAATCGCTGGCCCTGGTGTTCTCTCTGGCGACACTCGCCCTGGCGATCGTCGTCCTGGTCCGCTTCGACCCGGACGGCGGCCGCTACCAGCTCACCGAATCCCACTCCTGGATCAAGGACTTCGGGGTCAGGTACGAGCTGGGCGTGGACGGCATCGGGGTCGCGCTCGTCGCGCTCACCGCGCTGCTGATCCCGTTCATCATTCTCGCGGGCTGGCACGACGCCGACCCGCTGGAGACGGGCAACAAGCGCTGGCGGCCGACGCAGGGCTTCTTCGCCCTGATCCTGGCCGTCGAGGCGATGGTGATCATCTCCTTCGAGGCGACCGACGTCTTCCTCTTCTACATCTTCTTCGAAGCCATGCTGATCCCGATGTACTTCCTCATCGGCGGCTTCGGGGACCGGGCCCACGAGCACGGCGAGGAGGTGGCGTCCACGCAACGGTCGTACGCGGCCGTGAAGTTCCTCCTGTACAACCTGGTCGGCGGTCTGATCATGCTGGCCGCGGTGATCGGCCTCTATGTGGTCGCCGGGAACTTCTCGCTCACGGAGATCGCCGAGGCCCGCGCCAACGGAACGCTCGACATGGCGACGAACACCGAACGCTGGCTGTTCCTGGGCTTCTTCTTCGCCTTCGCCGTGAAGGCCCCCCTGTGGCCGCTGCACACCTGGCTGCCCAACGCCATGGGTGAGGCGACCACCCCGGTCGCCGTGCTCATCACGGCGGTCGTCGACAAGGTCGGCACCTTCGCGATGCTCCGGTTCTGCCTCCAGCTGTTCCCGGAGGCGAGCAAGTGGGCGACGCCCGCCATCCTCGTCCTCGCGGTGATCAGCATCATCTACGGGGCGCTGCTGGCCGTGGGCCAGCGGGACATCAAGCGGCTGGTGGCGTACGCGTCGATCTCGCACTTCGGGTTCATCATCCTGGGCATCTTCGCGATGACCAGCCAGGGTCAGTCCGGGGCGACGCTGTACATGGTCAACCACGGCATCTCGACAGCCGCCCTGATGCTGGTCGCGGGCTTCCTGATCTCCCGGCGCGGCTCGCGGCTCATCGCCGACTACGGCGGGGTGCAGAAGGTCGCCCCGGTGCTCGCCGGCACCTTCCTGATCGGCGGTCTGGCGACGCTCTCGCTACCGGGACTCGCGCCCTTCGTGAGTGAGTTCCTGGTCCTGGTCGGCACGTTCGCGCGCTACCCGGCGATCGGCATCATCGCCACCTTCGGCATCGTCCTCGCCGCGCTCTACACACTCGTCCTGTACCAGCGGACGATGACGGGGCCGGTGAAGCCCGAGGTCTCGGAGATGCCCGACCTGCGCGCGCGTGAGCTCGTGGTGGTCGCCCCGCTGATCGTGTTGTTGATCTTCCTGGGCGTCTACCCGAAGCCCGTCACGGACATCGTGAATCCGGCGGTCAAGCAGACCTTGTCCGACGTACACAAGAAGGACCCCCAGCCCGAGGTGGAGGCGGCCAAGTGAGCGCATCAGCCGTCCACAGCCTGTGGACAACGGCGGCAACCGCGGCCGAACCGATCTCGAAGATCGACACGCCGAAGATCGAGTACGGGCAATTGTCGCCCACCTTGATCGTCCTGGGCGCGGCGATCATCGGAGTGCTGGTCGAGGCCTTCGTGCCGCGCAAGCACCGCTACTACGCACAGTTGTTCGTATCCGTCGTGGCGCTGGTCGCCGCCTTCGCCGCGGTGGTCGCGCTGGCGGAGGGCGGATACGGCACCACGAAGGCACGCATCGCGGCCATGGGCGCGATCGCGGTCGACGGACCGGCCCTCTTCCTTCAGGGCACGATCCTGCTGGCCTCCCTCGTCGGCCTGTTCACGTTCGCCGAACGGCGCCTCGACCCCGAGGTGCACGGCAACCGGGTCGACTCCTTCGCCGCCCAGGCCGCCTCCGTGCCCGGCAGCGACAGTGAACAGGCCGCCGTCAAGGCCGGGTTCACGACGACCGAGGTCTTCCCGCTGCTGCTGTTCGCGGTCGCCGGCATGCTGGTCTTCCCCTCGGCCAACGACCTGCTGACCCTGTTCATCGCCCTGGAGGTCTTCTCGCTGCCGCTGTACCTCCTGTGCGCACTGGCCCGCCGCAAGCGGCTCATGTCGCAGGAGGCCGCGGTCAAGTACTTCCTCCTCGGCGCGTTCGCCTCCGCGTTCACCCTCTTCGGCATCGCCCTGCTGTACGGGTACGCGGGCTCGGTGTCGTACGGCACGATCGCGCAGGTCGTCGACGGCACCGTCCAGAACGTGAACCCGGCGCTCGCCGACACCATGGGCAACGACGCGCTGCT
Organism: Streptomyces sp. NPDC058295; assembly: GCF_042880655.1. Classification (NCBI taxonomy): domain Bacteria; kingdom Bacillati; phylum Actinomycetota; class Actinomycetes; order Kitasatosporales; family Streptomycetaceae; genus Streptomyces; species Streptomyces sp. NPDC058295. The sequence goes on from NZ_JBHVYO010000005.1 coordinate 142,550, forward strand.
CCTCGTCGGCGCCGCGATGATCGTCATGGGGCTGCTGTTCAAGGTGGGCGCGGTGCCGTTCCACATGTGGACGCCCGACGTCTACCAGGGCGCGCCGACCCCGGTCACCGGCTTCATGGCCGCGGCGACCAAGGTGGCCGCCTTCGGCGCGCTGCTGCGTCTCCTCTATGTCGTCCTGCCCGGCCTGCGCTGGGACTGGCGGCCGGTCATGTGGGGCGTCGCGATCGTCACCATGCTGGGCGGCGCGATCGTCGCGATCACACAGACCGACATCAAGCGGCTGCTGGCGTACTCGTCCATCGCGCACGCCGGATTCATCCTCGCGGGTGTCATCGCGACCACTCCGGACGGCGTCTCGTCGGTTCTCTTCTACCTGGCGGCGTACTCGTTCGTGACGATCGGCGCGTTCGCGGTGGTCACCCTCGTGCGCGACGCCGGTGGCGAGGCGACCCACCTGTCCAAGTGGGCCGGGCTCGGGCGCAGGTCACCCCTGGTGGCGGCCGTGTTCGCGGTGTTCCTGCTGGCCTTCGCCGGTATCCCGCTGACCTCCGGGTTCGCAGGTAAGTTCGCCGTGTTCAAGGCGGCGGCGGAGGGCGGCGCGGCCCCGCTGGTCGTGGTCGGCGTGATCTCGTCGGCGATCGCGGCGTTCTTCTACATCCGCGTGATCGTGCTGATGTTCTTCAGCGAGCCGAAGCCCGAGGGCCCGACCGTCGCCGTTCCGTCACCGCTGACGATGACGGCGATCGCGGTCGGCGTGGCGGTCACGCTGGTGCTCGGCGTGGCGCCGCAGTACTTCCTGGACCTGGCGAACCAGGCGGGAGTCTTCGTTCGCTGAGCCGCTCCGAGCAGGTGAGCCGCCTGCGTGTGGCTTGACGGCGGGCCCGGTTCCCCAGGTGGGGACCGGGCCCGCCGGCGTCGTACAGGCGATCGAGTTCGGGGATCTTCCTCCGCCAGTCACCCGGAGTCACCGCACCGAACCTGTGGATAACTCCGGCGCTGTCAGTCCGGACCCCTATCGTGGAGGCAGTGGTCGAGAGACGACGTACGGGGGACCAGACGATGGGCGGGACGGGTGGGATCAGCGCGATGACAGCGATCACCGGGACACCGGAGCGGACCGACAGCGAGGCACTGGCCACGCTGCACCGGGTCTTCGGATACGACGCCTTCCGCGGCGAGCAGGAAGCGGTCATCGAGCACGTGGTGGCCGGCGGGGACGCGGTCGTCCTCATGCCCACCGGCGGTGGAAAATCGCTGTGCTACCAGATCCCTGCCCTGGTCAGACCGGGTACAGGCATTGTCGTCTCGCCGCTGATCGCGCTGATGCAGGACCAGGTGGACGCGCTGCGTGCCCTCGGCGTGAACGCCGGGTTCATGAACTCCACGCAGGACTTCGACGAGCGGCGTGTGGTCGAGGCGGAGTTCCTGGCCGGCGAGCTGGACCTGCTCTACCTGGCGCCGGAGCGACTGCGCCTGGACTCCACCCTGAACCTCCTTTCCCGCGGCAAGATCGCGGTCTTCGCGATCGACGAGGCGCACTGTGTCTCCCAGTGGGGCCACGACTTCCGCCCCGATTACCTGTCCCTCTCGCTGCTCGGCGAGCGCTGGCCGGACGTCCCGCGGCTCGCCCTCACGGCGACGGCCACCCGCGCGACGCACGAGGAGATCACCCAGCGGCTGAACATGCCGTCGGCCCGGCACTTCGTGGCGAGCTTCGACCGGCCCAACATCCAGTACCGGATCGTGCCGAAGGCCGACCCGAAGAAGCAGCTGCTGAGCTTCCTGCGCGAGGAGCACGCGGGCGACGCGGGCATCGTGTACTGCCTCTCGCGCAACTCCGTCGAGAAGACGGCCGAGTTCCTCTCCCGCAACGGCGTCGAGGCGGTGCCCTACCACGCGGGTCTGGACGCGGGCACGCGCGCGGCGCACCAGTCCCGGTTCCTGCGGGAGGACGGCCTGGTCGTGTGCGCGACCATCGCCTTCGGCATGGGCATCGACAAGCCGGACGTACGATTCGTCGCCCACCTCGACCTGCCCAAGTCGATCGAGGGCTACTACCAGGAGACGGGGCGTGGCGGCCGTGACGGACTGCCCTCCACCGCATGGATGGCGTACGGCCTCAACGACGTCATACAGCAGCGCAAGCTGATCCAGTCCGGTGAGGGTGACGAGGCCTTCCGTCGGCGGGCCGCCGCGCACCTGGACTCGATGCTGGGGCTGTGCGAGACCGTCCAGTGCCGCCGCGGACAGCTCCTCGCCTACTTCGGCCAGGAACCGGAGCCGGCGGGCTGCGGCAACTGTGACACCTGCCTCACACCCCCGGAGACCTGGGACGGCACCGTCGCGGCCCAGAAGGTGCTGTCGACCGTGGTGCGGCTCCAGCGGGAGCGCGGGCAGAAGTTCGGCGCGGTGCAGATCGTCGACATCCTGACGGGCAAGCGCTCGGCCAAGGTGATCCAGTTCGACCATGACCAGCTGTCGGTGTTCGGCATCGGAGAGGACCTCTCCGAGGGTGAATGGCGGGGCGTCGTGCGGCAGTTGCTGGCGCAGGGGCTGCTCGCGGTCGAGGGCGAGTACGGCACGCTGGTGCTGACGGAGGCCAGCGGGTCGGTGCTCCGCCGCGAGCGGGACGTGCCGTTGCGCAAGGAGCCGAAGAAGTCGGCGACGTCGAAGGCGTCGGGCTCTTCCTCCTCCGGCAGGAGCAAGTCCAAGGCCGCCGTGGCCGAGCTGCCGGAGGAACTGGTGCCGGCCTTCGAGGCCCTGCGGGCCTGGCGTGCCGAGCAGGCCCGTGAGCAGGGCGTCCCGGCGTACGTCATCTTCCACGACGCCACGCTCCGGGAGATCGCCACGGCCTGGCCGACCTCGGCGCAGCAGCTCGGCGGCATCAGCGGGGTCGGCGAGAAGAAGCTGGTGACGTACGGGGAGGGCGTGATCGCGGTGCTGGCCGCACTGGGCGGGGCGCCGGGCACCGCCGCTTCGGGGCCCGCCGAGAGCCCGGCTCCTGCCACCGCTCGGGGTGCCGCCACGGATCCGGGTGGTGCGGACTACTGGCCCGAGATGGACCAGGAGCCGGAGCCCGAGGACTGGATGTAGGGGACTGGATTCACTAGGGCGCCGGGGGCTGGGCGAGGGCGCCCCTGGAAGTCGGCCGGGGGCGGCACGGAAGCGGCGCGTGAGCTGGTCATAGAGCGCGCGTCGCGTACGCCCTGACGTCCGCGTCGGAGTCCGTCGTCGCCGTGGCGAGGGCCGCGCGGGCGGCTTCCGAGGCTCGGTGTCGGGTCAGGGCCAGGACGGCGGCCTTGCGGACGTCGGCGTTCGGGTCGGCCAGGGTCTTGGCGAGGACGGGCAGGGCGGTGTCGGGGTGGGCCACCGACAGCGCGGTGGCGGCGCCGGCGCGGACCTGCCAGGCGGGGTCGGCCAGGGCGGTCACGGCCCGCGCGGCGAGTGGCACCGGGCAGCCGGTGGTGCCCAAGGCCCCGTAGGCGGCGGCACGCACCAGGGCATCGGGATCGTCGACGAGCCCGACGAGGGCCGCGTGGACGGCGTCGTGCTCGCCGGCGACACCCGCATCGGAGCCGGAGCCGGAGCCGGAGCCGGCGTGGGGGGTGGGGGTGGTGCTGGGGTCGGTGTCGGACGATGAGGGTTCGCTCAGGCGTCCGGCCGCGACCGTGGCCAGGGACTTGGCGATCGTGACACGGACCTCGCGGGACGGGTCGGCGGTCGCCGCGCGGGCCAGCTCCTCGGCGGCGTCGACGGAGACCAGGGCACGGACGGCCTCGATACGGACGGCGATGTCGGCGTCGGTGAGAGAGCCGGCGAACAGGGCGGCGTCACCGAGGCGCAGGGCGCGCAGCACGTCCAGGGCCGCGGCGCGGACGACGGGGTCAGGCTCGGCCAGGGCGGCGGCGAGGCCGTCGCGCAGGGCCGGTTCCGCCGGCAGGGTCTCGACGAGTTCGCGCAGTGAGGCCGCCGCGACGGCACGCACCTCCGCGGAGGGGTCGCGCAGCGCCTCGGCGAGAGCCGGACCGGTGCCCGACGGCACCGTCTCGGTGAGGACGGCGACGGCCTCGCGCCGGACAGCGGCCGCCGCGTCGGTCAAGTAGGGCAGCAGCGAGTCGAGTTCGGGTTCGTCCTCGGCGAGGGCGACGAGTTCGAGAAGACGAACAGCCGACTGGGGGGAGGACCGATCGAGGGCGTGTTCGGGCGTCGGAGGCGCCGAGCCGTCCGTGACCTGCGGGGCGGCTGCCTCGGCCCCGGCGGCGACGGGTGCCACGTCCCGTGAACCGGCCGTGGCCACGTCCTCGGGGTGGACTTCGCCGAGCGGCCGGGAGGGGCCGCCGACGGGAGCGAACTCGTCGACCGGAACCAGATAGGGAGCCACGGGACGGGCCGTGAACTCCATCGCACCAGAGGGGGACTTGTGCAGATCGAGGTGATGGAACCAGGAGTCGTCGTCGCGGCGAGGGTGGTCGAGGCGGTCGTGGTAGAGGCCCCAGCGGGACTCGGTACGGGCCAGGGAGGCGCGCGCGGCCATCTCCGCGCAGTCACGGATGAAGGACACCTCGGCGCACCGCATCAGCTCGTGCGGGGTGCGGGCGCCCATCTCGGCGATGTCGTCGCGCATCCGCTCGAAGGACTCCAGGGCCAGCGACAGCCGCGCGCCCGACTTCGGCGGGGCCACGTAGTCGTTCACGAAACGGCGCAGCTTGTACTCGACCTGGGGCTGCGGCGGGCCCTCCGGGTTGCGCAACGGGCGGTAGATCAACTCGTGCGCCTCACGCAGCTGGTCGGCGGGAAGCTCACCGTCGTAGGCCTTGTACCGGGCCGCGTCCGAGCCGGCCAGGTCGCCGAAGACGAACGCGCCGATCATGTAGTTGTGCGGGACGCAGGCCAGGTCACCGGCGGCGTACAGGCGGGGGACGGTCGTGCGGGCGTGCTCGTCGACCCGTACGCCCGAGGCCGAATGACCGCCGCACAGGCCGATTTCCGAGATGTGCATCTCGATGTCGTGGGTGCGGTAGTCGTGACCGCGTCCCGAGTGGAAGGTGCCCCGGGTCGGACGCTCGGTGGAGTGCAGGATCGATTCCAGGGCCGAGATCGACTCCTCGGGGAGGTGGCTCAGCTTCAGGTACACCGGGCCCCGGTCGCTGGCGACCTCCGCCGCGAACTCGGCCATCATCTGGCCCGACCAGTAGTCGGAGTCGACGAAGCGTTCGCCGTGCCGGTTGACCTGGTAGCCGCCGAAGGGGTTGGCGACGTAGGCGCAGGCCGGACCGTTGTAGTCCTTGATCAGCGGGTTGATCTGGAAGCACTCGATGCCGGTCAGTTCGGCGCCCGCGTGGTAGGCCATGGCGTAGCCGTCGCCCGCGTTGGTGGGGTTCTCGTAGGTGCCGTACAGGTAGCCGGAGGCGGGCAGGCCGAGGCGGCCGCAGGCACCGGTCGCGAGGACGACCCCGCCCGCGCGGACGGTGACGAACTGCCCCGTGCGGGTGTTGAAGCCGACCGCCCCGATGGCGCGCCCGTCCTCGGGAGAGGTCAGCACGCGCACCGGCATCACCCGGTTCTCGATGCGGATCCGCTCCCGCATCTCGCGCCGCCGCAGCTGCCGGTACAGCACCTTCTTGACGTCCTTGCCCTCCGGCATGGGCAGCACATAGGAGCCGGAACGATGGACCTGGCGGACCGCGTAGTCGCCGTGCTCGTCCTTCTCGAACTTCACGCCGTACGACTCCAGGCGCTGCACCATGGCGAAGCCCCGGGTGGCGGTCTGGCGGACGGTGGACTGGTCGACGATGCCGTCATTGGCGCGGGTGATCTCGGCGACGTAGTCGTCGGGCTCGGCGCGGCCGGGGATGACCGCGTTGTTGACGCCGTCCATGCCCATCGCGAGGGCCCCGGAGTGCCGGACATGGGCCTTCTCCAGGAGCAGGACGTCCGCGCCGTGCTCGGCGGCGGTCAGGGCCGCCATGGTGCCGGCGGTACCGCCACCGATGACGAGGACGTCGCAGGTCAGCTCCTCGGCATCGCCGAGCGCGGGGATCTGGAGGGTGTCCACCGGGGTGCCTTTCAGGTGCTCAGTGAGGTCAGGACATCGCGTCGCAGGGCCACGCGCGCGGGGTCGTCACGGGCGGCGCGGTCGCGTGGACGCGGCACGTCCCGTACGGCGAGGAGGCGGCCCGCGCCGAGGAGGGCCACGCGGTCGCCGAGGAGCAGGGCCTCGTCCACGTCGTGGGTGACGAAGACGACGGTCGCGCCCGTGCCGTGCAGCACCTCCACCAGCAGGTCCTGCATGCCGGCGCGGGTCTGGGCGTCGAGGGCGCCGAAGGGTTCGTCCATGAGGACGGCGCGCGGGCCCGCGGCAAGCGCCCGGGCCAGTTGCGCCCGCTGGCGCTGTCCGCCGGAGACCCGGTGCGGCAGCTGCCGGGCGCGGTCGGCGAGTCCGACCCGCTCGAGCCAGGCCGCGGCCTGCCTCCTGCGCTCCGAGCGCGGTGCGCCCTGGATGGCGAGGGGCAGTTCGACGTTGGCCAGCAGGCTGCGCCACGGGAGCAGCGCGTCCTCCTGGAAGACCAGCGCGCGGTCCGCCGCCGGCCCGCCGATCGGCCGACCGTCCTGCTCGACGGATCCGGTCAGCGCGGGCAGCAGTCCGGCCAGCGTGCGCAGCAGCGTCGACTTGCCGCAGCCCGAGGGGCCGACGACGGTGAGGATCTCCCCCGGCGGGACGTCCAGGTCGACATCGGCCAGGGCGGCGGCGTCGGGGCGGCCGAGGGTGGCCGCGCGGAGGGTGAGCCGGGTACCGCGTACGGCCGTACCGGTCGCGGTGGTGGTGGTCGGGTCGGTGGTCGCGCCGTCGGTGTCCGTACGGGTGGTCTGGCGGGTCTCAGACGAGGTGCTCATCGCGGGCCTCCTCGGGTTCGGGTCCGGTGGGGACGGCGGCCGAGGCGGCCGGTGCCGGAGCGGCCGGTCGGGGACTCCTGGGCCGGGCCCGGCCGGTGGGGACGTACGACGTGCGGGGCAGCCAGCGGGTGAGGCGGCGGCCGAGGAGTTCCACGGCCGTGGAGGTGGCCCAGCCGAGCACGCCGATCGTGACCATGCCGACGAACACCCCCGGGTAGTCGACGACCGTGTAGTCCTGCCAGGTGCGGTAGCCGACGCCGTACTGACCGGAGATCATCTCGGCGGAGATCACACAGATCCACGACACCCCGATGCCGACCGACAGGCCGCCGAAGATGCCCGGCAGAGCCCCGGGCAGGACGACCGAGCCGAGGACCCGCCACCGGCCACCGCCCATCGTGCGGACCGCCTCCTCCCAGCCGGGTGGCAGCGCGCGGACGGCGTGCCGGGTGGAGACCAGGACCGGGAAGAAGGCGGCGGTGAAGGTGATGAAGACGATGCCCTGCTCGTTGGAGGGGAAGAGCAGGATCGCGACGGGCACCAGGGCGATCGCCGGAATCGGGCGGACGACTTCGAGGATCGGTCCGAGCAGGTCCTCGGCGAGACGCGAGCGCGCCACGAGCACGCCCGTGGCCACACCCAGGACGGCGGCCAGAAGGAACCCGGTGACGATGCGGGTGAGGCTGTCGGTGAGGTCGGTCCAGTAGTCGTCGCCGGCCAGGCGGTCGGCGAAGGCGCGGGCCACGTCGGCGACCGTGGGGAACTGCGAGAAACGCAACCACAGGTCGATGTCCAGGCTGGTGAGCAGCTGCCACAGGCCGAGGGCGGCCCCCACCGAGGCCACCCGCAGCGCATAGCGGGTCACGATGCCCGCCCCAGCGCGTCGGCGTACGTGACGACGCGGGCGCCGCCGTGGGCGTCGACGTAGGCCTGCGCGGTCGCCGGGGCGACGAACGGCACAAGCGTCGTGCCGTCGGCCACCCAGACGGCCCGGTCGGCGAACCACAGGGTGCCCGTGGTGGCGTCGGGGACGTAGGCGGCGCGGATGCCGTCCTTGTGCTGCGCGACGTAGGCCAGCAGCTCGGCGGGCGTCTTGAAGGTACGGGTCTCCGTGGCGCCCTTCGGCCAGACCTCGCTCGCGGCCGGTGCGGGGGCGGCGGCGAGCTGCTTCGCGTAGGACGGGCCGAGCGCCTTCTTCACGTACTGGTCGTCGACGAAGGAGTCCACGTCGACGTCTCCGGTCAGCTTGGCCGCCTTCAGGATCGAGACGTCCTCCTTGAGCGCGGCGACGAGCTGCGGCTTGACGGCCGGGTCGAAGGTGGAGATGCCGTGGGCGCCGTTGTAGAGGTAGACGACCTCGGCGGGCAGGCCGGTGGCCTCGGCGACCTTCTCGGCGGCGGCCACCGGGTGCGTGTCGAGGTAGCCGGTGGCTTCCGACTGCGCTTTCAGGAACGCCTCCAGCACGGCCGGGCGCTTCTTCGCGAAGTCCTCGCGGGCGGTGACGCCGTGGAAGGTCGGCAGGTCCAGCTGGGCGCCGTCGTACAGGGCCTTCGCTTTGCCCTGGTAGGTGAGCAGGCCGGGCCAGGCGACGAACTGCGAGAGCGCGTCGGCACTGCCCGCGGAGAGGGCCGACGCCCCGACCGCAGGCTGCTGGTTGAGCTTCTCGATGCCCTTGGCCGGGTCGATGCCGGCGCGCTGCAAGGCCCGTACGAGGGTGCCGTCGGCGGCGGAACCGATGCTGGTGGAGACCTTCTTGCCCTTGAGGTCCTCGATGGAGGCGAGCTTGGAGTCGGGTGCCGTGACGATGGTGTTGAGGCCGCCGCGGAGGTTGTAGCCGGTGACCGAGACCAGGTGGGTGGGCTTGCCGAGCTGTTTGCCGCGGGCCGCGTTGATGAGGAGCGGGAAGTCGCCCATCGAGCCGATGTCGATCTTCCCGGCGGTCATCTGCGCGGTGATGGGGGCGCCGGTGGCGTAGTCCTGCCAGTCCACCTTGTAGGTCGTGCCGTCGCCGAGGGCGTTCAGCTCCTTCTCGAAGTAGCCGAGTGAGCGCAGGAGGGTGCCGGCCGTGACGGTGTTGATGGTCTTGGACTGGTAGCCGACGGTGACGGTGACCGTGGAGCCGCTGCCGGCCTCGGCGCTGCCGCATCCGGTGAGGGGGAGCAGGAGAAGGGCGGCGGACGCGGCTGTCGCTTGGGGTTTCATGGAGGTTCGGGCCTTTCACCGGAGCAGGTAGGGCATGTTGACCGTGACGGCACCGGTGGGACAGCGAGCCGCGCACGGGCCGCAGTACCAGCACTCGTCGACGTGCATGTAGGCCTTGCCGTTGCTCTCGTCGATGGCGAGGGAGTCCAGCGGGCACATGTCCACACAGAGCGTGCAGCCGTCGATGCACTTCGACTCGTCGATGGTCACGGGCACGTCGGCCCGCTGGGGTGCCAGGGTCATGGCTGTCTCCAGAAAAGTCCCGAGAAATTCTGAGAAATCCCGCTCGGCGATGAACCGATGAGGCCGTGCCGAGCGATGAAGGGTTGAGGGCGGAGAAGAGAGCGGAGAAGAGGACGAGCAGGAGAGCGCGGGCATGAGGGCGGAGAAGGGGGCGGAAGCGATGCCGGCGGGAGAGGTCGGTGGGAGAGATCAGAGGGAGCGGTGCAGCAGGCCGCTCATCGAGATGCGGTCTCCGCGGAAGCGGATGAACTCCAGGTCCACCGGGCGGCCGTCGGCGAGGTGGGTGAGGCGTTCGAGCATGAGGACGGCAGCGCCACGCGGCGCCTCCAGTACGGCGGCGGAGTGGGCGTCCGCGGTCACCGCCTCGAGAGTGATCTCGGCGTGGCCGAGTCGCTGCCCGGTGACGGCCTCCAGGAGCCGGAACACGTCGGTGTTCTCCAGGTCGGCGCCGAGCAGGGCGGTGCCGATGTCGAGCGGGATGTAGGTGAGGTCGAGAGAGAGGGGGAGGCCACCCAGACGGCGCAGGCGTTCGATGTAGAGCACGTCGGTGCCGGGCGGGACGTGGAGGCGGTCGGCCACCGGGGCGGGCGCGGCGACGGGGCCCATCGTGCGGACCTCGTTGGTGACGTGGCCGTGCTCGTGCAGGGTCTCCGCGAGGCCCATCAGACGGTCCAGGCCGTGCGGGTACTTCTGCGCCACGACGACCGTGCCGACGCCCGGCAGGCGCTCCACCAGTCCCTCCGCCCGGAGCAGGTCGAGAGCCTGGCGGACGGTGTTGCGGGAGGCGCGGTAGTCGGCCGCGAGGGTCGACTCGTGGGGGAGCGTGCCGTCCGGAAAGCCGTCGGTGAGCAGCTGGCGGCGCAGGAGGTCCGCGAGCTGCCGGGCCTGGTCCGCGCGCAGCCGACGCCGCGCACGGTGGGCGGCGACGGTGGTCGCGCCCTGGCCGGCGTGGTCTCGGATGCGGTCGGTGGGTGGCATGTTTCGAACCATAGCGAGCCAGTAGGAAAAGCGGTGTTGCCGGAGTGTTGCGCCACCTGCGGGGGCGTCAGGGAATGCGTTGACCTGGGGAAACAGGACCGTCTTACACAAGATCTGCCAGGTCGGGACAACGCCGTCGGGGCAGTGTGGTCAGGCCGACGCGGTCAGGACAAGGCGTCGGGTGACGCCATCAGGCCGACGTGGTCAGGACAACGCCGTCAGTCCCGGGGCGAAGGTGATCAGCAGGGGCAGCAGCGGCACCAGCGTGGCCACCGTCGTCGTCAGCGCCCGCTGTCTGCGGAGCAGGCGCGGGGGCGGCTGGAGCAGGCGGTCGACCCGCTCGCCGAGGAGACGGTTGCTCGACGCGCAGGACAGGACGCCCCGGTGCTGGTTCAGCTCGATCAGGGCCAGCGCCGTGGTCAGGTGACCGCAGCGGCGCGACGCCGTGTCGTCGGCGGCGAGTTCGACCAGGCGGTGGGTCTGGTCGCAGAAGTGGGAGAAGAGCGGAATGCGGGGGAAGCCGGTGGCAAGGGCGGTCGACAGGTGGAGCAGCCAGTCGTGGTGGGCGCGGGCATGGCCACGCTCATGGGTGAGGACGGCGTCCAGCTGGTGGGAGGTGAGGCGGTGCAGGGCGCCGGTCGTCACGATCAACTGGGGTGGGTTGCCCGGCATCCACCAGGCGTCCGGGTACTCGTCCTCCAGCACCAGCAGCGGGCCCCGCCCGGACGGCAGGCCCGCGGGCAGGTCGGGGGCGCGTTCACGCAGGTGGGCCCTGGCCCGGCCGCGGCGCCGGCGCGCCTCGACGAGTTCGCGGGCCAGCATCGCGGTGGTCCAGGCGGCTCCGCAGGCCAGCAGCAAGGTCAGGGCGGCGGCCCACAAGGGGGCGGCGGAGAGGTCGTACGCCTCGGAGACCCCGGGCGGTGCGGGGGCGAAGACCCGGGCGCGCACGGTGTGGAACACGGCGGCGGCGCCCAGGGTCAGGGCGGTCAGGCAGCACAGCAGGACCGTGGCGACCAGGCACTGCCACACCAACAGCCCGATCACCGGCTCCCGCTCGGGCCAGGCGGACCGGGTGAGTGCGCGCGGAGCCGGCACCGCGGCGGACAGGGCGACGACGCTCAGCAGGAGCAGGCAGAGAGTCATGCCATGGGCTCCGGATCCTGGTCGGGAAGGGGGCGTGGGCCACGTGCGCGCGGGGTGCGTACGCCGTACCCGCGTGCGCGCGGCCTGCCATGGGCGGCGGGCTCGGCACGAGGACCGTGCCCGCCGCCAGTATGACGGCGGTTCCTCCGGGAGTCAGCCCACGACGAGGACCCGATTCAGCCCCGTCCGCCCCGACGCGACGGCCTCGCCACGGTCAGCCACCCCACCACCGGGTCGGTCACCGGCACCGTGCCCGCCCCCGGCACCGTGCCCGCGCCCGACACAGGGCCCGACACCATGGCCGCGCCCGGCGCCTGACCAGCCTCCGGTCGTCTCACCCGGCGGTCACCTGTCCGCTCACCTCTCCCAGGCCCACTCGGGTGCCGTCGGGGCCGGGAGCCCAGGCGGACAGGGTCACCACGTCGCCGTCCTCCAGGAACGTGCGCTTGCCGTCGGGGAGTTCCAGCGGGTCACGGCCGTTCCAGGTCAGTTCCAGCAGGGAGCCGCGCTCGTGCGGGTGGGGGCCGCTCACCGTGCCCGAGCCGTACAGGTCGCCCGTGCGCAGGGAGGCGCCGTTGACCGTGAGGTGGGCGAGTTGCTGGGCGGCCGTCCAGTACATGGTGGAGAAGGGCGGATCGGAGATCACCTGACCATTGAGCGCGACGGAGATCCGCAGGTCGTAGCCGCCGGGCTCGGCGGCCGCGTCGTCCAGGTAGGGGAGGAGGGGATGGGTCCGCTCCGGGGGCGTCACCCGTGCGTTCTCCAGGGCCTCCAGCGGGGTGATCCACGCGGACACCGACGTGGCGAACGACTTGGCGAGGAACGGGCCGAGAGGGACGTACTCCCAGGCCTGGAGGTCGCGGGCGGACCAGTCGTTGAGCAGGCACAGACCGAAGACGTGCTCGCGGAAGTCGGCCAGCGCGACCGGGCTGCCCTGCCGCGAGGGCACGCCGACCACGAAGCCGACCTCGGCCTCGATGTCGAGCCGCACGGAAGGGCCGAAGACGGGCGCCGGCTCGTCGGGAGCCTTGCGCTGGCCGGACGGGCGGACGACGTCCGTGCCGGAGACCACGACCGTGCCGGCCCGGCCGTGATAGCCGATCGGCAGGTGCTTCCAGTTGGGCAGGAGGACGTCACCGGCGTCCGGACGGAAGATCGCTCCCGCGTTCCGGGCGTGGTGCTCGGACGAGTAGAAGTCGACGTAGTCGGCGACCTGGAAGGGAAGGTGCAGGGTCACGCCGGAGAGGGGATGGAAGAGCGGCTCGACGGTGGGCCGGTGGGCGGGGTCGGTCACCCACTCCGTCAGGGCGCGGCGCACCTGCGACCAGGTCGTGCGACCCGCAGCCAGCAGCGGGTCGAGCGTCGGCGAGGCGAGGAGGCCGGCGTGCGGCGAGCCGAGCGCGCGGGCCGCCGCGCCCGCGTCGAGGACATGGTCGCCGAGCCGGACGCCGACGGTCCGCTCCGAGGAGCCGGGGAGGGAGAAGACGCCGTACGGGAGGTTGTGCGGACCGAAGGGGTCGCCCTCGGGAAGGTCGAAGGGGGGCATCGGGTACTGCCTCTCTTTCGTGCGCTCTTTGGTGCTCGCCATGTCGGGCTCGCCGGACCTCGAACGGGTGTCGCGCGGGTGCGCCGAGCCGCGCCACACGTTACGGCCGACGTCGTGGAAGTGACACGGGGGCCGGGCCGGCGAGGCCCGTCGGCCGGCAGCTCTCCGCTTCCGGTTGCTCACCCGAAGTCGTCCACCGGCCGGTCCGCAATCTTGACGGAGCGGTGCGAAACGGGAGACTCTGGGCGGGTGCTGGAAGGCCTCGGGGAGGGGGCCTTCCCCTGGCACAACTGGGGGGCGGATGGCCATTGGGGAGGCCGGCCTCGGGTCGGCGCGGCGTGGCTCACGGCCGAAACGGCTGGAAGCGACCATGCGCGACAGACTCGGCCGGGAATGCGTGTACGTACCGTCGTGCAGATTCGGGCTGTACGTGGCCTTGCGCCACTGGTGCCCGCCCGGCGGACGGGTACTGATGTCGCCGGTCAACGACGACGTGATCTTCTTTGTGCTGCTCGCGGCGGGACTGCGGCCCGTGCAGGCGCCGTTGAACCCGCTGGACGCGTCGATCGACGTCGATGCCGTGCCCGACGAGGTGTGGGGCTCGCTCTCCGGCGTCCTCACGACGAATCTGTACGGCAACCCGGACGACACACCGCGCCTGCGGGAGAAGTGCGACGCGCTGGGCATCCCGTTGTTCGAGGACGGGGCGCACGCCATCGGCAGCGAAGTGGGGGGCAGACCGGTCGGGGCCTGGGGGGACGCCTCCGTCTTCAGCCTTTCCAAGCATGTCGGTGCCAAGGCCGGCGGCTTCCTGGCCTGCGCCGACCCGGGACTGCGCGAGGCCCTGGCGAAGACCTGCGAGGACCTGCTGCTGCCGGGACGGCTCACGGCGGAACTCGCCTACACCGTCCGGCCGTACGCGGAGGCGACCGTGCGGGGGCTGCGGCTGCGGCGGGCCGCCTGGGCCACGATGCGGCTGCTCGGGCTGATGGAGCGGGAGGAGATCCGGATGCCGCTGCGGCCGGCCGAGCTGGCCCGCGCCGTCGCCGCGGCGCCGGACCTCACCGCGCACGACTCCTGGGTCCGCGTCGACATGCACGACTACCGGCTGCGTTCGGGGCCGCTGAGAGCGGGCCGCATCGGCCGCAGGCTCGACCAGCTGGACGAGACGCTGGCGGCCTGCCGGGCAGGCACGGAGCTGCTCCTGTCCACACCGTGGGCGCGGCCCGGCGCGGCCCGCGCCGACCGGGTCCAACCCCTTTTCCGCGTCCCCCTGTTCGTCGCCGACCGGGACGCCGCGAGGGCGGCGCTCGCGCGGCGGGGCATCGTCGTCGGCTACCTCTATGACCCGCCTCTGGACGACTACGCGGGTGCCGCCTTCACCGACCCGTCGCCCGATCCCGCCGGGGCCCGCTGGTTCGCCCGGCACGCGTTGCCCGTGGACCCGCTGCGGGCCCGACAGGTCGTCGAGGTGCTCCAGGAGTCCGGCGTACGGCCGGCCGAGGCTCCGGGAGGGCTGGAGCCGACCCGTGGCTGAGACGCAGGCCGAGATCCAGGTACCCGAACCCTCGGCGCCGCCCGTCGGCAAGGAGGCGGCGGGCACGGCACCGGCCGACGACACTCGCGGTTCCGGATCCCTGTTCAAGAACGCCTACTTCCTGATGCTCAGCACGGGCGTCTCCGCCGTGCTGGGCCTGGGCTTCTGGCTGGTGGCCGCGCGCTACTACTCGGAGGAGGCCGTCGGCCAGGGTTCGGCCGCGATCGCGGCGATGCGGCTGCTCGCCAGCATCACGGCGACGACGATGATCGGGGCCGTTGTCCGCTTCGTGCCGCGCGCGGGGCGGGCCACGGGCTCGCTGGTGTGGCGGGCGTACGCGGCCAGCTCGGTGGTCGTCGCCGTCGCCGCCTTCGTCTTCCTGCTCACCCTGGACTTGTGGGGGGCGACGTACGCGCCGCTCGGCACGGCCGCCGCGGGAACGGCGTTCGTCATCGCGTGCGTGGCGTGGGCGCTGCTCACGCTCCAGGACGGGGTGCTCACCGGTCTGCGCAGGTCGGGCTGGGTGCCCGTCGGAAACGCGGTGTTCTCCGTCGGCAAGCTGATCCTGCTGGCCGTGTGCGCGACCGCGCTGCCGGCGCTCGGGATCTTCGTGTCCTGGGCCGTCGCGATCGCGTTCTCGACGCTGCCGCTGGGCTGGCTGATCTTCCGTCGGCTGATCCCGCGCCAGGCCGCCGCCGACCGCGACCTGGAGCCTCCCCAACTGCGTGAGATGGGCCGCTTCCTGGCCGGGGACTCGCTGGGCGCGCTGTTCAGCCTGGCGATGATCAACCTGCTGCCGGTGATGGTCGCGGTCCGGTTCAGCGCGGCGGAGAACGGCTACTTCTACGTCGCGTACACCGTCGGCGGCACGATGGAGTTCATGGCCATCAACATGGCCTCCTCCCTCACCGCGCACGCCTCGCACGATCCGCGCCAGCTCGCCGAGGGTGTGCGCGGGGCGCTGCGCCGGATGACGCTGCTGCTGGTGCCGGTGGTGCTGGTCCTGGTGGTGTTCGCCCCGCAGATCCTGCTGCCGTTCCACGAGGACTACGCCGAGCACGGCACCACCGTGCTGCGGCTGCTGGCCGCCGGGGCGCTGCCCCGGGTCGTGGTCGAGCTGTACATCGGGGTGCTGCGGGTGCAGGGCCGCACCGGGGTGCTCGCCGCGCTCCAAGGCGCCATGTGCACGATGGTGCTGGGCAGCGCCGCCCTGCTGTTCGCCCCGGCCGGGATCGCCGGCGCGGGCTGGGCGGTGCTGATCAGCATGACGCTGATCGCCGCCGTCTCCGCCGTCGGCCTGCGGTCCGCGCTGCGCCGCAACGACCGTCCGCCCGTCGGCCGTTCCTCCACCGCCCCGGCCTACGGCACCCATTGGGCACGGCTGAACGCCACCGCCGGATACGGCACGAACTGGGCGCGCCGGGCGGCGTACGAACGCGACGGCATCGACGAGGACACGGTCACCCTGTTCATAGGACGCCCCGGATACGAACGCGAGGCGCTGCAGGCGGACACGCTGGCGCTGATAAAGCGGCCCCCGCGCCGGTCCGACGTCGGCAGGAGAAGTAAGGGAGCCGAGGGGGCCGAGGGGGCCGGGGGGACCGGCGGGCGGGACGAGTCGGCTCGTGAGGTCGCGAGGGGCCGGTCCGCTCAGGCCGGGGGCCGGGAGAGGTGGGTCGCGGGCGGACTGTGGGGCCTGCTCGGCGTGGCCACCGCGGCCTTCTGGACGACCGCGCTGAACGAGCTGCCGTGGCTCGACGGCCCGTCCGGGCACGTACTGACCGGACGTCAGCTGCTGGCGGCGCTGCCGCTCACGGCGCTCGTCGCGGGCGGCCTGCTGCTCGTGGTGTTCGTCGGCGCGGTGACACTGCGCGCGGCGCGTGGCGCGCTGCTGCCGGGGGCGGCGCTGGGTTCGGTGCTGCTCGCCCTGTACGCCGTACCTTTCGCCTTCGGCCGGGAGCCGTCGCCGGTCGGTGGGGCGTGGTACGCGAAGGCGGCCGGTTTCCTCGCGGAGGGGATGCGGCTCGACGGGCCCGAACCGCTGCTGCGCTGGGCACCGCCGGCCGCCCAGCTGCTGGGCCTCGTGCCTGTGTGGCTGCTGCTCGGCGGCGCGGACCGGTGGTTGACGTGGCCGGGGCGCTGGGGCGTCCTGTATCTCGTCGCGGTGGGCGGCTGGGTGTGGCGGCAGGAGCTCGCGCCGGCGGCCGTGCCCCTGTTCGTCGTGCTCGTCCTAGCCGCCGCGTTCCTGCCGCTCGTCACCCGTGGCCGGGCGGGGGCCGGACCGCCGCGCGGCGCGGTCAGCGGGGCGGCACGGGCTGGTGGAAGTAGCCGTTCCTACCCGCCTCCCGGTAGCCCTCGAGGCCCGGACCCTCGTTGACGGTCAGGTCGCACGCGGGTTTCTCGGAGGTCGGCCGGTTCCAGTGCACCAGCGCCTTCACCTCCGGGAGCTTCTTCACGGCGGCGGGGATCTGGGTGTACCAGTCGCGCTGGCGTTGCGGGGCGTCGGCGTCCGGTGCGGTGGCGAACTCCGCCAGCATCACCGGCTTTTCGTCGCTGATGTTCTCGCGCAGCCACTCGTAGCTGGGCCGCTGACTGTGCAGGAAGTCCTTCCAGTCCGTGGTGCCGTGGCACTGGTAGTAGTTGTACTGGTCCATGGCGATCCAGTCGACGTACTCGTCACCGGGGTAGAGCGCCTTCATGTCGGCCGCGCCGCCGAGGTAGCCGGAGACGGTCCACACCCACACCACGTTGTCGGCACCCAGTGCGCGGAACCGGTCACGGACATGGCGGTACGCGGCGACGAACTCCGCCGGGGTGCCCGCGCCTTCCTTGATGCGGGCGTCGGTCTCCTGGTCGAAGGAGAGGAAGACGCGTTTGCCGTAGGCCTTGATACGCCGGATCTGCGGATCGAGGATCTCCTCGTCGAGCTTGCCGGAGGCGATGTTCTTCCAGCCGAGCTGGGTCTCCGTCCAGTTCTCGTGATGCGGCTCGGTCCAGACCGTGGACTCCCAGGCCAGCATGAGCAGCCGGTCCTTGCCGAGTTCCTGTTCGTCGGGGGTGAGCAGTTCCCCGTCCAGCCGGGTGCCCGACATGTCGTGGTAGTTGTAGACGAGGTCCAGCTTGCGGCCGATCCTCTTCTCGAAGCCGTGCACGGCGTCCTTGAGCGAGCCGTCCTCGGCGTACGGGACGGCGGCGCCCCACCAGGCGCCGCAGGGCGGGACCAGCGTGTCGGTGGGGGCGCAGGGTCCGCTCGGCAGCTCACCCGAGGCCGCGTTGTCGGGCAGGGCGTCCGCCGCGGAATCCGGGTCCTCGGAGCGGCCGGCCCAGATGCCGAGCCCGGCGAGCAGCGCGGCCACCGCCACCATCGCGACAGCGGTGCAGGTGCGCCTCGCGCTTCTCGGGGCGCGCGGCGGTGCGTCCGCCGACGATTTCCTCGGGGTGCCTGGCGCGTTCCTCGGGCCGCTCGTCGGGTCGCCTGCCGGGTCGCCTGCCGGGGAGCTCTCCGGACCGTTCCCCGGACCGTCCCCCGAGCTGTGGCCCAAGCCATCCCCTAACCCGTCGCCTAGCCCGTCCCTCAACCCGTTCCCCAAGCCGTCCCCCAAGTCGTCCCTCAACCCGTCCCCCGTGTGGTTCTCCACGCCCCTCACCCCGTCCGGTTCGGTCGGCTTGCGTGGTCCGCGTAGCCGATGCCGCCCCGTCATGTGTCACTGCCGCCGGAAGGCCTGCGCCTGACCTTGGCGCGCTCGACCGCGCCGCGCCGAGCGGCGGGCAGCGGTAGCCCCGGCAGGGCCGCGGTGACCGTGGTGAAGCAGGCGAGCGAGACCAGGAAGGCGGTCATCGAGAAGGCCTTCACCAGGAACAGCGAGGTGGCGGTGAGCACGCAGAGCGAGAGGCTGATGGGCGCGGCGAGCGCGACCGCCTCCAGCCTGGCGCCGGAGGCCAGGCGACCTGGCTGCGGATACAGCGCCGCGCAGCCAGGACCGAACAGGACGAACAGCAGCACCGGGATCCAGCGCAGCGGAGAGGGGCCGGGTACGGCGGTGGCGGCCAGCGCCGACCAGCCCGAGGCCGCGACGAGGACTCTCAGGTGCGTCGAGGTGAACCTGCTGCCCTCGGCCCTTTCGGCCTCGCCCGTGATCCCGGCGCCCACACCCCCCACGCCCATGTCCCCGGCGCCCACATCCACGCCCCCCGTGCCCAGTTCCCCGTGGCCCCCGTCCCCGTGGCCCAGTTGCCCCTGGCCCAGTTCTCCGTGGCCGAGGTCCCAGCGACCCGGCTCCCCGTGGCGGAGGCCCCCGTGGCCCGGTTCGCCG
This sequence comes from Streptomyces sp. NPDC058295, assembly GCF_042880655.1. NCBI lineage: Bacteria > Bacillati > Actinomycetota > Actinomycetes > Kitasatosporales > Streptomycetaceae > Streptomyces > Streptomyces sp. NPDC058295. The sequence goes on from NZ_JBHVYO010000005.1 coordinate 161,406, forward strand.
CGGCCGAGGTCTCCGTGGCCCCTGTCGGAGGTGTTCTCGTTGTCGATGTCGTCGATGTCCTCGGAGCCTGTGGTCGTCACTTCGATCACCTTGTGGTCATTCATCGGGTGGCCGGGCGGTACTCCAGGACGACGCCGTACGGATGGCTCTCGACGGTCCGGAAGAGGGGCGAGGCGGACAGCTTCGAACGCAGGGTCTCGAAGCCACCGGGCGGCAGCAGGCCCTCGCCGGCGGTGTAGATGTCCTGGGTGCGAGTGAGGACGACGTACGCCTTCGCGCCCGGTGGGATCCCGTCCGCGAGATAGCCGGCCGGATCCTTCAGCATCTTCTCGTTCTCGGGCAGCGCCTGTTCGGCGAAGAACCAGTGTTCGAGACGGTCGTAGCGGTGCAGTGCCTGCGGGAAGGAGCCGCTGGTGGCGAGGATCAGCGAGCCGTCGGGAGCGTTGTCGAGGGCCCTGGTGACCAGGGCGGTCTCGTCCGGCGGCGTGTAGAACATCTTCTCCTTGCCGTAGTACGACGGCAGGAAGCCGGCCAGCAGCACCAGCAGGACGACCGGCAGGGCGATGGACGCCGTCCTGCGCCGCAGTGCCTTCGCCCTGCTGCGGTGGGTCCCCGCGACGGCCGGCACCAGCGCGGCGGCGGCGAAGAAGGCCGCGCCGGGCAGGGCGAACAGATAGACACGGAAGAGCATCTCGCCGCCGTAGTCGTTGACGGCGAACAGCGGTACCGGGGCGACGGACACCAGCAGCAGGGGCAACGCGCTGCGGGTCAGCCGGCGCCGCAGTACGACGGCGGTCCCGGCGAGGACGGCGACCGCGAGCACCATCGCCACGTTGGCGGTGCCCGCGAGTTCCGGCCCGGGCCCGGTGAGCTGCCCCGCGTAGCCCGCGCGGGAGTTCTCCGTCAGTTCGCCGATCGACTTCCTGATGGTGGAGAGCGTCTCGACGAACAGCGGACGCCCCATGGTCAGGTCCCAGGTGAGCATCAGCAGCGCGGCGACGACCAGCAGCCCGTAGTTGCGGTAGCGGCGGGTGAGGCTGAGCGCGACCAGACAGATGGTGAGCATCACCGGGGTGAGCTGGTGTGTGGCGTTGATGGCGGCGATCAGCGGAGCCAGGATCACCACGCACACCGCGCGCTGTCTCCGTCCCGTCGGTGGCGGGACGGGCGCGGCCACCGGGTCGAGGAAGGTGCGGTCGCGCAGCCGTCCGGCGGACCCGGGCCGCACGAAGTGCCGCAGCACCACCGCGAGGACCGTCAGGTGCAGCAGGTACGCGAGCGCCTGCGGGGCGAAGTAGTCCTGGCCCACCCAGTTGGCGAGCTGGAAGATCCACACGGCGGTCCAGATCAGCCGCCAGTCCTCGCAGAAGGTGCGGTAGATCAGGACCAGCACCGGCATCATGAGCAGGCCGACGACGATCGGCGCCCAGTTGGCGTACACGGCGGCGTTCTCCGCGCCGAAGGCGCGCACCAGGCCCGCGTTGAGGGTGAAGAAGCCCGGCCACTGGTCGTACGCGGACATGTTGCCCGACAGTGCCGCACCCGGTCGCAGCTCACCGTTGGCGAGCAGTGTGTTGACGATGGCGTCGTGCTTGGAGGCCCACGGGTAGCGCACCGCGTCGTACAGCACCGCCGGCGGCGCCTTCAGCGCGAGGAGCAGCGCGGCGCAGTGCGCGGCCGGCCACCAGGGTGCGGTGCCCGCACGCCGCAGACTGAGGACGAAGCCCGCGGTGAGGACCAGCAACGACAGGTAGTAGGCGACCGGCAGCCGGTCCAGCAGGCCGTAGTCGCCCATCTCGCGGAAGCCGATGCGGGGCAGTGCGTACACCCACAGTCCGGCGGCGAGCAGCAGCGTCAGCAGGCCGGCGTCCGGTCGGCGGCGTGGGATCCGCCAGGGTCCGCGGTCACCGCCGGTGGTCGGGCCCGGACTACCCGGACTACTCGGACCGCCCGGACTGCCAGGGCTACTCGGACCGCCCGGGCTCCCCGGTCTACCGGGGCTGCCCGGTCCGGTGGAGAGGTCAGGGGTGGGCAGCTCGCTGCTCTCGGTGCTCGGTACGGGCACATGGTGTTGCACGTCGAGGCCCCCCTCCCTCAAGTCAACTATAGGAATTTTCTCTTCTTTTCACACCAAAATCGTCGAACTCGGCTCAACCTGCGAACACCGGCCCCCGCACGGCGGCGCGGGCGCGGCGGTACCAGCGCCAGCCGACCGTCTTCGGCCCGTCGCGGTACGGGGCGACACGGGCGCCGGATCCCGCCAGCCAGCCCCGGACATCGGCGACGGTGTGACCGCGGCGCACGATGAGCCGGGCGATGCGGTAGTGCTCGTCGCGGTCCGAACTGAGCGCGTGCCGTACGGCGGTGGCCGTCTCGTAGCCCGCGGCCGCCGCCGTGCGCCGTACCCGCCCGCTGCTGTAGCCGTGCGGATAGGCGAGATGACGGACCTGGTGGCCGAGGGCGTCCTCCAACACCGAGCGGGACACCCGCAGTTCGTGCGCGAGCGCCTGTGGGGCGAGGGTGTCCAGCTGGGCGTGGGTGACGGTGTGGCTGCCGATCTCCATGCCGTACCGCTCGAGTTGCGCCGCCTGCTCCAGCGTCATCATCGGCGCGGGCGGCAGCAGGCTGCGTCCGCCACGGGTGATCGCTCCGGTGGTGAGGTAGGCGGTCGCGGACAGTCCGCGACCGGCCAGCGCCTCGGCGGTCGGACCGGGCAGATCGGCGAAGCCGTCGTCGAAGGTGAGCAGCACCGGCCGGGGCGGCAGCGGCGCCCGCCCCGCGAGGTGGTCGGCGAGCGCGCTGATCGTGACGGGCGTGCGGCCGCTGTCCACGACGGCGTCCAGGTGCTCGCCGAACTGCTTGGGGCTGACGGTGAACTCGGCGATCCAGCCCGGCGGTTCCTCCATCACCGCGTGATACAGAAACACCGGGATACTCCCGTTGCCGCCGTTGCCGCCGTTGCCGCCGTTGCCGCCGTTGCCGTCGCTGTTTCCGCCGGCTCTGTGTGCGGACGCCGTCATCGCGCAGCACCTCGCAGCGCGCGCCGGGCCCGCAGATAGCCCACCGGCCCGTAGAGCATGCCGCGCCGCTGGAGCCGGGAGAGCCGGGCGGGCCAGGCATGGGTCCGGGCGTCGTGACCGCCGGGCGCGCCGTCCGCCGCGGGCTCCGCCTCCCGGCTCGCCGTCAGCGTCCGCGCGTGGGCGAGCCCCCGGGGCAGCCGGGCCAGGAACGCGGGCAGCAGGCCGGGCCGGTTGACGAGGATCGCCGTGAGGTAGGCGGTGAGGCCGGCGCCGTAGCCGTACGCCTGGGTCTCCAGGTCCCGCCAGGTCTCCCGGTGGTGGTGCCAGACCAGGGCCAGCGGGGTGTAGTGGAGCCGGTGGCCCCCGGCGAGGACCCGGACGAACCCGTAGAGGTCGTCGCCGCCCCGCGCGAGCGTCCCCGCCCCGGTCGCCGGGTCGAAGCCACCGGCCGCCCGCAGCACCTCCGTACGGAAGGCCATGTTGGCGCCGGAGCCGAAGCGGCCCGCGGTGAACGGGAACAGCGGTTCGTCGGCGGGCGGGTCCTGTGGGTCGTACATGCGGGCCGTGAAGCCCTTGGCGAAGCCGCCGTGGCTCTCCAGGAGGACCTGGGCGGGGGTCCGCAGCCGGGCCGGCAGGATCAGGCCGGTGGCGCAGCCGAGGCCCGGGTCGGCGGTGAAGGGTGCGGTGAGTTCCGTGAGCCAGCGCGGGTCCGCCACGACATCGTCGTCGGTGAACGCGATCACCTCGCCGTGGGCCGTCTCGACGCCCTTGTTGTGCGCGACGGCGAGACCGGGCGCCGGTTCGGTGACGTACCGCACGCGCTCGGCGTACTTGCGTTCGACCAGGTCCCGGGTCGCGTTCGTCACGGGCGCGTTGTCGACGACGACGATCTCGAAGTCCGGATGATCCTGGGCGAGCAGCGAGTCGAGGGCGTGCGCGAGCTTCTCCGCGCGCTCACGGGTGGCGACGACGACGCTGGTGAAGGGGACGGTGGCGGGCTGGGCAGTCGTGGCGGTCGGGGCAGCCCCTTCCGTGGGCCCCGCCGAAGGCGGCCCGGGAGCCTGCTCGCGCGTGGCCAGGTCCATGAGGACGGTCTTCGGGTCCGCGCCCTGCGGCACCGACCCGAGCAGCGTCCCGATCGGCCGCCCGCCCCTTCTGACCAGCACGAACACCTCGCCGTGCGTGACGGGCGGACTTCCCGGCCCCGGTCTGAGGACACCCCCGTGGTCCAGCTCCAGCTCGGCGACCTGCACCGGCTCGATGTCCAGGAACCTCTGTATCTCCTGCTGTGCACGTACAGCGCGGTACATGAACCCCCCTTGTCTCACGTCCGTCACGCCCGTCACGTCCGTCAGGCCCGTCGCGTCCGTCAGGCCCGTCGCGCCGGCCGGTCGGTGCCGCCCGTCACGGTCGGCGCAGTCGGCCCGCGCCCTTCAAGGTCCGTGCGGCCGCCGCGGCGAGCCTCGGCCGGCTGCGCACGAAGTGATGCGCCCGGCGGGACGGCTCACGGCTGAGCCAGTAGAGCGCGGAGCCCACCCCCGGACGCGACCACGCCCCCTCGTACACGGGGAGCTCCCCGGTCTTCAGCGAGTCCTTGTACTCGGCCGCGCCCCGCCCCAGGTCGAGCAGGCCGATGCCCTCGGCGGCGGCCGACTCGGCCATCCGCAGATGCAGCACCAGGCCCGGCGAGAACTTCGCCAACTCCGGTTCGTACGCGGGGAACCAGCAGGCAAGGACGGTCGACGACCGCAGTCCGAAGTGGGCGGCGATCGGTTGGTCACCGGCGTAGAGGACGGAGAGCGTGCCGGAGCACTCCGGCGCGCGGGTCTCGGAGAGCGCGTCCACGAGCCGGGTGATCCACTCCTGTGCGAACCGGTCCCGGCGACCGGTCCTGCGGTACTGCGCGGACTTCCACGCCATGAGCGTGCGCAGCGCGGCCGGATCGCGCTCGTCGAACACGAACCGCACCTCCCCGACCTGGCGGCCGAGCCTGCGCTCCTTGGCCAGCGTCGTCTTCAGGAACTTCGGCGACTGGGCGCGCAGCACGGACTCATAGGTCTCGTAACCCTTTTCGACGTCGATGACATAGGACGCGTACTCCTCGGCCGCCTGCGGGACGAACAGCGCCTGCTCCGCCTCCAGGTTGTCGAAGGCGAAGCTCGACAGCCCACACGCCCGCATCAGTTCGTCGGCGTTCAGCCCCAGACCCGGGGCCAGCACCGCGCCCTGCACGTCCGAGACGCCGTACGCGAGGGCCTGGCCCTGTCCGAGCCGGCCCCGCTCGTGGGGCAGGAAGCCGACCGGCTCACGCCCCTCGTAGACCACCGCCACCCGCGAGCGTGGCCGTACCTGGCCCACGGCGTCGGTGAACTCCGGTTCCATGAAGGGGTTTCGCGGCAGCGTCGACTCGGCACGCAGCGCGCGCCACCGCTCCCGCTCCCCCTCGCCGAGGTCCTGCGGCCTCAGCACACGAATACGCCCACTGCTCAACCTGACCCCCCGATCAAGTCCCCCTGGAAACCTGGACGGTACCGGTCCGCCTGGGCATCGCGGTAGGTAGCGTCCCATGTTGTTGCCAACCGGTGCAGAGGCCTTTAACCGTCCGCTACCCGACGATGTGCCAGAAAGCCGTTTCATTGAGTCGGTCGGCAGCCAGGCGTGCGCCAGGCGCACAAGGGGAGTTGGCAGAACCGGACAGGACTTGGACGTCGGCCGGTTCGCGTCGAACCCGGGGGGCCTGGGATCCGTATTCTCTGATCATGGCCGCACCCACCGCATATGCCGCGCGCACCGCGTACTCCCTCATCGCCACCGACCTGGACGGGACGCTGCTCCGCGGCGACGACACCTTCTCCGACCGGTCGCTCGACGCGCTCGCGCGGGTGGCGGCCGCCGGCGCACGCCACCTGGTGGTGACGGGACGGCCCGCGCCCCGGGTGCGCCCGCTGCTCGACCGGCTGCACAGCAGGGGGCTCGCGGTGTGCGGGCAGGGCGCGCAGTTGTACGACGCCGGCGCGGACCGTCTGCTCTGGTCGGTCACCCTGGACCGGGAACTGGCCGAGACCGCGCTCGGCAAGATCGAGGCGGAGGTCGGGCAGTTGTACGCGGCCGTCGACCAGGACGGTGTCGACGGGCTGACGCTCATCGAGCCGGGCTACCGGATGCCGCACCCGACGCTGCCCGCCCTGCGCGTGGGCCGGCGCGACGACCTGTGGTGCGAGCCGATCAGCAAGGTGCTGCTGCGCCATCCGACGCTGTCCGACGACGAGTTGGCGTCGACGGCCCGCTCGGTGGTCGGCTCGCTGGCCACGGTCACCATGTCGGGACCGGGCACGGTCGAACTCCAGCCCTGCGGGATCACCAAGGCGACGGGTCTGGCCCTGGCGGCCGAGCACCTGGGACTGCGGCCCGAGGACACCGTCGCCTTCGGGGACATGCCCAACGACATTCCGATGTTTGACTGGGCGGCCCGGGGCATCGCCATGGCCAACGCGCATCCGGAGCTCAAGGCGGTCGCCGACGAGGTGACGACGTCGAACGAGGACGACGGCGTGGCCGTCGTCCTCGAACGTCTGTTTCCGTAACCGCTACCGGCTACTGGCGGCCGGTTACTGGTCACCGGCTTCCGGCGGCCAGCTACCGGCGACCGGCGACCGGTTGTCGGGCACCGGCGGCCGACACCGGTGGCTGGCACCGGCGGCCGACACCGCTGACCGGTCGGCGGGATGGTCAGTACGCGCCGAACACGTTGTCGATCGAGCCGTAGCGCGCGGCCGCGTAGTTGCAGGCGGCGGTGATGTTCGCGACCGGGTCGTACGAGTCCCACGACGTGCCGTTGACGTGGTAGGCGCGGAAGGTCGGGTCGATGACCTGGAGCAGTCCCTTGGACGGGATGCCCGCGGCCGCGTTGGAGTCCCAGAGGTTGATGGCGTTGGGGTTGCCGGAGGACTCGCGGATGACGTTGCGGTAGATGCCGTTGTACGTCCCCGGGATGCCGTGCTGCCCCATGACCTGGAGGGAGGCGCGGATCCAGCCGTCGAGGTTGTTGGCGTAGCCGAGGCTGGTGGCCGTGGAGACGGCCGGGGTCGCCGCGGAGGCGGTGGTCGCCCCGAGGACGGGGAGAGCGAGCACGGCCGCGCCGGTGGCGGCGACGGCGAGCGTGCGGATGAAACGGTTGCGGCGCGGCTGAGCGGCAGCGGGCATGTCGAATTTCCTCTCCGGCGCCTGCGAGGTGAGCTGTCGGGTTCGGGCGGGAGCTGCCCGGTCGCGTCCTGACGGTCGCGGCTTTACCCCAAGCCGTACGGCCTGTCCGAAACGTCTTGCCTATCCAAGACGTCCGGAAATTCCGTTTCGGCGATTTACCTGGTTCCCCCGCTCCTGCCGAGCGTTATCGATGGGTGTGCGGGCGGCGGCAGGATTCGGCGTTCCGCCCGACAGGCCGGGAACGTATGCGAGAGCACATGTCCGAAACAAGTACCGGATTCACAGATCACCCCTATTGACCTTGGTCTGTGGCCTATGGGGTGCTTGATCCTTTGTGGGTGCAAAGCTTCAACTTGCTTGAGGGGTGCGGAGAATCGGTGAACGGTGAGCTCGAACCGGATCTCCATGGGGAGTGAGCCAACTCACCAGCGTTCACAAGAGCGGCGAATCGGGCATTAGTCCCAACTCATTGTTAAAGCACCGGCAATGGGGGGAGAACGGGAGCGGAGGGGAGTCGCTTCGCCTTGCGTCCGACGCGTCGCGGGGGAAGGGCGAAGGAAACGCGTGATCGTCGTCACGTGGAGAGGGGGCCGGGCGGGCCCGTCGGTCAGACAGGAGCCCCGGTCCGGGACATGAATCCCCGGTTCCCGGAAACTCGCTCCATGTCCGCTCATATGAGCTGATCAAAACCATATCGGGCGTGATCCGATACCGCCTGGCCTGCGGGGGCCTCCCGGGCGAGTCCATTCGAGCCCGCGGGACGTGGGGGCTATCGGTGATCGAAACGTGACCGGATACGCTGACTTGAGTGATGGCAGAGACCTATCGACAAACCGCGTAATCGCCAGTAGACACCAGCAGACAGGAGACCCCTCGTGACCGTCGTCGGGCCGTTCGGGCTGAGCGTGCGGGACCAGGCTCTGGAAGCCGATGTCCAGGCCGGATTGGCGGCTGTCGAGGAAGGCTTGCTCGAGGCCACCAAGAGTGCGGTCCCGTTCATCACGGAGGCCGCCCAGCATCTCGTGCGCGCGGGCGGGAAGCGGTTCCGGCCGCTGCTCGTGGTGCTCGCGTCGCAGTTCGGTGACCCGTACGCGCCGGGTGTGGTGCCCTCGGCCGTCGTGGTGGAGCTGACCCACCTGGCCACGCTGTACCACGACGACGTGATGGACGAGGCGGCCGTGCGCCGCGGGGTGTCCAGCGCGAACAGCCGCTGGGGGAACTCCGTCGCCGTCCTCACGGGTGACTTCCTCTTCGCGCGTGCCTCCCACATCCTGGCCGACCTCGGGCCCGAGGCGGTGCGGGTGCAGGCGGAGGCGTTCGAGCGGCTGGTCACCGGGCAGATCCTGGAGACCGCGGGGCCGACGGACGGGCGGGACCCGGTCGACCACTACCTCGACGTGCTCGGCGGCAAGACCGGCTCGCTGGTGGCGGTGGCCTGCCGTTTCGGGGCGATGATGTCCGGCGCCGACGAGACGGTCGTCGACGTGCTCACGCAGTACGGCGAGCGACTCGGCGTCGCCTTCCAGCTGGCGGACGACGTCCTGGACATCGCCTCCGACTCGCACGAGTCGGGCAAGACGCCGGGGACGGACCTGCGCGAGGGCGTTCCCACGCTGCCCGTGCTGCGCCTGCGGGAGCGGGCGGCGCGGCTGTCGCTGCCCGAGGACATCGCCCTGTGCGAGCTGCTGGACTCCGACCTGACCGACGACGCCCGGCACACCGAGGCGCTGGAGGCGCTCCGGGCCCACCCGGCGCTGGAGCAGGCCCGCCGGGACACCGTGCGGTACGCGAAGGAAGCGCGGTCCGCGTTGGCGCCGCTGCGGGAGTGCGACGCGAAGGCGGCGCTGATGGAACTCTGCGACGCGGTGGTCCACCGGGCGGGCTGACCCCGGGGACCCCTACGGGTCGGATGCCGCCTAGTCACCTTCGTGTCATACCGCAGGCGTATGTGGAGTTGAGCCCTCGGGTTGACGCTTCCCCCTGGCTGATTTGGTCAGATGGGAACCACGGAAAACACCACTCCTCACCGATTCGGGTGAGAATGGCGGCTTGGGGTGGGGACGTTCAGGCGTGAGATGACCAGCCGCCGCCGACGACGGAGGTAAGGCACACATGGCACCGAAGGCATCCGACGACACCACGACCGGCGGGGAGTCGACCGGCGCGGAAGCCGACGACCTGCGCCTCGGACGGCGCAAGGCCGCACGGTACATCGTCCCGGTCACCGTGATCGGTGTGGCGGCGGCGACGATCGGGCTGGTCCCGGCGCTCGCCGACTCCGGCGACCCCGACCTGCCGAAGATCACCGCACAGCAGCTCCTCGACAAGATCGCCGCTTCGGACGTGCAGCAGCTGTCCGGGACGGTGAAGATCAGTACCGACCTCGGGCTGCCCGACCTCGGCGGACTGGAGAGCGGCCTCCTCTCGGGGGCCACCCAGGGCGGCGACGGTTCGTCCGCCGACCCGTCCACCAAGCTCACCGAGCTCGCCGCCGGCACGCACACCCTGCGCGTCGCCGCCGACGGCCCGGACCGGCAGAAGCTCTCGCTGCTGGAGAACGCCGCCGAGTACAGCGTCATCCACAACGGCAAGGACGTGTGGGGGTACGACAGCGCCTCCAACGAGGTCTACCACTCGACCGCCGACGAGAGCTCCGGCGAGGGTGCCGACAAGGGCTCCGGCAAGGCGGAGACCCCGGTCCCCGCCACGCCCAAGGAGCTCACCGAGGACGCCCTGAAGGCGGTCGACGACACGACCTCCGTGACCGTCGACGGCACAGTCCAGGTCGCCGGTCGTGACGCCTACAAGCTGCTGGTCAAGCCGAAGCAGTCCGGTTCCACGGTCGGCGCGATCAGTGTGGCCGTGGACGCGAAGACGGGCCTGCCGCTGAAGTTCACGCTGACCCCGGCGAGCGGCGGCGCCGCCGTCGTGGACGCGGGCTTCACCCAGGTCAGCTTCGCCAAGCCCGCCGCGTCCACCTTCGACTTCACCGCCCCCAAGGGCGCGAAGGTCACCGAGGGCGACAAGGTTGGGGAGAGCGCCCCCGGGCACTCGGGCAAGCCCGACGACCTCGCGAAGGACCTCGAAGGCGTCGAGGGTGTCGAGGGCGCGGAAGGCCTCGACGGGCTCGACGGACTCAACGTTCTCGGCGAGGGCTGGACGTCCGTCGCCGTCTTCGACTCCGGTGGCGAGGGCCTGCCCTCGGGCGCGGAGGCCGGCGGCGACCTCGGCGGCTTCCTCGGCTCGTTCGGCGACAAGGTGACCGGCAAGTTCGGCTCCGGCACCGTCTTCTCCACCCGCCTGATCAACGCCCTGATGACGGACGACGGCAAGGTCTACGTCGGCGCGGTCACCAAGGACGCCCTGGTGAAGGCGGCGAACGCGGCGAAGTAGGCCGAACGGCCCAAGCATGCGCAGCGGTCGAGTGGTGAAGTGGTGAAGTGGCGGCGCGGGTGACGTAGGGCAGCGGCCGGCCTCCGAACACCGGAGGCCGGTCAGGCCGGAGGGGGAAGCCGATGGCGGAGTCAGCGCGGGAGACCGTGCCGGAGTCGGTTCCGGAGCTCGTGCCGGAGCCCGTACGGGTGCCTGTGGACGACGGCGCCGTCATCCACACCCGCGGCCTCACCAAGCGCTATCGCGGCGGACAGCTCGCCGTGGACGGCCTCGACCTGACCGTTCCGGCGGGGAGCGTCTTCGGCTTCCTCGGCCCCAACGGCTCCGGCAAGACCACCACCATCCGCATGCTGATGGGACTCATCGAGCCCACGGCCGGCTCGGCCCGCGTCCTGGGGCTACCCATGCCGCGGGCCGCGCGAGCCGTACTGCCCCACGTCGGGACCCTCATCGAGGGCCCCGCTCTCTACGGCTTCCTCTCCGGCCGCGACAACCTGCTCCGCTACGACGCCGCCGACCCGACCGCCGATCCGCGGACCCGGCGTGCGCGGGTCTCGGCGACGCTGGAGCGGGTGGGCCTGACGGCCGCCGCCGGCAAGAAGGCGAAGGCGTACTCCCTCGGTATGAAGCAGCGTCTGGGCCTTGCCGCCGCCCTGCTCCAGCCCCGTCGGCTGCTCGTCCTCGACGAGCCGACCAACGGCCTGGACCCGCAGGGCATGCGGGAGATCCGCTCGCTGATCCGGGAACTGGCCGCGGAGGGCACGACCGTCTTCCTCTCCTCGCACCTGCTCGACGAGATCGAGCAGGTGTGCACGCACGCGGCGGTGATGGCCCAGGGCCGGCTGCTCGTCCAGGGCCCGGTGGCGGACCTCGCCGCGGGGGCCCGCGGCCGACTGGTCGTGACGACGCCGGACCCGGCGGACGCGGCCCGGGTGCTGAAGGAGCAGGGGGCGGACGATGTCGTCCTCGGCGAGGACCGGGTGAGCGCCGAGGCCCCGCCCCCGGACCGGGATCTCGCCGACCTGAACGCCGCGCTGGTGACGGCGGGCGTCCGCGTCCGCGGCTTCGCCGTCGAGCGGGCCTCCCTGGAGGACGCGTTCGTGGCTCTCACGGGGGAGGGATTCGATGTCGCGGGCTGACACGGTGGACGACCGGAACCGGACGCCGGAACCGGAACGGTCCTTGACGCCGACCTCGGCGTCGGTGCGGACGGCGAACTGGACCTGGACCTTCGGGCTGCTCCGCAGCGAGCTGCTGACCACCTTCCGGCGCTGGCGCACCCTCGCGCTGCTGGGCGTGCTGGCGGCCGTGCCGGTGCTGGTCGGGATCGCCGTGAAGATCGAGACGAGCGACAACTCGTCCGGCGGACCCGGCGGGGGAGGGGGCGGCGGCGAGGGTCCGGCCTTCATCTCGCAGGTGACCAACAACGGGCTGTTCCTGGTCTTCACCGCGCTCGCCGTGACCCTGCCGTTCTTCCTGCCGATGGCGATCGGTGTCATCGCGGGCGACTCGATCGCCGGCGAGGCGAACGCGGGCACGCTCCGCTATCTGCTGGTCGCCCCGGCCGGTCGCACCCGCCTGCTGCTCGCCAAGTACGCGACCGTCATGATCTTCTGCCTGGTGGCCACGCTGGTGGTCGCCGTCTCGGCGCTGACGGTCGGGGCGCTGCTCTTCCCGCTGGGCGACCTGACGACGATCTCCGGTACCCGGATCGGCTTCGGCGACGGGCTGTTGCGGGCGCTGCTGATCGCCCTGGTCGTCGCCGCCTCCCTGACCGGGGTGGCGGCGCTCGGACTGTTCGTCTCCACCCTCACCAGCAGCGGCATCGCGGCGATGGCGACGACGGTGGGCCTGCTGATCACGGTCCAGATCCTCGACCAGATCCCCCAACTGCACGCCTTGCAGCCGTACTTCTTCTCACACCACTGGCTGTCCTTCGCCGACCTGATGCGTGAGCCGGTCTACTGGGACGACCTGGAGAAGAACCTCGGCCTCCAGGCCCTGTACGCGGCCGTCTTCGGCTCGGCGGCCTGGGCACGCTTCACGACCAGGGACATCACGGCGTAGGCGGCACGGCCCAGGCGGCACGCGGCCCAGACATCAGATGTGGGTCTCGGTCGTAGGTCTCAGGCGTAGGTCTCAGCGGGTTTCCCACAGGAAGCGCGCCGCCGGCGTCTCTCCCGCGAAGAACGTCTTCGCGCGGGTCAGCGCCTCCGTGTCCCCGAGGACGTCACCGGGCTTGCTGCCGTTGCCGAGCAGCACTCCGCCGAAGGACATCCCCATGTACGCGGCCGAGTTGTTGAGCGTCCCGACGAGCGGATCGGCGACCACGGGCTGGTCGTCGGCGAGCGCGGTGACACCCCAGAGGGTGCGCCCGGCGAGCGTCGCCTTGAAGTCGAGGCCGGGGGTGCGCAGCCAGCCCGACCAGTGGTCCAGGTAGCGCTTGGTCTGGCCGGAGACCGAGTACCAGTACAGCGGGGACGCGATCACGATGTCCGTCGCGGCGAGTGTGGCGTCGAGCAGCAGCGCCGTGTTGCCCTCGGTGGGGCGGACGTGGTCGCTGTCGTGCCGCTGGTCCTCGAAGTCGGGCAGCGGGTGCCGGGCCAGGCTGATCCACGTCTGCTCGACGTCGGAGGGCAACTGCTCGGCGGCCGCGCGGGCCAGCAACTCGGTGTTGCCGTCCGGACGGCTGCTGCCCAGTACGAACAGGAAACTGCGACGGGTCATGATCCATCCCCCAGGTAGTCGGCGTACGACGATAGTCTGCACCTGCATTATATGTGTGCGCAAGTATCTGCGGGCGTTCGTCGAAGAGGGAGGGCGGAGGTGGAGGGCGGAGGTGGAGGGCTACGGCCAGGTCGGGTAGCACGCCGAGGGGTGGACGGCGTGTTCGGCGTGGACAGCTTGGGCGGCTTGGGCGGCTCGGGCGGTGGCCAGGAGTGCCGTCTCGCCGCCGTGTGCCGCGACCAGCTGCAGCCCCACGGGACAACCGTCCGCGCCGACCCCCGCCGGGACGCTGACCGCCGGATGCCCGCTCAGGTTGAACGCCCAGGTGAGCGCGGTCGAGTACCGGTCGCCCGGCCCCTCGTGACCGTGCGCGGCGTTCGGCGTCGTCGGGGTCAGCAGCAGGTCGACGCGGGAGAAGAGGTCGGCCAGCAGACCGTCGTTGACGTTCCGGACGTGTTCGGCCGCGCGGAGGTCCGCCCCCGGGGTGCGCAACGCGAGCCAGGCCGGCGCGGGGTCCGCCAGCCCCAGCGGTGCGTCGGAGGACAGCGGCAGCCGTACGACACCCGCCTCGGCGAGGCGTCCGGCGGCGGCACGGGCCAGGGCGAGCGGCTCCGGGTCGGGATCGGCGAAGCCGAGGTCGGCGGAGAAGACGGCGACCGGCGGGACACGACCCGGTGAGGGCACGGGGCCCGCCCTCGGAGCCATGACCTGCCAGTACGCCCCGGCGTCCGCCGCGTGGTGTACGAGTACGCCGGGCGCCGCCAGCCCCGCACGGTCCCGGGCGGCCGAGGCCGATCCCTCCCCGGGCGGCGGCCGGCGGTTCGTGGTCTTCAGGCCGATCACGCCGCACCAAGCGGCCGGGATCCGCACCGAGCCCGCGCCGTCGCTGCCGGTCGCCAGAGGGACCAGACCGGCGGCCACCGCCGCCGCGGACCCGGCCGAGGAGCCACCCGGCGTACGGTCGGCGCGCCAGGGATTGACGGTCCGGCCGTGGGCGCCGACGCCCCAGGTCTGCCAGGGGGTGCCGGGTCCCGGTACGGCCGTGGCCCCCACCGGCACGCATCCGGCGGCGACCAGCGGGCCCGCCGCGCGCAGCCCGTGACGCCCCTTCACGCCGATCGGCACCCCGGCCAGCGGCAGCCGCTCGCCCGCGGCGACCCGGGCATCGACCTCACACGCCCACGCCCGCGCCCGCTCCTCCCACACCTCGGCGAAGGCGCACAGCGAACGGTCGACCCGCACGATCCGCGCGAGCGCCTCGCCGGTCACGTCCACGGCAGACAGCCGCCCCGCCCGCACGGCCGCGGCGATCTCCACGGCCGGCGGCCACGGCAGCGGCCCGGACCCCACCCCGTCCTCCCGCGCCTGGTCAGTGCGCCCCGGTGAGCCGGGACAGCGGTTCCGTCTCGCGTGGCGGGGCCCCGCCCAGTTCGCCGAGGCGCCAGTCCGTCACCCACGGGACGCGGTACACGTCGACGACCGACTCGATCACCTTCACCCGCTGGACGAGCGGCCGGGGCAGCCGGCCCGGCGCGTCCGCGACGAGCACCACCGCGTCCAGGTCGAGCCCGCGCGGAGCCTCGCCGCGCCGGAAGACCTCCAGGGTCCGCAGGACGGAGTCCAGCCCGGCCGCGTGGGTGCGGGCGACCAGCAACACGGACGGGGGATCCCCGGCGCCGGGCCACGCGCGTCCGCAGTCGTGGCCACCGTAGACCGCGGCGAGCGTGGAGCCGCCGGCCCCGCCGTGCGTACAGACCCAGGAGAAGCGCCGGGGCGCGGCGGTCGAGGCGTACGGCATCGGTACCGGATCCGGTGCGGCCACCGGCCCGCGGATCCAGATCTCCGGCCCCCGCTGCCCGTCCGTCGTCCCCATGGCCCGTGTTCCTCCCAGTCGTCGCCGTCCCCCGGGGCGCCCCTGATCACGGTGGTCCCGGGGCTGCCCCGGGAGCGGGGCGTGGGTTCCTGGAACGAGGCTGTGACGTCGCGGTGACGCGTGGACCGGGAGCGCTCGGAGAGACTCAACAGTACGTGTCCACGTACACGTGCCTGGACGACCGGATCGTGACGACGCATCCGAGTGAGGAACCGATGTCTCGACTCAGCCGCGAGAAGAAGCGGGAACAGAAGTACGCCGGCCCCACGGCCGTCGTGGTGGCCCCGCTCGATGTCCATGTCCGCGGGGGCGGGACGGCGACGATAGGCGGTGTACCGGTCGTGGCGGCCGACGGCGAGGAGATCCAGCGCGCCGTCCTGAGCCACCTCCACCGCATCGCCCTTGCCACCGGGCACCCGGTCCTCGCCAAGGTCCACGACGAACGCATCGGTTACGTCGTCGCCCTGCGCATGGACCCGGACGGTTCCAGCCACTTCACGGCAGACCCCCTGCGGACGCCTCCGGCCGCGAACCCTTCGGCCGCGACGCCGTTGGTGGTGGCACGGGGGGAGACAGCACCGGACACGCGGAGCACCGCGCCCACCGGCATGCCCGAGCCCACTGGCACGGCCGCCCCGGCCGGTATGCCCACCCCGGCCGGCACGTCCGCGCCCGCCGCCACGCCTGCCCCGGTCGGCATGCCCGCGCCGGTCGGCATGCCCGCGCCGGTCGCTGCCTCGGCCGACCCGCCCGCGCCCGCCCCAGTCTCCGAGCCCGCCGACCCGCCCGCGTCGGCCGCGGGCCCCGCGCCCGCCGACACGCCGGTGCCCGTCGAAGACGAACAGTCCGCTCGGCCGCGACGCGATGAGCCCACGCATTTGCTGCGCTCGGTGTCCGAACCGGTGCGGGACGCGGCGCCGACGTTCCCGTTGCGCGCGGTGCCCGAGCAGGAAACGGAGCGGGGAGCGGAGCGGGAAGCCCCGTCGGCTCCGGCGCCGGCACCCGTGTACGCGGCGGGGGACACCCCGGCTCCCGGTACGGTCACCGCCCCGACGGGCGTGTTCGGCCCGCCCCCGAAGATGGACGCGCAGCCGACCCAGGACGCGGTTCCCACCTCGTCCCCTGCCTCGACCCCGACCCCGGTCCCCACCTCGGCCCCGATCCCGCTGCCGCTCCCGACGCCAGCCTCCGCCCCCACGGCGACCACCAAGTCCGGCTCCATGCCGACCCCGTTCCTCCCCGACGACCTCGTCTCCGACGCGGCCCTCGAACCGGATCCCGGCTTCAAGCCCACCCCCGCCCGGGGCTTCGACGCCGTCGCGGAGGCGGTGCTCGGGGACGACCCCCGTACCCTCCACGGCGACGGCGGCCCCCCGGCCCTCCTCGCGGAACCGCTCGCGCGGATCAACGAGGCCGTGCGGGCGGGCCGTACGGACACGGCGGCCGCACTCGCCGAGCGGACCGTGCTGGAGGCGTCCGCGACGCTGGGACCGGAGCACCCCGAGGTGCTCCGGCTGCGCGAACTCACCGCGTACATCGCCTACTTGGCGGGCGACCCGCTGCGCTCCTTCCACACCTCCCTCGACCTGGCCCGCATCCACCGCCGGACCCGGGACGCGGAGGCCGCGTACGGCAACGTGCAGAGCGCGGCGACGGCCTGGCGTGCCGTACGCGACCCCTTGCAGGGACTGAACCTGGGGACCGAACTCCTCGGCCTGTGGACGGAGCTCACCACCGAGGAGGGCCCGGCCGCCGACGACGTCGAGGAACTGGAGTCGGCCCGCGCGCGCATGCTCCGGCTGGCCGAACGCGCCCGGAAGTCGGGCGCGTAGCGGCCACCCGGCCGATCAGGAGGACAGGGTCCAGACCGCGTACGCCAGCGCGTCCGCGTTGCGGTCCAGGGCCGTGTCGTCGATGTTGGCCGTGGTGTCGCAGGAGGAGTGGTAGCAGCGGTCGAAGGCCCGCCCGGCCGTGCCGCCCCACTTGGCCGCCTGCGCCGCCGTCTTGAGGTAGTCGGCGCCGCTGAACAGGCCGCCCACCGGCACACCCGCGTTCTTGAAGGGAGCGTGGTCGGAGCGGCCGTCGCCCTCGGTCTCGATCTCCGTCGGGATGCCGAGGCCGGTGAAGTAGTCCTTGAAGGTCTTCTCGATGGCCGGGTCGTCGTCGTAGACGAAGTAGCCGGGGTTCGGCGAGCCGATCATGTCGAAGTTCAGGTAGCCGCTGATGCGGGCCCGGTTCGCCGAGGAGAGGTTGTTGACGTAGTACCGGGACCCGACCATGCCCAGCTCCTCCGCGCCCCACCAGGCGAACCGCAGGTGCTTGGTGGGGTGGTAGCCGGCTCTGGACACGGCGAGCGCCGTCTCCAGGACGGCCGCCGAGCCGGAGCCGTTGTCGTTGATGCCGGCGCCCGCTGTCACGGAGTCCAGATGGGACCCGGCCATCAGCACCTGGCCGGTGTCGCCGCCGGGCCAGTCGGCGACGAGGTTGTAGCCGGTACGGCCGGAGGAGGTGAACTGCTGGATGGTGGTGGTGTATCCGGCGGCGTCCAGCTTGGCCTTCACGTAGTCGAGCGACGCCTTGTAGCCGGTGCGGCCGTGCGCACGGTTGCCGCCGTTGGCGGTGGCGATGGACTGCAGCTGGGTCAGGTGGGCCTTGACGTTGGCCACCGGGAGGTCGGGCGCGGCGGCGATCGCCCCGGGCTCGGGGGTGGGTGCCGCCCCGGCTATGGATCCGGTGGCGAGCAGGGTGACGGCTGCGACGACGGCGGTGACCG
This sequence comes from Streptomyces sp. NPDC058295, assembly GCF_042880655.1. Lineage (NCBI taxonomy): Bacteria > Bacillati > Actinomycetota > Actinomycetes > Kitasatosporales > Streptomycetaceae > Streptomyces > Streptomyces sp. NPDC058295. The sequence continues at coordinate 179,395 of NZ_JBHVYO010000005.1, forward strand.
TCGCCCGCCCGGAAACGGGGAGCTTCATGGTGGGGGGCTCCGAATTCCAGCGGGACACCCGTGGGCGACCGTCGAGCACCTGGACGCCCACAGGTAATCCACAGTGAATGGGGTGACTGGATGGTGAAGCCGAGGCCAACGCTCCGTCAAGAGCGCTATCCGGACAGCGGGTTCACATAGCGAAGCCCGTGGTGTCCCTCAGTGCACGCAGAACTCGTTGCCCTCCGGATCCGCCATGACCACCCATTGCCCGGACGGCTCCTTCACCTCGCGCAGCACGCTCGCCCCCAGCGCCGTCAGCCGTTCGACCTCTGTGGCGCGCAGCTCCGCACCGGGATGCAGATCGAGGTGGAGCCGGTTCTTCACGGTCTTCGCCTCCGGGACCCGCTGGAACAGCAGCCGCCGTCCGAGCCCGGTCCCGCTCTCGGCGTCGAACGGGTCGTCGGGGTGGCGTACGGCGATCAGGTCCCGGAAGGCCGGGCGGCCGTGGAACTCCAGCGTCGCCGCCCCCGGCAGCGCGCCGAGCTCCAGCAGCCGCTCGATGAGCGCGCTGTTGTCCTCGACCTCGTAGTGCAGCGCTCCGGCCCAGAAATCGGCCTGCGCGTGCGGGTCGGCTGAGTCGACGACGAGCTTCCAGTGCACGGGTGTGGGCCCGGCCTCGGGTACTCCAGATGTCTCGGTCATGCAGCCACTTCTAGCAGGCCCGCACCGGGTGGGCCTCCCGCGCGCCGAACTCCGCCGGGGCGGTCGAACCGGACCGTCGCGCTCCGATCCCACGCCACCCGGCGACTCCCGTCGCCGCCGCCCGCCGCCCACCGTCCATGCCTGCGGACGGCGGTGACGGGCGGTGACGGAGGTGGAGACGGAGGTGACGTCGGTCTACTGCTTGGTGAGGGGAGGGACTCCCGCCTCCGGAGCGGGGGCGCCGGGCGCGCCGGAGACGGCGGCGACGGCCGCACCGCCGGGTATGCCGGAGGCCACGCTCTCCGCCTCCCGAACGGCGCCGGTCGCGGCGGTCGCGGCGGCCGGGTCGGTCGCGCCAGCCACCGCGGGCGGCTTGCTCTCGGTGATCGCGGGGCCGAGCGTGCGGGCCGCCCGGCGTGAGGTGCGCAGCGCGTCGCCCGTGAGCAGCACCAGCGCCAGCCACACCATCGCGAAGCCGGCCCAGCGCTCGGGGGGCATGGCCTCGCCGAAGTAGAGGACGCCGAGCAGGAACTGGAAGACCGGCGCCAGGTACTGGAGCAGACCCAGCGTGGACAGCGGCACGCGGATCGCCGCCGCGCCGAAGCAGACGAGGGGGAGCGCGGTGACGAGACCGGTGGAGGCAAGGAGAGCCGCGTGTCCGATGCCCTCGGTCGCGAAGGTGAGGCCGCCGTGCGCGGACAGCCACAGCAGATAGCCCAGCGCGGGCAGGAACTGGACGGCGGTCTCGGCGGCCAGCGACTCGACCCCGCCGAGGTTGACCTTCTTCTTCACCAGCCCGTAGGTGGCGAAGGAGAAGGCGAGGGTGAGGGAGATCCACGGCGGGCGGCCGAAGCCGATGGTCAGGACCAGTACCGCCGAGAAGCCGACGCCGACCGCCGCCCACTGCACGGGCCGCAGCCGTTCCTTGAGGATCAGCACACCCATGGCGATGGTGACCAGCGGGTTGATGAAGTAGCCGAGGGACGCCTCGACGACGTGGCCGCTGTTCACGGCCCAGATGTAGACGCCCCAGTTCACGGTGATGACGGCCGCGGCGATCACGACGAGCCCGAGCCTGCGCGGCTGCCGCAGCAGCTCACCGGCCCACGCCCAACGCCGTACGACGAGCAGTGCGACGGCGACGAAGGCGAGGGACCACACCATGCGATGGGCGAGGATCTCGGTCGCCCCGGCGGGCTTGAGCAGGGGCCAGAAGAGGGGGACCAGCCCCCACATCCCGTACGCCGCGAGGCCGTTCAGCAGGCCTGTCCGGCCTTCACTCTTCGACGTCCCGGCCACGGGGCCCCTCCTTCTCACGTTCAGGCATGCGTGGACGAAGGTAACGCCGAGCACCCCTGTCTGTCATGCCCGTATCGCCATACGGTCATGACATCCAGGGGTGGCGCGGTGCGGCGTGAGGGTCCTCGGGGGAGGGTCAGTCCTTGAGCGCGGCCGTGATCGCATCGGCGAGCGGAGTGGTCGGGCGGCCCGCCAGCCGGGACAGGTCGCCACTGGAGACGACCAGCTCACCCTTCGCGATCGACGCGTCCACCCCGACCAGGATCGTGGCGAACCCCTCGGGCAGGCCGGCGCCGGTCAGGATGCCGGTGAGCACTTCGCCGGGCACGGAGTTGTAGACGATCTCCTTGCCGGTCTGCCGGCTCAGCTCGGCCGCGTACTCGGCGAAGCTCCACGCCTCGTCGCCGCCCAGCTCGTACGTCTGGTTCTCGTGACCCTCGCCGGTCAGCACGGCGACGGCGGCGGCCGCGTAGTCGGCGCGGGAGGCGGAGGAGACCCGGCCCTCACCGGCGGCGGCGACGACGGCGTTGTGCTCCAGCACCGGGGCGAGCTGCTCGGTGTAGTTCTCGTGGTACCAGCCGTTGCGCAGCAGGGTGTACGGCAGGCCGGAGGCGAGCAGCGCCTTCTCGGTGGTGCGGTGGTCGTCCGCCAGTGCCGCGCTCAGGCTGCCCGGCGCGCTGGTGTACGCGAGGAGCGCGACCCCGGCCGCCTTGGCGGCGTCTATGACGACCTGGTGCTGTGCCGGGCGGCCCTTGTCGAACTCGTTGCCCGAGATCAGCAGCACCTTGTCGCCGGAGGCGAACAGGCTGCCGAAGGTCTCGGGGGCGTTGTAGTCGGCGACGGCGAGTCGTACGCCGCGGGCCGCGAGGTCGGCGGCCTTGGCCTCGTCGCGCACGACGGCCGTGATCTGCTCCGCCGGAACCTTCTCCAGCAACTGCTCCACGACGTGACGGCCGAGGTGTCCGGTGGCTCCGGTGACGACGATGCTCATGGCTCAGAACTCCTAGTGGGGGCTGCGGGTCTGGCACCGACCCTAGGAGAAGCACTAACCGAGCGAAAGTACCCACTTTGAAGTAAGGTACTGGCATGGCAGTAAGTATGCAGGTGGGAACGGTCGAAGCGGAGGGCATGTGCCCGCACCGACTCGTCCTCGAACATGTCACCAGCCGCTGGGGTGTCCTCGCGCTGATCGAGCTGCTCGACCGCTCGTACCGGTTCAGCGAGCTGCGCCGGGCGATCGGCGGGGTAGGCCGGCCGGTCAGCGAGAAGATGCTCACCCAGACCCTCCAGACGCTCGAACGCGACGGCCTGGTGCACCGCGACGCCAAGCCGGTCATCCCGCCGCGCGTCGACTACTCCCTGACCGACCTCGGCCGGGAGGCGGCCGAGCAGGTGCGCGCGCTCGCCCTGTGGACGCACACCCGGATGCCGGACGTGGAGCAGGCCCGCCGGACATACGACGAGGCCCGGGAACTCCGCTCCCGGGCCTCGTGAACCGGTCCTCGACCAGCGGTTTCCCGCCTCAGCCGACGACCGTCCAGGTGTCGCCGCCCGCCAGCAGCGCCCCCAGGTCGCCCTTGCCGTGCTGCTCGATCGCCGCGTCCAGCTGGTCCGCCAGCTGGGTGTCGTAGACCTGCCGTTCGAACGAGCGCAGCACACCGATCGGCGTGTGGTGCAGGGTGTCCGGGTCGGCCAGCCGGGACAGCGCGAAGGCGGTGGTCGGGGACGCGGCGTGCGCGTCGTGGACCAGGACGTCCGCCTCGTTCTCCGGGGTCACCGTGACGACCCGCAGGTCACCGCTCGCCGGGTCGCGCACGACGCCCCGCGCGCGGTCCGCCCCGAACCGGATCGGCTGCCCGTGCTCGAGCCGGATCACCGCCTCCTCGCCCGACTGCCGGTCCTTCAGCGCCTCGAACGCGCCGTCGTTGAAGATGTTGCAGTTCTGGTAGATCTCGACCAGCGCCGTGCCGGGGTGGGCGGCCGCCTGGCGCAGCACCTCCGTCAGATGCTTGCGGTCGGAGTCGATGGTCCGTGCGACGAACGACGCCTCCGCGCCGAGCGCCAGCGACACCGGGTTGAAGGGCGCGTCCAGCGAGCCCATCGGCGTCGACTTGGTGATCTTGCCGACCTCGGAGGTGGGCGAGTACTGGCCCTTGGTGAGCCCGTAGATCCGGTTGTTGAACAGCAGGATCTTCAGGTTCACGTTCCGCCGCAAGGCGTGGATCAGATGGTTGCCGCCGATGGACAGCGCGTCGCCGTCGCCGGTGACCACCCACACGCTCAGATCGCGCCGGGAGGCGGCGAGGCCGGTCGCGATGGCCGGCGCCCGCCCGTGGATGGAGTGCATGCCGTACGTGTTCATGTAGTACGGGAAGCGCGACGAGCAGCCGATGCCCGACACGAAGACGATGTTCTCCTTGGCCAGCCCCAGCTCCGGCATGAAGCCCTGGACGGCCGCCAGGATCGCGTAGTCACCGCAGCCGGGGCACCAGCGCACTTCCTGATCGGACTTGAAGTCCTTCATGGACTGCCGGGCCACGGCCTTGGGGACGAGCGAGAGCGCCTCGATCGTGCCCGTGCCTTCCGTCGAGGTCTCAGCCATCGATGGCCTCCTTGAGCGTCGCGGCAAGCTGCTCCGCCTTGAACGGCATGCCGTTGACCTGGTTGTACGAACGGGCGTCGACCAGGTACTTCGCCCGTACGAGAGTGGCGAGCTGGCCGAGGTTCATCTCGGGGATGACGACCTTGTCGTAGCGCTCCAGCACCGCGCCCAGGTTGCGCGGGAACGGGTTCAGATGCCGCAGATGGGCCTGCGCGACGGCCTCGCCCGCGGCGCGCAGCCGCCGGACCGCGGCGGTGATCGGCCCGTAGGTGGACCCCCAGCCCAGCACCAGGGTGCTCGCCTCGTGCGGGTCGTCGACCTCGAGGTCGGGGACGTCGATGCCGTCGATCTTGGCCTGCCGGACGCGGACCATGAACTCGTGGTTGGCCGGGGCGTAGGAGATGTTCCCGGTCCCGTCCTCCTTCTCGATCCCGCCGATGCGGTGCTCGAGCCCCGGCGTGCCCGGGACCGCCCACGGCCGGGCCAGCGTCCGCGGGTCGCGCTTGTACGGCCAGAAGACCTCACTGCCGTCGTCCAGGGTGTGGTTGGGCCCCTGGGCGAACTGCACGGTCAGGTCCGGGAGCTCGTCCAGCTCCGGGATCCGCCAGGGCTCGGAGCCGTTGGCCAGGTAGCCGTCGGACAGGAGCATCACCGGTGTGCGGTAGGTGAGCGCGATCCGGGCCGCCTCCAGGGCCGCGTCGAAACAGTCCGCGGGCGTGCGGGGCGCCACGATCGGCACCGGCGCCTCGCCGTTGCGCCCGAACATGGCCTGCAACAGGTCGGCCTGCTCGGTCTTGGTCGGCAGGCCGGTCGAAGGGCCGCCCCGCTGGATGTCCACGATCAGCAGCGGCAGCTCCATCGAGACCGCGAGCCCGATGGTCTCGCTCTTCAGCGCCACCCCGGGCCCCGAGGTGGTGGTGACGGCGAGGGACCCCCCGAAGGCCGCCCCCAGCGCCGCGCCGATCCCCGCGATCTCGTCCTCGGCCTGGAACGTCCGCACGCCGAAGTTCTTGTGCCGGCTGAGCTCGTGCAGGATGTCGGAGGCCGGCGTGATCGGGTACGACCCCAGGAACAGCGGCAGATCGGCCTGCCGAGACGCGCTGATCAGCCCGTACGCCAGAGCGAGATTCCCGGAGATGTTCCGGTAGGTGCCGACGGGGAACGCTTTCGCGGCCGGGGCGACCTCATAACTGACGGCGAAGTCCTCGGTCGTCTCGCCGAAATTCCACCCGGCACGGAAAGCGGTGAGGTTGGCGGCCGCGATGTCGGGCTTCTTCGCGAACTTCGACTTCAGGAACTTCTCGGTGCCCTCGGTGGGCCGGTGGTACATCCATGACAAGAGGCCGAGCGCGAACATGTTCTTGCTGCGCTCGGCCTCTTTACGGGTGAGGTCGAATTCCTTGAGTGCCTCGACGGTCAGGGTGGTCAGCGGGACCGGGTGGAGCTGATAACCGTCGAGGGAGCCATCCTCCAGCGGCGAGGCCGCGTACCCCACCTTCTGCATCGCCCGTTTGGTGAACTCGTCCGTGTTGACGATGATCTCCGCACCGCGCGGCACATCGCCGATGTTGGCCTTCAGCGCCGCCGGGTTCATGGCGACCAGCACATTGGGCGCATCACCCGGAGTGAGGATGTCGTGGTCGGCGAAGTGCAGCTGGAACGAGGAGACGCCGGGGAGGGTGCCGGCGGGCGCGCGGATCTCGGCGGGGAAGTTCGGCAGGGTGGAGAGGTCGTTGCCGAACGACGCGGTCTCCGAGGTGAAGCGGTCGCCGGTGAGCTGCATACCGTCACCCGAGTCGCCCGCGAACCTGATGATCACCCGGTCGAGACGACGGACGTCCTTCGTCCCACCCGGTTTGCGCTGCTCTCCCACGACGGTCCCGTCGGTTCCGTCGGTTCCGTCGTCCTGTTCCGCTGGGCTGCTGACCTGACTGGTCACTGAACTGGACCTCCCTCGAGGTGGCTGTCCCGGAGGGCCTTCCCGAAGGCCCTCCACGGATCAACCCTACGTCTGTAAGGGTCGCCTTACCTCGGCCATTCGTATGACGGTCGTTGTCCCGAGACGGCCCGGCACCCCCGCTTTTCATGATTTCCCGCCGCCCGGCGCGAATCCGGTAGACGCTCCGGATCACACCACGGTTCTCCACCGCCTGTTCCCCGCCTCCACCGAGTTCCCCCGCTCGACGCAAGGCACAGTGCCATCTCGCTAGGAATTGAGATAGGTGAGAACCGCCAGTACGCGGCGGTGATCCCCGTCACTCGGTGACAGGCCGAGTTTCAGGAAGATGTTGCTGACATGCTTCTCGACGGCCCCGTCGCTGACGACCAGCTGCCGGGCGATCGCGGAGTTCGTCCGCCCCTCGGCCATCAGCCCCAGCACCTCCCGCTCCCGCGGGGTGAGCCCGGCCAGCACATCCTGCTTCCTGCTCCGCCCGAGCAGCTGCGCGACGACCTCCGGATCCAGGGCGGTACCGCCCTGCGCGACCCGCACCACGGCGTCCACGAACTCCCGCACCTCGGCCACGCGGTCCTTGAGCAGATACCCGACCCCACGACTGGAACCGGCCAACAGTTCGGTGGCGTACCTCTCCTCCACGTACTGCGACAAAACCAGCACCCCGAGCCCCGGGTGCGCCTTGCGCAGCTGTACGGCGGCCCGCACCCCCTCGTCGGTGTGCGTCGGCGGCATCCGCACGTCCGCGACGACGACATCGGGCAACGCGCCCTCGTCGGCGAGCTCCGTAATGGTCTTGACCAGAGCGTCCGCGTCCCCGACCCCGGCCACCACCTCATGCCCCCGATCGGTCAGCAACCGGGTCAGCCCCTCCCTCAACAGCACCGAATCCTCGGCGATGACCACCCGCACCCTGTCCTCCACGATCCTCGGCCCCCCAGCCGTCCACCCCGTTGGCAGAACCAGTCAAGCATTCCAGCAACGGGCCCGTCTGTACCCGCCGAGGAGCCCGACCACGACGAGGACGGCGCGAATCAGGCCTTGACCCACCCGGTTTCGGCCTCGGAAGGCCCCACCGCACGGAAACAGCACGCCGACAGCCACCCACCCGAGCACAACCCTGGCCGGGCGAGCGCGACCCTGGCCGGGCGAGCGCGAAGACGAGGGACCGACCCGTTCAGGGCCGGATTCGGGGGGCGGAAACTCGGAGCCTGCGGCGTATGGACCCGGGCCGGGGGCTGGGGGCCCGGGGGCTCGGGGGCCCGAGGCTGGGTGGTCTGGGGCTCGGGGGTCTGGGTGGGATTTGGGGGTCCGGGGTCTGGGCCGGGGAGGCTTCGCCCTTGGGTCTGGGCCGGGGTCCGGGGTCCGGGGGTCTGGGCTGGGGAGGCTTGGCCTGTGGGTCTGGGTCGGGGTCCGGGGCCCAGGGGCCGGAGGTCTGGGCCGGGGAGGCCTCGCGCGTGAGTCTGGGGCTGAGCGGGGGCCGGGGGCCCGAGCTGGGGGCCTAGGGGCCCGAGGTGTGGCCGAAGGCTTCAGGGTCTGGGCCGGAGGCCCAAGGCCCGGGGGGCTCGGCCGGGAGGCGCGGCCCCTGGGCCTGGGCTGGGGAGGTCGGCGCCCGGGGGCCCGGGACGCGCCCCGTGGCCCGGGTCCTCAGGCTGGGGTCTGGGGGCGGTAGCCCCCAGGGGTGGGAAGGGCAAGGGCGGCGGGGGCGAGGAAACCAGCCCCTCAGACGCCGTTCCCGCGCCAGGGCAACTCCGCCGTCACCCGGGTAGGCCCGCCCGCCGGCGAATCGACCACCAGAATCCCGTCCACCGCGTCCAGCCGCCCCGCGAGCCCGGCCAACCCCGACCCCCCGCCGGAGGCATCCGCTCCGCCCACCCCGTCATCCCCCACCTGCAGCATCAGCCGATCCTCCACCCGCCACACATCGACCGAGGCCGACCGCGCCCCACTGTGCTTGCTGATGTTCTGAAGCAACTCCGAGACGGTGAAGTAGGCGATCCCCTCGATCGCCGGCGCCGGCCGCTCCGCCAGATCCACATCCACCCGCACCGGCACCGTGCACCGCGACGCCACTGCCGACAGCGCCGCGTCCAGCCCCCGGTCCGTCAGCACCGCCGGATGGATCCCGCGCGCCAGGTCCCGCAGTTCCTGCAACGCCGTCTTCACCTCACCGTGCGCCTCGTCCACCATCCGCGCCGCCTCCCGCGGATCCTCCCGCAGCTTCTCCTTCGCCAGCCCCAGATCCATCGCCAGCGCCACCAGCCGGGCCTGCGCCCCGTCGTGCAGATCGCGCTCGATGCGCCGCAGATCGGCGGACGCCGTGTCCACCACGACCCCCCGGTCGGACTCCAGCTCCACCACCCGCGCCCCCAGCGACGACGGTCCGAGCAGCCCGTGCACCAGCAGCCGGTCCACCGTCGTCAGCGCCCGCACGATCCACGGCGTGGACAGCGTGATCAACAGTCCCACCAGCGCCGTCACGGTGATCTCGAAGGGGTTGTCGAGGTAGACGCTGTGCTGCTCGTCGCCGTACAGCTGAAGCCCGCCCTGGCCGCCGTACATGGGGAAGATCCAGAACCACAGCGGGTACGTCAGCATGGTCCAGCCGAACGACCACACGGTCAGCGCGACGCAGAAGGAGAACACCGCCCACGGAAACTGCACCACCGCGTACAGCGCCTGCCGCCACGACGTTCCGCTCCTGAGGACGGCGGCCATCCAGGCCATCGCACCCTTGCCCCGAGGCCGCAGCGGCTCGGGATCGGCGACCTCCAGGCCGAGCAGCCCACGCGCCCGGGCGCGTTCCAGCGCTCCGAAGCCCCGGCCCGCGGCCAGTCCCGCCGCCAGCACCGGAATCCCGAGGAACGTCACCAGCAGGCCGGCCCCCAGCGACAGCATCGTGATCATGAAGGTGAACAGCACGATGCCGATGGGCAGGCCGAGCAGGACATAGACGAGTTCCCGCCAGTGGCGCGCCGTGAGCGGCTCACGCAGCCCCGTCGGCAACAGGTGACGGCGCCCGCCGTCGCGGTGCCCGTACTCCGGGTCGTACTGGTCATGGCGCCCGTACCGCCCGTACTGGTCAGGCTGCCCGTACTGCCCGTACTGCGTGGCCATCGGCGTCGTCCGTTCTACTCGTCCTGCTCGTCGCGCAGCTGTCGATCCGTACCTCCCACCCTGCTCGGCGGCGAGCGCGTGGACCATGGAGTCCGTCGGCGTCTTGGAAGGGGGGTTTTCCCTACCCCCACACCCCACCGACCGCGCATCCCCGTCCACGGTCCGCCCGTCCGCCATCCGCCCGTCCGCCGGTCCGCTATCCGCTCTGTCCGCGATTCCGCCAGGGCAACTCCGCCGTCACCGTCGTGGGACCTCCCACCGGCGACTCCACGATGAACAGCCCGTCGACGGCGTCCAGCCGCTCCGCCAGTCCCCGCATCCCCGACCCGCCGTCGAGCCGCGCCCCGCCCCGGCCGTCGTCCCACACCTGGATGAGCAGCCGGTCGTCGGTCCGCCACACGTCGACCGAGGCCGACCGCGCCGCGCTGTGCTTGCTGACGTTCTGAAGCAGCTCGGAGACGGTGAAGTAGGCGATGCCCTCGATGGCCTGCGCCGGCCGGGACGTCAGGTCGGCGGTCACCTTCACCGGCACCGTGCAGCGCGAGGCCACGGAGGACAGCGCCGCGTCCAGGCCCCGGTCGGTCAGGACGGCCGGATGGATTCCGCGTGCCAGGTCCCGCAGCTCCTGGAGCGCGAGCTTCACCTCGCCGTGCGCCTCCTCCACCATCGCCGCCACGACGTCGTCGGCCTGCCCCTCCAGCAACTTCTCCTTCGCCAGGCCCAGCCCCATCGCCAGATTGACCAGCCGGGCCTGCGCCCCGTCGTGCAGATCACGCTCGATGCGCCGCAGATCGGCGGCCGCCGTGTCGACCACGACCCCCCGGTCCGACTCCAGCTCCGCGATCCGCCGCTCCAGCTCGTCGGAACGGGACAACAGGGCCCGCACCATCGCCCGGTCCGCGTTGGTCAGCCCCCGCGCCACGAACGGCAGCACCGGCCACAGCACGAACAGCGAGGGAACGACCACGCTGAACGTCAGGACTCCCCAGGGCAGCCGGATGAGGTCGTACAGCACCGTGCGCCAGGCCACCGGGTCCTTCAGCACCAGCCACAACCGCTGGAAGAGCCCGCCCGCCCTGCGCAGCGGCAACGGGCTCGGCTCGTCGATGCGCACCCCGAGCAGCAGACGCGCGCGCCCCCGCTCGAACCGGCCCAGCAGCCGTGCCCCGGCCAGCCCGAGCGCGAGCAGCGGGAACCCGATCACGGTGACCGTCATCGCGGCGCCGGTGACGATCACCGTCATCACATAGGTGAACCCGATCAACGACATCGGCAGGTTCGTCAGAAGGTGCGCGATCTCCTTCCACGTCTGCGGGTCGTAGGCGAGACGAGCCGGCGGCAGACGCTCGGCGTCCTGCCCGGCCGTGCCCGGCAGGGTGGTCGTGAGGGGAGCGGCTCTCGGGTGGGAGCCGCCCGGCTGAAAGCCGTCCGGGTGGGAACCCCCCTTGTCGGAGGTGTTCGGGTCGGAGGCGGATCGGCTGGCGGAAGCGGTCATATGGGCTAGCCTGCCGCGCCGCACGGCGCCGCGCCATGAGGTCTGCTGCCTTCCTCGACCGGGGGAAAACCCCCGCCTCGCAAGACGAGGCGTGACGGGCTGCTTACCGTCCCTTTATCAGGGCCTAGACTCCCGTGCGTACAGATCGTCGAACGGGCCTGTCGTCGAAGAGACTGAGGTCAGGGAGCGAGGGACGGGCGTGCGGGAACGGACCGTCGATGTCGCGGCGGAATTCGCGGCGGACTATTTCCAGTCCTACTCCGTCGTCGGGCTGCTCGCCGTCGTCGGCGTGCTGTTCGTCGCCGTGGCCTTCGGCGCCGGGCGCCTGTTGCGCCCGGTGGTCCCCACCCCGGAGAAGCTCCTGACGTACGAGTGCGGCGTCGACCCCGTGGGCGAGGGCTGGGCCCACACCCAGGTCCGCTACTACGTCTACGCCTTCCTCTACGTGATCTTCGCCGTCGACTCGATCTTCCTCTTCCCCTGGGCGACGGTCTTCGCGGCCCCTGGCTACGGCGCGGCCACGCTCGTGGAGATGTTCATCTTCCTCGGCTTCCTGGCCGTGGGCCTGCTGTACGCATACAAGAAGGGCGTCCTGACATGGACGTGACGCCGAAAGTGAATGCGCCGGAACACCCGGAGCACCCGGAACAACCGCAAGAGTCGGAGCACCCGGAGCACCCGGAGCACCCGGAGCACGCGGAGCAGTCGGAGCAGTCGGAACAGGTGCTCTCGGAACCCGTACCGCTGCCGGAGCCGAAGCGCCTGGGCACCCTGGCCCGCCTGGCCCCCGAGCCGATGAAGGTGATCCTGAACTGGGGCCGCCGCTACTCGCTCTGGGTCTTCAACTTCGGCCTGGCCTGCTGCGCGATCGAGTTCATCGCCGCGTCGATGGCCCGCCACGACTTCATCCGCCTCGGCGTCATCCCCTTCGCGCCGGGCCCCCGTCAGGCCGACCTGATGGTCGTCTCCGGCACGGTCACGGACAAGATGGCCCCGGCCTTGAAGCGTCTCTACGAGCAGATGCCCGAGCCGAAGTACGTCATCTCCTTCGGCGCGTGCAGCAACTGCGGCGGGCCCTACTGGGACTCGTACTCGGTGACGAAGGGCGTCGACCAGATCATTCCGGTGGACGTGTACGTGCCGGGCTGCCCGCCGCGCCCGGAGGCGCTTCTCCAGGGCATCCTCAAGCTCCAGGAGAAGATCGCCCGGGAGTCCCTGCGCGAGCGCTACGGCCCGACCCCGTCCCGCCCGGCCGTCTCCCGCCCCTCGCCGGCCGCCCTGCAGAGCGGCCTGGTGCGGCCCCCGGCCGCCGAGTCCCCCGCCGCGCCGTCGGGGGAGGGCCGATGACCACGATCGGCTGGCTCCCCGCCCCCGCCGACGAGCTCTTCGGTCCGCAGGCCACGGCCGAGGAGTCGTACGACGTCCTGACGGTCGATGTCCCTCCCTCATCCTGGACCGACGCCCTGCGCGTGGCCCGCGACCGCCTGACCTGCACCTACTTCGACTGGCTGAGCGCGGTCGACGAACCGGGCACGGGCTTCCGCGTCTCGGCGCACGTGGTGGCACTGTCCCCCGTGCGCCGCCTGCTGCTGCGCACGACGATCCCGCACGAGGCACCGACCCTCGCCTCCGCCGTCGACGTCTACGCCGGCGCGGCCTGGCACGAACGCGAGACGCACGAGATGTTCGGCGTCACCTTCGCGGGCCACCCCGCCCTGAACCACCTCCTCCTCCCGGAGACCTTCGAAGGCCACCCCCTGCGCAAGGACTTCGTCCTCGCCGCCCGCGTCGCCAAGGCCTGGCCCGGCGCGAAGGAGCCCGGAGAGTCCGAGCACGGCGGCCCCAAGCGCCGCCAGATGCTCCCCCCAGGCGTCCCCGACCCCAACGAATGGGGCCCCCTGAAGGGTCAACTCCCGCCCGCCCCGGCCCGCCCGGCCCGAGCAGCGGCAGGACGAGCGGCAGGCGACCGCCTGGTCCGCCGCGCCCGCACGGCATCGGAGGGCTCAGCAACCCAGCCGACCCCCCCGACCACAGAGACCCCACCAGCCTCACCAACCTCTCCGACCTCGCCGGTTCCTTCGACTTCCTCGGCTCCGACGACTTCCTCGGCTCCGGCGACTCCTTCAGGCCCGGAGGCTCCCTCGGCTCCGGCGACGCCTGCCGGACCCCGCCGCGCCCGAAGCGCGAGCGCGGGCTCGGCGTCACAGCGGGCAGGTGCCACGGAGTCCACGGGTGCCGCAGGAACCGAGCCCGCCGCGCCGACGGAACCGACGGCCCCCGAGTCGACCCCGCAACCTCCGGCAGGACCGCGCCGCACGCGCAGCGCCTCCCAAGGCTCCGCCTCCCAGCACACCCAGGCCCCGACGACATCCCCCGACACCCCCGCCCGCCCCTCCAAGGCCCCCCGCAGCTCCGACGCCCCGTGGCACCACGCCCGCCCAGCGTTCGCCGAGCCACAGCGGACCCCAGAGCCGAGCGAGCAACAGAAACCGAAGCGGGAGCAGGCCCCCGAACCGGCCCAGGCACCGGCACCGGCACCGGCACCGAACGGGGAGCAGGAGCCGAAGCCAGGCAGGGAGACGGAATCGGGCCAGGAGCCGAAGTCAGGCCGCGAGTCGGAGCCGGGCCAGGAGCCGAAGTCAGGCCGCGAGTCGGAGCCGGGCCGGGAGCCGAAGCCAGGCCGCGAGTCGGAGCCGGGCCAGAAGCCGGGACCAGACCGGACGCCGGCCCCGGAGCCCGATCAGAACCCGGAGTCCGCTCAGGACCCGCACCGGGACCGGGACCCGGAGTCGGACCCGAACCCGGAGCAGGCTCAGGCCCCGGAGCAGGCTCAGGCCCTGGAGCCCGGCCCGGAGCCGAGCTCGGCCGGCCCTGAGCAGGTACCCCCGGGGACGGCCGCGCCCAAGCAGGCGGGCCCCGTCGAGAAGCCCTCGCCCGACCGCGGCACGCCCGCCCGTACCGACCGCGCGGAACCCCCCGCCCCCGAGGACCCCACAGGAGGCCCGCAGTGAACGACGCTCTCGACGTCGCCCTGCGACTCCTGGTCGTCTTCGTCGTCTTCCTCACCTTCCCCCTGATCGTCGGTCAGACCGAGCACAAGGTGATGGCCCATATGCAGGGCCGCCTGGGGCCGATGTACGCGGGCGGCTTCCACGGCTGGGCACAGCTCGTCGCGGACGGCGTCAAGTTCGTGCAGAAGGAGGACATCGTCCCCTCGGGTGCGGACCGCCGTATCTTCCAGCTCGCGCCGGCCGTGGCCCTCCTCCCGTATCTCCTGGTGCTCCTCGCCATCCCCATCGGCCCGGGCGAAGGCGCCGTCGGCCAGGTCGTGGACGCGGGCATCTTCTTCGTGCTCGCGGTGATGGGCGTCGGCGTGCTCGGCTCCCTCATGGCCGGCTGGGCCAGTGCCAACAAGTTCTCCCTTCTCGGCGGCCTGCGCACCGCCGCCCAGCTCCTCGCCTACGAACTCCCGATGCTGCTCACCGCCGCCTCGGTGGCGATGGCGGCAGGCACGGTCTCCCTGCCCGGCATCGTCGACGCCTTCGAGTGGTGGTGGCTGCCCTGGCAGATCATCGGCGCGATCGTCTTCTTCGTCGCCGGCCTCGCCGAACTGCAGCGGCCCCCCTTCGACATGCCCGTCGCCGACTCGGAGATCATCTTCGGTGCGTACACCGAGTACACCGGCCTGCGCTTCGCCCTCTTCCTCCTCGCCGAGTACGCCGGAATCGTCGTCCTGTGCGGTCTGACCACCGTCCTCTTCCTGGGCGGCTGGCACGGCCCCTGGGGCGCCGACGGCCTCGGCTGGGTCTGGACCCTCCTCAAGGCTGCCGTCCTCGCCTTCCTCGTGATCTGGCTCCGCGTCACCTACCCCCGCCTGCGCGAGGACCAGCTTCAGAAGCTCTCCTGGACCCTCCTCGTCCCTCTTTCCCTCGCCCAGATCGCCCTCACCGGCATCGTCAAGGTGGTGATCCGGTAATGGCCCCCATCCCCGGTAGTGGCCTCGCCAAGGGCCTGGCCGTCACCCTCCGCACGATGACGCGCAAGACCGTCACCGAGCAGTACCCGGACGCCCAGCCCGAACTCCCGCCCCGTACCCGTGGCGTCATCGGCCTGTTCGAGGAGAACTGCACGGTCTGCATGCTCTGCGCCCGTGAGTGCCCCGACTGGTGCATCTACATCGACTCCCACAAGGAGACCGTCCCGCCCGCCGCCCCGGGCGGCCGCGAGCGCAGCCGCAACGTCCTCGACCGCTTCGCCATCGACTTCTCCCTGTGTATGTACTGCGGTATCTGCATCGAGGTCTGTCCTTTCGACGCCCTGTTCTGGTCCCCGGAGTTCGAGTACGCCGAGACCGACATCCACGAACTCACCCACGAACGCGACAAGCTCCGCGAGTGGATGTGGACCGTCCCGGCCCCACCCGCCCTCGACCCCGCCGCCGAGGAGCCGAAGGAACTCGTGGCCGCCCGCAAGGCGGCCGAGAAACTGGCGGCGGCCCAGGCCACGTCGAACGCCCCCCAGCCACCCGAGTCGAACACACCCCAGGGAGGAGAATCGTGACCCTCGCCCAGGCACACCACGGCTTCCTCTCCCCGACCGGCGTCGAGATCGCCTTCCTGCTCGTCGGGCTGGTCACCTTCGGCGCCGCCCTCGTCACCGTGACCACCAAGCAACTGGTGCACGCCGCCCTGTGGCTCGTGGTCGCCCTCGGCGGCCTCGCCGTCGAGTACCTCCTGCTCACCGCCGAGTTCATCGCCTGGGTGCAGGTCCTCATCTACGTCGGTTCCGTCGTCGTGCTCCTCCTCTTCGGTCTGATGCTCACCAAGGCCCCCATCGGCCGCTCCCCGGACGCGGACTCCGGCAACCGCTGGGCCGCTCTCACGGTGGCCGTCGCCGCGGTCGCCGCACTCGTCTGGGTGGTCGTCGACGCCTTCCGCGCCACCTGGATCGATCTGGACGGTCCGGCCGCCGGCTCCACCGAGGTCACCGGCGCGAGCCTGTTCCAGAACTGGGTCCTGCCCTTCGAGGCCCTCTCCGTCCTCCTCCTCGCGGCACTGGTCGGCGCGATCGTCCTGTCCCGCAGGGCGAAGGCGGAGTCGAGCTCTCCCCCTCTGAACTCCCGGGACGTCACCAAGAGTTCCCGATCCGTCACGGAGAGTTCCCACTCTGTTCCGGACGCCCGGGAAGACCCGGCCGAGCAGGAAGGCACCCGCTGATGCACCTCGCCTATCCCGCCGTCCTGTCCGCCCTGCTGTTCTGCACCGGCCTGTACGGCGTTCTCGCCCGCCGCAACGCGATCCTCGTTCTGATGTCCGTCGAGCTGATGCTCAACGCCGTCAACCTCAACCTGGTCGCCTTCGACGTCTGGCTCAGCAGGACCGCCGAGGAGACCCTGCACTCCGGTCAGGCCCTGACCCTGTTCACCATCGCCATCGCAGCCGCCGAGATCGGCATCGGCCTGGCGATCGTCCTCGCCGTCCACCGCAACCGAGGCACCGCTGACATCGACCGCCTCCGCGACACCGCCGAAGGCCACGAGAGCCCCGCGACCGACGGCCCCGACAGCGACACCCCCGCGACCGGAACGGCCGCCGAGAAGGCTGAGGCCAGCGCGTGACCACGACCACCCTCGCCGTCCTCGTCCCCCTCCTGCCGTTCCTGGGCGCGGCCGCCGGACTGCTCCTGGGCCGCACCGCTCCCGGCTTCGTGCGCCCGCTCGCCGTCCTGCCGACCCTCGCCGCGCTCGTACTGGCCGCGATCGTCGCCGTACGCCAGGGCGGAGACGGCTCCGTCACCGCGGCCACCGAACTGACCCCCACCGGCTCGATCCCGATCGAACTGGCGCTGTACATCGACGGCTTCGCCGCCCTCGTCGCCGTCGTGGTCGGCCTCGTCGCCACCTGCGTGCAGATCTACTCGACCGGCTACCTGCGCGAGGACCCGCGCTACCCCTCGTACGCCGCGCTCGTCTCCCTCTTCACCTCCGCGATGTTCCTGGTCGTCTACTCCGGCGACCTGATCGTGCTGCTGGTCGGCTGGGAAGTCATGGGCATCTGCTCCTACTTCCTGGTCGGTCACTACTGGGAGACCCCGGAAGCCCGCGCCGCCTCCATCAAGGCCTTCCTCGTCACCAAACTCGGCGACGTCCCCTTCCTCATCGGCCTGTTCGCCCTCGCCACCGACGCCGGGTCCTTCCGGATCACGAAGGTCCTCGCCACCGTCGCCCACGGCGGGCTCGACCACCCGACGCTCATCGCCCTGCTGCTCCTCGCGGGCGTGGCCGGCAAGTCCGCGCAGTTCCCCCTGCACACCTGGCTCCCGGACGCGATGGCGGGCCCCACCCCCGTCTCCGCGCTGATCCACGCCGCGACGATGGTCGCCGCCGGCGTCTACTTCATCGCCCGTCTCCTCCCGGTCTTCGAGGCGTCCTCGGCCGCGATGGTGACCCTCGCCGTGATGGCCGCCATCACCATGGTCGGCTCGGGCCTGGCCGCCCTCGCCCAGGACGACATCAAGCGCGTCCTCGCCTATTCGACGATCGGCCAGCTGGGCTACATGACCGGTGCCCTCGCCGTCGGCGACCGTGGTGCCGCCGTCTTCCACCTCCTCTCGCACGGCGCGTTCAAGGCGCTGCTCTTCCTCGCGGCCGGCGTGATCATCCACGCCGCCGGCACCAACTCGCTGGCCGCCATGTCCCGCATGAGCCACCTGCGCGACCGCGTCCCCGACGCCTACTGGACGATGACCGTGGCGCTTCTCGCGCTCGCCGCGATCCCGCCGTTCAGCGGCTTCTTCTCCAAGGAGTCGGTGCTCGGCGCCGCCGAGCACATCACCGCGGGCCATACCGAGCACGCGCCCGGTGCCACGGGCTGGATCGTCCTCGTCGCCGGCCTGCTCACCGCCCTCCTCACGGCGGCCTACGCGACCCGCCTGTGGCTGCTGACCTTCCACGGCCGGGGCGCCGAGGCCCCCGACCACGGCCGCCAGCCACTGACCATGACCGTGGTGCTGTGGGTCCTGGCCATCCCGTCCCTGGCCCTCGGCGGGCTCGCCTACCGCACCCTCCCCGACTGGTTCGACGGCAACGACCTCGCCCCGACCCTCACCACGTCCGTCCTGGGCACGGGAGTGGCCCTGGCCGGCGGGCTCGTCACATACGCCGCCTGGCGCCATCTCGCCGGGCTCGCCGCCCGCGTCCCCCTGGGCGCGGTCGCCGCCCACCCCGAGGGCGACGCGGGACTGGTCGAGGCCGAGGCGATCGCCACGCACGCGCCGGCCTACGGAGACGTGGCCTCCGCCCTCGACCCGGCGGACCCCGGGCGTCTCCTGCTCGGCCCGCTGCACCGCCACGCGGCCGTGGGCTTCCACCTCGACGCCGTGTACCGGACGCTGTTCGTCCGCCCGGTCCAGGCCGGCGCGAGTCTCGTCCGGTTCCTCGACCGCGAGGTCGTCGACACCTACGTACGCGGCGCGGGCGCCCTGCCCCGCTGGCTGGGGGCAGCCGTACGGCGCGCCCAGACCGGCAACGTCCAGACCTATGTGAGCGCGCTGCTCGCCGGCACCGTCGTCCTGGCGGTCGCCGCCCTTCTCGTCGCTTCGGGAGCGTGAGCGGGCGTGATCGATATCAACGAGTCCGTGATGCAGTTCCTTCTGGCATTCATCGTGGTCGGCCCACTCCTCGGCGCCGCCGCCGCTCTGCTGCCGGCTCCGCCCGGGCTGAAGGGGAAGTCACCCGAGCAGGCCGTGCTGCGCCACGGCATGACCGTGACCGGCGCCATGCTCGTCGCCGCGATCGTCCTCGCGCTCGGCTTCGACCACGACCATCCGTCGAAGATGCAGGCCACCACGGACATCAGCTGGATCCCCGCACTCGACGTGCGCATCCACCTCGGCATCGACGGCATCTCCCTCCCCCTGCTGGTCCTGACCGCGCTGCTGACCTTCCTGTGCGCGGTGTACTCCTACTTCAGGCGGCAGCAACAGCCGCCGACGCAGCAGACCGCGGACCCGTCCCCGAAAGCCTTCGTCGCGCTCGTACTCGTCCTGGAGTCCGGCACCCTCGCGGCCTTCGCCGTCCTCGACCTGCTGCTGTTCTTCCTCGCCTTCGAGATGGTCCTGATCCCGATGTACTTCCTCATCGCCCGCTGGGGCGGCGCGGGCCGGACCCAGGCCGCCTGGAAGTTCATCCTGTTCACGCTGCTCGGATCCGTGGTCATGCTGCTCGGCCTGCTCCTGATCGGAATCAAGGCGGGCACTTTCGACATGGTGGCACTCGCCACTGACAACGGCCGGTCGCTCACCACGTCCGTGCAGGTCATCGCCGTTCTCGCGATCGGGATCGGGCTCGCCGTCAAGACCCCGATGTGGCCGCTGCACAGCTGGCTGCCCGACGCCCACACCGCCGCCCCGACCGTCGGTTCGGTCCTGCTGGCGGGAGTGCTGCTGAAGATGGGCACGTACGGGTTCGTCCGGATCCTGCTGCCCGTCGCGCCGGACGGCTTCCGCACCTTCGCGCCCTACCTCGCCGCCTTCGCCGTCGTCGGGATCATCTACGGATCCCTGGCCTGCCTGGCCCTCGCCAAGCGGGGCGCGAAGGGCGACCTCAAACGCCTCATCGCCTACTCCTCCGTCGGTCACATGGGTTTCGTCCTGCTCGGCATCGCGACCATGACCCCGACCGGCGTGAACGGCGCCCTGTTCGCCAACATCGCCCACGGCCTCATCACCGGCCTCCTCTTCTTCCTGGTCGGAGCGCTGAAGGACCGCACCGGCACCACCGATCTGGACACCCTCGCCGAGCAGACCGGCGCCGCGCTGTACGGCAGGACGCCCCGCCTCGGCGGCCTCCTCGCCTTCGCCGCCGTCGCCTCCCTCGGCCTGCCGGGCCTCGCCGGCTTCTGGGGCGAGATGCTGGCCCTGTTCGGCGCCTTCAACCCCGCCGACGACCTCAGCCGGCCCGCGTTCCTCACCTTCGCGGCGATCGCCGCGTTCGGCACCCTGCTGACGGCTGCGTACCTGCTCTCCGTGGTCCGCCGCGTCTGCATGGGCGTCGTCCCGCAGGACGCTCCGCGCCTCGCCGACGTGCAGACCTACGAGTTCGCGGCCTGGGCCCCGCTCGTCGCCCTCACCGTCGTCGCCGGCCTGTGGCCGAAGGCCCTCCTCGGGCTGACCGACCCGGCCGTGCAACAACTCCTCGCAGGAGGCACCCGATGAGCGCCTTGGCCCAGCCCGTGTCCCAGCCCCTGGCCGAGTCGGTGGTCCAGTCCGTCGACTGGCTGGCCATCGCGCCGCCCACCCTCGCGGCGGTCGTCGCCCTCGTGGTCCTCGTCGCCGACCTCTTCGTCGGCGACGCCCGCAAGCCGCTCCTCGGCTGGCTGTCGGTGGCCGGACTCGCCGCCGCCACGGCCCTGCTCCTGCCCCTCCTGGGCGGCGACCGCTCCACCTTCTGCCTGACCGGCGACACGCGCGTGTGCAGCTACACGGCAGACCGTTTCACCCTCGTCATCCAGTTCCTGGTGCTCGGGGGAGCGCTGCTGGCGGCCCTGCTGTCGGTCACCGCCCTGAAGGACGCGCGCGGGCGACTTCCCGAAGGCGAGTTCTGGTTCCTGCTGCTGTCCTCCGCCGCCGGTGCCGCCCTGCTGCCCGCCTCCCGCGACCTCGCCACCCTCGTCGTCGCCCTGGAGGTCGCCTCCCTGCCCGCCTTCGCCCTGGTCGGCATCCGGCACGGCGACCGCAGGTCCTCCGAAGCGGCCCTGAAGTTCTTCCTGTCGTCCGTCACCGCGACCACCGTCAGCCTCCTGGGCATCAGCTTCGTGTACGCGACGACCGGAACCCTCTACCTCACCCAGGTCGCCGACCGCATCCAGCACGTCGACGGCCGGCTGGACACCCTGGCCCAGACCGGCGTGGTCCTCACCCTGATCGGCTTCGCCTTCAAGACGGCCGCCGTCCCCTTCCACTTCTGGGTCCCCGACACCTACGTCGGCGCCCCGCTGCCCATCGCCGCCTACCTGTCGGTCGTCGGCAAGGCGGTCGGCTTCTCCGGACTCATCCTCGTCACCGTCATCGGCTTCCCCTCGTACGCCCACGTCTGGGGCCCCGCACTGGCCGTGCTGGCCGCCCTCACCATGACCGTCGGCAATGTCGGCGCCCTCCGCCAGCAAGCCACGCGCGCGTACAGCGCCGTACGCCTGCTCGCCTGGTCCTCCGTGGGCCAGGCCGGCTACCTCCTCGTACCGATCGCCGCCGCCGCGTACTCCGACGACACCGAGCACGCCATCGGCTCCACCGTCGCCTACGCCCTCATGTACGCAGTCGTGAACCTGGGCGCCTTCGCGGTGGCCGCCCTGGTGGGCCGTACCAGCGCGACGAACCGGATCACGGACTACCGGGGCCTCTACACGAAGCACCCGGCGGCAGCCCTGCTCCTGGCCTTCTTCCTGCTCTGCCTCGCCGGACTGCCGCCAGGCATCATCGGTCTCTTCGCGAAGGTCACCGTGTTCTCGGCAGCCGTCGACGCGGGCCTCGGCTGGCTCGCGGTCGTGATGGCCGTCAACGTGGTGATCGCCCTGTACTACTACCTCCAGTGGACGGCGCTGCTCTTCCGCGCCCCCGAGGGCGAGCCCGAGAAGCACCGCGTCCCCGCCCCGCTCACCGCCGCGATCGCCCTCACCGCGGCCCTCGGCATCGCCCTCTCCGGAGCACCTCAGCTGGTCCTGCGCTTCACCGACACCGGCCTCTTCTGAGCCCGCACGCGCGCGCATGCCCCCGTCCCCACCCGGACGGCCCACACCCCTGCCCGCAGGCGCAAGGGAACTAGTGCCTCCCGCCTGGCGTTGACCAGTACGGGAAGGTGCACTGGATGTGACACCACGGCACAGTGCCACCGGACGAGAGCAAGATTCGCAAGCAAAGGGTTCCCCTGCTGCACGACTTGGAGGGCGTACCGTGCACCGCCGGCACAACGGGCTCAGGACCGCAGTACTCCTCGGGGGACTGTCCGCACTCATCATCGTCATCGGCAGCTTCTTCGGCCGCATGGGGCTGGTCATCGCGGTCCTGATCGCGCTCGGCACCAACGCGTACGCGTACTGGAACAGCGACAAACTGGCTCTACGCGCGATGCGTGCCCGCCCGGTGAGCGAGTTCGAGGCTCCCGCGCTGTACCGGATGGTCCGCGAGCTCTCCACCCAGGCCCGTCAGCCCATGCCTCGCCTGTACATCTCCCCGACCGAGGCACCCAACGCCTTCGCCACCGGCCGCAACCCGCGCAACGCCGCCGTGTGCTGCACGGACGGCATCCTGCGCCTCCTCGACGAGCGCGAACTGCGCGGCGTCATCGGCCACGAGCTCAGCCACGTCTACAACCGGGACATCCTCATCTCCTCGGTCGCCGGAGCGCTCGCCTCGGTGATCATGTTCCTGGTCAACTTCGCCTGGCTGATCCCCATCGGCCGTTCGGACGACGACGACGGTCCCGGTATCCTCGGCATGCTCCTGATCATGATTCTCGGCCCGCTCGCCGCCAGCGTCATCCAACTCGCCATCAGCCGCTCCCGTGAGTACGAGGCGGACGCCTCGGGCGCGCAGCTCACCGGCGACCCACTGGCCCTCGCGAGCGCGCTGCGCAAACTGGAGACGGGCACCAAGCAGCTTCCACTGCCCCCGGAGCCCCGCATCGAGACCGCGAGCCACATGATGATCGCGAATCCCTTCCGCCCGGGCCAGGGACTCTCCAAGATGTTCTCGACGCACCCGCCGATGGCGGACCGTATCGCCCGGCTCGAGAAAATGGCAGGTCGCCACCAGTGAAGACCATCCTGAACGTCATCTGGCTGATCCTGAGCGGATTCTGGCTGTTCCTCGCCTACCTGGCCGCGGGAGCGCTGCTCTGCATCACGATCATCGGCATTCCCTTCGGCATCGCCGCTTTCCGCATCGGCGTCTACGCCCTCTGGCCCTTCGGTTACACGACGATCGAGCGCCGTGACGCGGGTGCGCCCTCCTGCCTCGGCAACGTGCTCTGGCTGGTCCTCGCCGGCTGGTGGCTGGCCATCGGGCACATCGTCACCGGCCTTCTCCTCTGCCTGACCATCATCGGCATCCCGTTCGGCATCGCGAACTTCAAACTGATTCCGGTCTCGCTGTTCCCGCTGGGCCGCGAAATCGTGCCCACGGACCAGCCGTTCGCGGCGCGCTGACGGGCCGAGCCCCGATCGGCTCGTCGTCCACAGCCCGTCAGGAGCCGGGGCGGCCGGCCGCTCGACGCGGCGCACCGCTGGCCGGTTGTCCACAAGCGGCGGGTTGTCCACAGGCCGGGCCGGTTGTCAGTGGCGGCCTGCATCATGAACCCATGACCGAGAACGAGCAGTTGTGGGCAAGGGTGGCGGCCGAGGCGGCCACCACCCGCCCCTGGGGTCGGCCTTCGCTGCCCGACCCCGTGGACGCGGCCACCGTGGCCCGTGCCGAGTCCGCACTCGGCTTCCGCCTGCCGCCGCTGCTCGCCGACCTCTACCTGCGTATAGGGGACGGCGGATTCGGGCCGGAGTACGGCCTGCTGCCCCTGCTCGACAGCTCTCCGGCCGGTGAACCAGCCGCCGTCGCCCAGTACCTCGCCAACCGCGCAAGCGGTCGCGAAGACCCCGACTGGCCCTGGCCCGAGGGCGTCCTGCCGATATCCCACTGGGGCTGCGCGATGTACGCGTGCGTGGACTGCCGCTCCCCGCAGGCGACGGTCCTGCTCTTCGAGCCGAACCCCGGCGACCCCGACCACGCCTGGTTCGTCGACGCCCCCAGCCTCACAGCCTGGCTGTACGCCTGGCTCGACGGCACGGGCTGGTACGGCACCCTGAACGACGACCTGGAACCGACCCCCTGGACCGAGTTCCGCATACGCACGGCGGCGACCGGGGCGACGAGGCCGTAGCGGCGTACCGGCCTGCCGTCGCGCACCCTCTGCCCGGGCACCCGCCCGCTGTCACCCGCAACCGGTCGCCCGCCGCCCGCCGCCGTCGTACGGCTACCGCGCGCCCGCCCGGCGCCGTCGTACCCCGTAAGCGAGCACGCCCACCGCCAGCACTCCCGCCCCCACGACCACCGAGGTCCTCGGCAGCGCGAACGCGAGTACCACACAGCCCAGGAGCCCCACCGCGGGCAGCATCCGCTTCGCCGGGGCCGGATCGAGCGTCCAGGCCGACGCGTTGGCCACCGCGTAGTACGTCAGCACACCGAAGGAGGAGAACCCGATCGCCCCCCGGACGTCGACCGTGGCGGCCAGGACCGCGACCACCGCGCCCACGGTGAGCTCGGCCCGGTGCGGTACCTGGAAGCGCGGGTGCACGGCGGCCAGGGCGCCGGGCAGATGCCGGTCCCGGGCCATGGCCAGCGTCGTGCGCGAGACGCCCAGGATGAGGGCCAGGAGCGAGCCCAGCGCCGCCACCGCTGCCCCGATCCGCACCACGGGCACGAGCCCGGGCACCCCCGCCGCCCGTACCGCGTCGGCCAGCGGCGCCCCCGCCCGTCCGAGATCGTCCGGCCCCAGCACGGAGAGGACAGCGACCGTCACGCACGCGTACACGACCAGAGCGATCCCCAGGGCCAGGGGGATGGCGCGGGGGATGGTGCGTGCCGGGTCACGCACCTCCTCGCCCAGGGTCGCGATGCGGGCGTACCCGGCGAAGGCGAAGAACAGCAGACCGGCGGCCGTCAGCACCCCGCCGACACCCCCGGAGACCCCGACATCCAGCCGCCCGTCGTCGGACGCGCCGGACCCGAGGCACACGACCACCACGGAAGCGAGGACCGCCAGGACCACCGCCACGATCGCCCGCGTCAGCCAGGCCGACTTCTGGACGCCGCCGTAGTTCACCGCGGTCAGCGCCACCACGGCCGCGACCGCCACCGCGTGCGCCTGCGCCGGCCAGACGTACGCACCGACCGTCAGAGCCATCGCCGCACAGGAGGCCGTCTTCCCGACCACGAACGACCAGCCCGCCAGATACCCCCAGAACGCGCCGAGCCGCTCGCGCCCGTACACGTACGTGCCGCCCGAGGCCGGATACAGGGCGGCGAGTCGCGCCGACGACATGGCGTTGCAGTACGCGACCAGCGCGGCGAGTGCGAGTCCGAGCAGCAGCCCGGAGCCCGCGGCCTGCGCGGCGGGAGCGAGCGCCGCGAAGACACCGGCACCGATCATCGAGCCGAGCCCGATGAGCACGGCGTCGCCGAGGCCGAGCGTCCGCCGCAGCTCGGGGCGGGATCCGGACTGTGTCATGAGCCGCACCCTACTGATCGACGGAACCACCGTCTGGCGTGGTGACGTCGTCCTCATTGACACGACCTGAACCCGCGTGCGACGCGGGACGCGGGGCGCGACGGAAACGAGCACGGCCCGTCCGCAGCGAGCGACATCACAGTGTCCGGACAGCGCGGGCACAGCACGGAAGGGCAGGTTCAGGACATGAGCATCATCAGCTGGATCATCCTGGGGTTGTTGGCCGGAGTCATTGCCAAGGTCCTGCTGCCGGGCCGCGACCCGGGCGGCTTCATCGGCACGACCCTCATCGGCGTCGCGGGCGCGTTCATCGGCGGCTGGATATCGGCCCGCTGGCTGGACCACCCCATCACCAAGGACTTCTACGACGGCGCGACCTGGGCCGCGGCGATCGGCGGTTCGCTGGTGCTGCTGATCGTCTATCGCCTGCTGTTCGGCAACTCACGCGACTGAGCGCCTCCGCGGCGGACCGAACGAGAAGGGTGGGCACCCCGCGGGCGCCCACCCCTGCTCGTAGCTGTCCGGCTCGCGTCCGTCCGGCTCGTGTTCGTCCGGCCGCCTACCGGTAGTTCACGAACTGCAGAGCGAAGTCGAAGTCCTGGCCCTTGAGCAGGGTGATGACGGTCTGGAGGTCGTCGCGGCTCTTGGAGCTGACACGCAGTTCCTCGCCCTGCACCTGGGCCTTCACGCCCTTGGGGCCCTCGTCGCGGATGAGCTTCGCGACCTTCTTCGCGTTGTCCTGGGAGATGCCCTCCTTGATCTCCGCGAAGAGCTTGTACTCCTTGCCGGAGAGCTGGGGCTCGCCCGCCTCCAGCGCCTTGAGGGAGATCCCGCGCTTGATCAGCTTGGACTGGAAGACGTCGAGGACGGCGTTGACCCGGTCCTCGGAGTTCGCCTCCATCAGGATCTTGTCACCGGACCACGAGATCGAGGCGCCGACGCCTTTGAAGTCGTAGCGCTGCGAGATTTCCTTGCCGGCCTGGTTGAGGGCGTTGTCGACCTCCTGCCGCTCGACCTTCGAGACGATGTCGAAACTGGAGTCGGCCATGTCCTGTGGCTCCTTGTATCGGGGTGCGTGTCGGGTGCGTATCGGCGTACGTGGGGGCGACCGCCGAGCCCGGCGTGATCCCGGGCCGCATCCGCACAAGCCTAGTCATCCCGCTCGCTCCGGGCGGGGAGGAATCAGGTGGCGAAGCACCCCTGGGCATCGGGTATCGTTTACGTCGTTGCCAGGGAGCACCGCCGAAAAGCGGTTCGAACAGGTGGCAAACCCGGCGGTGTGCCCGAGCGGCCAAAGGGAGCAGACTGTAAATCTGCCGGCTCAGCCTTCCCAGGTTCGAATCCTGGCGCCGCCACGCTGAGAACGAAGGGCCCGTTACCTGCTTACACAGCAGGTGACGGGCCCTTCGTCATGTTCCCCGGTGAGCGGCGCAGGTTTTCCGCAACGAGCCGCGGTTGCACTCCAGAACTGTGCCAGGGGATGCCACGGCGCGTGGCGAAGATCATATGGAGGCGCGGACGACGTCGAGGCGAAGTGGCGCAGTGCGCGATCGCTGTTGTTCCGGAGCCCAACCGGTCACCGGTGAACGGTTCGTGACCTGTGCACCCACCTGGCAGGTCAGCACGATGGTGGTGCCACTTTCGATGCGCCTACCAATCCTTGGGGGAAACAATGCGCAAGATCGGTCTTGCCCTCGCGACCGGCGTCGCCGGCGTCGCCGTCTTCATGGGGTCCGGCTCGGCCCAGGCCCTCACCTTCAACAACGACGCCTGCCTGGATCTTCGACAGGTCCAGGTCTGCGAGAACCACACGCTCTACCGGTTCGTCCAGCCTGCGGGTCCGTCGCTGAACCCGTGCGGCATGCCGTGGCAGTCCGTGCGGGCCGGCACCTGCTGAGCCGCGGCACCGTCCGGCGGTCGACGCCACCGACAGGGGCCGCTCGACTCCTGGTGGCGTCACACTGACAGAGGGAACCCCTCCGACCTGCGCAGACGCAGAGCGGAGGGGTTTCTTCGGGTGCGGAGGACAGGGGGGGGCAGGAGGACAGGGGGACAGGGAGACACCTGGGTGGCGGCTGCCCGCTTCATTTCCCTTCGGCGGGGTCATCCGGGGGTTCGGAGACCTCCGGCGAGGGTGTCTTCGCCGCTCTCTTCACCTCTGCCTCGATGTCGTTGCGCGGTCTGTTCTCGTCCTTGGCGTGTTCGGTCACCGCGGCCTGTACGTCGCGGGCGAGGTCGCGCCAGGCGCGCCAGGCGGTTTCGTAGGTGTCGGTCTGGATCTCCGGCCAGGGGGTGGCCGTGGGTGCGCCGTACGTGTCCCGCAGCGCTTCGACCCTCGCGTGTGCCTCGTCGGCCGCGCGTTGCTTCTCCACGAGTTCCTCGAAGGTATGTGCCACGTGTACGGATGCTAGGGAGGTGATCGCACTTCCGCGCGGTGAGCGGGGCGCGTCCCGCCGTGGGGTACCCGCGTGGCCCACTGGGGCAGACTGACGACATGTCCAGCGCGTCCAGTCGTCGTAGAACCTGCCCCGTATGCCGTCGCGAGATCGCCGTCGTCGCCGGACGGTTCGCCCGGCACGACCCGCCGGGCGCGCGCGGGACCGGGGACCTCGTCTCCTGCCCCGGCTCGCGCAGCACGGCACAACTGGGCGCGGCCCAGCCGTCGTTGGACGGGTATGTGGTCCCGGAGTTTCCGGGACAGCTACCCCTCTTCTAGCGTTCTCGCGTGCCGCCGCTCCACGGCGTCTTGCGGCGTGCGGGTTTCCTCAGTTGCCCGCCACCGCCTTGACGGCCACCGGCACCGGCGTCGAGCCGCTGATGAGTTCCAGGGTGAGGCCGGACGTCGCCGGGGTGTCCAGCAGTTCGGCCAGCACGGCGGCCACGTCGTCGCGTGGGACGGAGCCGCGGCCCGTGCGGGCCGCCAGGCGGACCAGGCCGGTGCCGACGTCGTCCGTGAGCGCGCCGGGGCGCAGGATCGTCCAGTCGAGGGAGTCCAGACCCTGCACGTACGCGTCCGCTTCGCCCTTGGCGCGCAGGTAGACGTCGAAGACCTCGTCACCCGGGTGGTCGGGATCCGCGCCCATGGACGACACGACCACGAAGCGCCGTACGCCCGCCCGGACCGCCGCGTCCGCGAACAGGACCGCCGCGCCCTTGTCCACGGTGTTCTTGCGGCCCACCTCGCTGCCCGGGCCGGCACCCGCCGCGAACACCGCCGCGTCCGCGCCCCGCAACCGCTCCGCGACCGCTTCGACGGACGCCGACTCCAGGTCCAGGACGACCGGTTCGGCGCCCGCCGCCCTGAGGTCGTCGCCCTGTTCCGCCTTGCGGATGATCCCCGCGACCTCGACCCCGCGCGCGGCGAGCAGGCGCTCCAGCCGCAACGCGATCTGACCATGACCACCAGCGATGACAATGCGCATGGTTCCGACCGTACGCCCGGACAGCCGCATCCGCCGCATGACCTCACCCGGGGGTGCCGGCTCAACTCCCCGGCCCGCCCCGCCGTCCTACGACAGTTGTCCCCGTCCCTGTCTGGGCAGGCCCCACTCCGGGGCGGCTGTCGAGCTGCGGTACTCGCGGACCGCGCTCGTGCGGGCCACCACGCGGCCCTGGTGGATCACGATCCTGCTGTACGCCAGGGACAGGGCGCCCGCCAATCGGTCGCCGCGGACGGCCAGGAGGTCGGCCGGGAAGCCCGCCTCCACGCGGACCTCGGGGAGGCCCAGCGCGGCTCGCGCGGACGTGCTCACGGCGTCGTAGGCGTCCTCGGCACGCAGGCCGTGACGGGAGGCGAGCAGGTAGGCCGCCTCCAGGGGGTCGCCGCGGCCGACCGGGTTGGAGACGTCCCGCAACGCCCCACTGCCCGCCGCGATCCGGACCCCGGCCGCGCGCAACAGCCGTACGGGCGCCGCGTCCCGGTGGTCGGCGGTGCCGCAGCCGCCCTGCGGGAGGCAGACCACCGTCACGCCGGCGGCGGCGAGTTGGTCGGCGGTGCGGGTGGCCGTATCGGCGGGGAGGTCGTCGAGGCCGCCGCAGGGGCTCAGGGTGACGCCGGGGCGCAGACCGCCGGCCATCGCGGCGAGGCGGGCGAGGCGGGCCGGGTCGGCGGCGTCGGTGTGCAGGTCGACGGGGCAGCCGTGCTCGGAGGCGACCTCCAGGACGGTCTCCACGTAGCCCATCGGATCGGGGTCCAGGTCCGGGCAGCCGCCCACCACGGATGCGCCCATCTTCACCGCGTCCCGCAGCATCGCGAGCCCGTCCGCCCCGGCCGCCCCGGTCAGTACCCGCGGCATCGCCACCGCCGTCAGTTCGGCGAGCCCGCGCAGGGCACGCCGGGCCTGCAGGACGGCGGCCAGCGCGCCGAGGCCCTGGACGTCGCCCACGTGCACATGGGCGCGCAGCGCCGTCGCGCCGTGGCCCAGTTGCAGCAACGCGGCCTCCGTGGCACGGCGCTGGACGTCCTCGGGGGCGTACGAGACCGGGCCGTCCGCATCGGCCGTGAGCGCGGTGTCGGCGTGCGCGTGCGGCTCGGCGGGGGCGGGGAGCAGGAGGTAGCCGCCGAGGTCCACGCGCGTGCCGCCGCGGGCGGGGCCGGTCGTCAGGCTGCCCGCCGTGCCGACCGCCTCGATGCGCCCGCGGCCCAGCCGTACGTCCACGGTCCGGCCGTCCGTCAGGCGCGCCCCGCTCAGCAGAAGGGCGGCCGGGTCCGGCGAACCTCCCATGGCGCCGGACGAGGACGACGGCCAAGGGGGCGGCTGCGGCTGGCTGTCGGGCATCGCGCTCCAGGGGCTCGGCTCGGGACTGCGCGGGGACGTGGGTGACGCGCGGTCGCGGGGACGCAAGATCACGCAGAGTGAGTCGAGCCTAGGACGGCGTTTCGGCGCCGGCGGGGAGGGGCGCAATAGTCGTACCGGTGTGGTCCGGCGTGCGGGAGGGGCCCGGGAGGCCGCTGGGACCTCGGGAAATCGGCCCTCCGGGCGGTCCCGGAGGGCCTCGCGAAACGGATTTGGGTGAACGGCTGCGGACCGTGTAATGTCTTCATCGCTCGCCCCAATAGCTCAGTCGGTAGAGCGTCTCCATGGTAAGGAGAAGGTCTACGGTTCGATTCCGTATTGGGGCTCTGGTGGGTGAGGTTCCCGTCGCAAGGCGGGACCTGATCCCATCAAAGCGGTGTAGCTCAGTCGGTAGAGCAAGCGGCTCATAATCGCTGTGTCACCGGTTCAAGTCCGGTCACCGCTACTGACGGTAGCCGATTGTGGGGTCGGTCCTTCGATCGGCTACTCTTTCATGCGTTATATGTCCCATCCGTTCGTCAAGGAGCACTCCTGTGGCTGCCACCGACGTCCGCCCGAAGATCACGCTGGCCTGCGTGGAGTGCAAGGAGCGGAACTACATCACCAAGAAGAACCGGCGTAACAACCCGGATCGAATGGAGATGAAGAAGCACTGCCCGCGTTGCAACGCGCACACCGCGCACCGCGAAACGCGATAAATCAGGCTCGTATGCGAGGCCGTCCCCGAGTGATCGGGGGCGGCCTCGTGTCGTTGAGCGACCCGTACCGGTCAGTAGAGCAACGCTGAGCGGTACAGCACCAGAGCAACGGAACAGCGGAGCAGCAGAGCAACCAGGAGGTGCCGAGGCCATGGCGCTCGACCAGTCCTTCGTCGGGCGGACCTACCCGCCCACCGATCCCTACGAGGTCGGTCGGGAGAAGATCCGCGAGTTCGCCGAGGCCGTCGGTGACGCCAACCCGGCGTACACCGACCCGGACGCCGCCAAGGCGCTCGGGTACGCCGATGTGATCGCGCCGCCGACCTTCGTGTTCTCGATCACCTTCAAGGCGGCGGGGCAGGTCGTCCAGGACCCTCGGCTGGGCCTCGACTACAGCCGGGTGGTGCACGGCGACCAGAAGTTCGCCTACCGGCGCCCGGTGCGCGCCGGTGACCGGCTCACGGTCACCTCGACCATCGAGGCGGTCAGGTCCATGGCCGGCAACGACATCCTGGACATCCGCGGCGAGGTCCGCGACGAGAGCGGCGAGCACGTCGTGACCGCCTGGACCAAGCTCGTCGCCCGCGCGGCGGAATCCGTGGAATCCGTGGACGCCACGGACGGGAAGGCGTGAGGAACCGATGACGGCGAAGATCGCTTACGACGACGTCGAGGTCGGCACCGAACTGCCGGCCCGGTCCTTCCCGGTGAACCGCGCCACGCTGGTGCAGTACGCGGGTGCCTCCGGGGACTTCAACCCCATCCACTGGAACGAGAAGTTCGCCAAGGAGGTGGGCCTGCCGGACGTCATCGCGCACGGCATGTTCACCATGGCCGAGGCGGTACGCGTCGTCACCGACTGGATCGGCGACCCGGGCGCGATCGTCGACTACGGCGTGCGCTTCACGAAGCCCGTCGTCGTCCCGAACGACGACCAGGGCGCCGTGATCGAGGTCACCGGCAAGGTGGGCGCCAAGCTCGACGACAACACCGTGCGGGTCGACCTGACGGTGACCAGCGACGGGCTGAAGGTTCTCGGGATGTCCCGGGCGGTCGTACGGCTGGCCTGATCCGAGGCGGCACGCACGACGTAAGGGGCGCCCTCCCTGGGGAGGCGCCCCTTACGCGTTGACGGGCCTTGACTTAGTTAGTGATTGAGCACTAACTTGGTCGCATGGTCAGGATGAGCGCAGACGAGAGGCGCGAGAGCGTCATCCGCGCGGCGACGAGCGAGTTCGCCCGGGGTGGCTATCACGGCACCTCCACCGAGGCGATCGCCAGGCGGGTGGGTGTCTCGCAGCCGTATCTCTTCCGGCTCTTCGCGGGCAAGAAAGCGATCTTCCTCGCGGCCTCCGAGCGCTGTATGGACGACACCGTCCGCACGTTCGCGGAGGCCGCCAGGGGGCTGGAGGGCGAAGAGGCCCTGCATGCCATGGCGAACGCGTACACCAGGGTCATCGCGGAGCAGCCCGAACAGCTGATGATGCAGATGCAGACGTATGTCGCGGTGGCCGCCGCGGAGGCGGAGGGTGACCACGGCTTCGGGGAGGCCGTGCGCGCCGGGTGGATGCGGCTCTGGGACACCGTCCATCTGCCCCTCGGTGCCGACGTCAACGAGACGACGACCTTCATGGCGTACGGCATGCTCGTCAACTGCCTGGTGGCCATGGGGTTCGCGCCCGGACACCGGGTCTGGGAAGGGATGTATCCCTCGGCTCGGATCAAGGGCCGACTGGAGAAATAGCGCGGGCGGCGGGGTCGCCGGTGCCATCGAAGGGCGCATTTTCATGGGCGCAAAAGTTAGTCATCAATTACTAACCGGAATTCGACCACCCGCTGGGGGAGCGATGTCAGAAGCGATGTCAGAGCAGACCGCACGTCGCGGGGGAGCCGTCTGGGCCCTCGTCATCACCAGCGTCGCCGGGTTCATGGCGGCCCTCGACAACCTCGTCGTCACCACCGCCCTGCCGTCCATCCGCGAGGATCTCGGCGGCGGGCTGGGCGACCTCGAATGGACCGTGAGCGCCTACACGCTCACCTTCGCCGTGCTCCTGATGTTCGGCGCGGCGCTCGGCGACCGGTTCGGCCGCCGGCGGATGTTCCTCGTCGGGCTCACCGTCTTCACCGCCGCCTCCGCCGCCGCGGCCATGGCCCCCGGCATCGACTCCCTCATCGCCGCCCGCGCGGTCCAGGGTGTCGGCGCGGCCGTCATGATGCCGCTGACGCTCACCCTCCTCACGGCGGCCGTGCCCGCCGCCAAGCGCGGAATGGCCTACGGCATCTGGGGCGCGGTCAACGGACTCGCGGTCGCCTCCGGGCCGCTCATCGGTGGCAGCCTCACCGAACACGTGTCCTGGCACTGGATCTTCTGGCTGAACGTTCCGCTGGGCCTCGCCCTGCTGCCGCTCGCCCGGCTGCGCCTCGCCGAGTCCTACGGCACCGGTGCCCCGCTCGACTTCCCCGGCACCCTGCTCGCCAGCGGCGGCCTCTTCGGGCTCGTCTACGGCCTGGTGCGCGGGCCGGCCGACGGCTGGACCAGCCCGCTCGTGCTCACCGGGCTGTTCGCGGGCGCCGTCCTGCTCGTCGGGTTCGTCCTGCACGGGCTGCGGGCCAAGAACCCCATGCTGCCGATGCGCCTCTTCCGGTCCCGCGCCTTCGCCGGGATCAACGCCGCGAGCCTGCTGATGTTCCTCGGGATGTTCGGCTCGATCTTCCTGCTCAGCCAGTACATGCAGGGCGTCCTCGGTTACTCGCCCACCGAGGCGGGCCTCAGGATGCTGCCGTGGACCGGTATGCCGATGCTCGTCGCGCCGATCGCCGGCATCCTCTCCGACCGTGTCGGAGGCCGGCCGGTCGTCGCCACCGGACTCTTCCTCCAGGCCGCCGGTCTCGGCTGGATGGCCGCCGTGGCGACCGTCGACGCCTCCTACGCCGTCCAGCTGCCCGGTCTGATCGTCAGCGGCATCGGCATGGCGCTGTTCTTCGCCCCGGCCTCCAACCTGGTGATGTCCAGCGTCCGACCGCAGGAGCAGGGGATCGCCTCCGGCGCCAACAACGCGCTGCGGGAGGTCGGCGGGGCCCTCGGCATCGCGATCATGTCGTCGATCTTCGCGGCGCAGGGCGGCTACGAGTCCGGCCAGACCTTCGTCGACGGACTGCGGCCCGCGCTGGTCACGGGCGCGGCGGTGGTGGCCCTCGCCGGGTTCGCCACCCTGCTGATACCGGCCCGGCGGCGAACGGACTCCGAGGCGGGTCCCGAGGCGGACTCCGAGCCGAACTCCGAGGCGGCGCCCGTGCTGGAGCCCGCCGCCCGCTGAGACACACGGCACAGAGAAGTGCCCGGACCCGTCCGGCACGCGCGCGTACGGCCCCGTCCACCTCGGCGGGGCCGTACGCGCGCGTGCCGTGACCGGCGAGGGGGGGGATCGGGCTGTCGAGGGCCGGGCGGGCGGGGCTGTCGGTGGTGTCTCGTAGGGTGGGGCGCGTGCAGGAACTCCACGATGCCCCGCTCGCCCCGCTGACCACCTTCCGGCTGGGCGGTCCCGCCGCCAGGCTGGTGACCGCGACGACCGACGCCGAGGTGATCGCAGCCGTACGCGAGGCCGACGCCGACGGTACGCCGCTGCTGATCGTCGGCGGTGGCTCGAACCTCGTCATCGGCGACAAGGGCTTCGAGGGCACCGCCCTGCGTATCGCCACGCGCGGCTGCGAACTCGTCGGGACACGACTGGAGCTGGCCGCGGGCGAGATCTGGACCGACGCGGTCGCCCGCACCGTGGAGGCCGGGCTGGCCGGCGTCGAGTGCCTGGCCGGCATCCCCGGCTCGGCGGGCGCGACCCCGATCCAGAACGTCGGGGCCTACGGCCAGGAGGTCTCCACGACGATCACCGAGGTGATCGCGTACGACCGCCGGGCGGGCGGGACGGTCACGCTCACCAACGAGGAGTGCGCCTTCTCCTACCGGCACAGCCGCTTCAAGGCCGACCCCGAGCGGTATGTCGTCCTGCGCGTCCGCTTCGCACTCGAGGACGCGGACGGGCTGTCGGCGCCCCTGAAGTACGCCGAGACGGCACGCGCGCTGGGCGTGGGGCCCGGGGACCGGGTGCCGCTCGCCGAGGCCCGCGAGACCGTGCTGAAGCTGCGCGCCGGGAAGGGCATGGTCCTCGACCCGGAGGACCACGACACCTGGTCGGCCGGCTCCTTCTTCACCAACCCGATCCTCAGCGACGCCGACTTCGCCGCGTTCCACGCGCGCGTGAAGGAGCGGCTGGGCGACGGCGCGGAGCCGCCCGCCTACCCGGCGGGGGCGGGACACACCAAGACCTCCGCGGCCTGGCTGATCGACAAGGCGGGCTTCACCAAGGGGTACGGCAGCGGGCCCGCCCGGATCTCCACCAAGCACACCCTCGCCCTCACCAACCGCGGCGCGGCCACCACGGAGGACCTGCTGGCGCTGGCCCGCGAGGTCGTGGCCGGGGTACGCGAGGCCTTCGGGGTCACGCTGGTCAACGAGCCGGTGATGGTGGGCGCCGGGCTCTAGCCGGCCCGCCCCCTCCGCCCGCCGCGCTACGCCAGCCAGTCGTCCACGCCCGCCAG
Source organism: Streptomyces sp. NPDC058295 (assembly GCF_042880655.1). Lineage (NCBI taxonomy): Bacteria > Bacillati > Actinomycetota > Actinomycetes > Kitasatosporales > Streptomycetaceae > Streptomyces > Streptomyces sp. NPDC058295. Next base: position 214,908 of record NZ_JBHVYO010000005.1, read on the forward strand.
CAGCTTCGCCCTGACGTCCTCCGGCGCCGCCGAGGCCCGTACGGACTGGCGGGCCAGCTCCGCCAACTCCTCGTCCGTGAAGGCGTGGTGGCGGCGGGCGATGTCGTACTGCGCCGCCAGGCGTGCGCCGAACAGCAGCGGGTCGTCGGCGCCCAGGGCCAACGGCACCCCGGCCTCGAAGAGCGTCCGCAGCGGAACGTCCTCCGGCTTCTCGTACACGCCCAGCGCCACGTTCGACGCCGGGCACACCTCGCAGGTCACGCCCCGGTCGGCGAGCCTCTTCAGCAGCCGTGGATCCTCGGCCGCCCGCACCCCGTGCCCCAGCCGGTTCGCGTCCAGGTCGTCCAGGCAGTCGCGGACGGACGAGGGGCCGGTCAACTCGCCGCCGTGCGGGGCGGACAGCAGCCCGCCCTCCCGGGCGATCGCGAAGGCCCGGTCGAAGTCCCTCGCCATGCCCCGGCGTTCGTCGTTCGACAGCCCGAAACCGACCACCCCCCGGTCCGCGTACCGCACGGCCAGCCGGGCCAGGGTGCGGGCGTCCAGCGGGTGTTTCATCCGGTTCGCCGCGACCAGCACCCGCATGCCGAGCCCGGTGTCGCGCGAGGCGGTCTCCACCGCGTCCAGGATGATCTCCAGCGCCGGGATCAGCCCGCCCAGCCGGGGCGCGTACGAGGTCGGGTCCACCTGGATCTCCAGCCAGCCCGAGCCGTCCTTCAGGTCCTCCTCCGCGGCCTCCCGCACCAGCCGCTGGATGTCCTCCGGCTCGCGTACGCACGAGCGCGCCGCGTCGTACAGGCGCTGGAAGCGGAACCAGCCCCGTTCGTCCGTGGCCCGAAGCTTGGGTGGCTCCCCGCTGGTCAGCGCCTCGTTCAGCGCGTCCGGCAGGTGCACGCCGTACTTGTCGGCCAGTTCCAGCACGGTGGTGGCCCGCATCGATCCGGTGAAGTGCAGGTGCAGATGGGCTTTCGGCAGCTCAGAGACATCACGTACACGCTCCATTCCAGGATCCTGCCGTACCTTCCGGTCGTCCCGGTAGCGCTTTCCCCGATCGTGGTCTTGCTCGCACAAAGCAACGGGCCGCCTCCCGAGGGGAGACGGCCCGCAGACTGCCCACGTGAGTGGTCCGAACTCAGTCCCTGGCCTCCGCCAGCAGCTTCTGGATGCGGCTCACGCCCTCGACGAGGTCCTCGTCGCCCAGCGCGTACGACAGCCGCAGGTAGCCCGGCGTACCGAAGGCCTCACCCGGGACCACCGCGACCTCGGCCTCCTCCAGGATCAGCGCGGCCAGCTCGACCGAGTCCTGCGGACGCTTGCCGCGGATCTCCTTGCCGAGCAGCGCCTTCACCGAGGGGTAGGCGTAGAACGCGCCCTCGGGCTCCGGGCAGAGGACGCCGTCGATCTCGTTCAGCATCCGCACGATCGTCTTGCGGCGCCGGTCGAAGGCCTCGCGCATCTTCTCGACGGCCGACAGGTCACCGGAGACGGCGGCCAGCGCGGCGATCTGCGCCACGTTGGAGACGTTCGAGGTGGCGTGCGACTGGAGGTTCGTGGCGGCCTTGACGACATCCTTCGGGCCGATGATCCAGCCCACCCGCCAGCCGGTCATCGCGTACGTCTTCGCGACGCCGTTGACCACGATGCACTTGTCGCGCAGCTCGGGGAGGATCCCCGGCAGCGAGGTGAACTTCGCGTCGCCGTAGACGAGGTGCTCGTAGATCTCGTCCGTCATCACCCACAGGCCGTGCTCGACGGCCCAGCGGCCGATCGCTTCGGCGTCCTCGGCGTTGTAGACGGCGCCGGTCGGGTTGGACGGGGAGACGAAGAGCACGACCTTCGTGTTCTCCGTGCGGGCCGCCTCCAGCTGCTCGACCGAGACCCGGTAGCCGGTCGTCTCGTCGGCCACCACCTCCACCGGGACACCGCCGGCCAGCCGGATGGACTCGGGGTAGGTGGTCCAGTACGGCGCCGGGACGATGACCTCGTCGCCCGGGTCGAGGATCGCGGCGAAGGCGTTGTAGATCGCCTGCTTGCCGCCGTTGGTGACCAGGATCTGCGAGGCGTCCACCTCGTAGCCCGAATCACGCAGCGTCTTCGCGGCGATCGCGGTCTTCAGCTCGGGGAGACCACCGGCCGGCGTGTAGCGGTGGTACTTGGGGTTCTTGCAGGCCTCGACGGCCGCCTCGACGACATAGTCCGGGGTCGGGAAGTCGGGCTCGCCCGCGCCGAAGCCGATCACCGGACGTCCGGCGGCCTTCAGGGCCTTGGCCTTGGCGTCCACGGCAAGGGTGGCGGACTCGGAGATCGCGCCGACGCGGGCGGAGACCCGGCGCTCGGTGGGAGGGGTTGCAGCGCTCATGGCACCCATGGTTTCAGACCGGAAACCGCCCCGGCACACGGGTTTCACGGACTGGTCAGCCGACTGAACATCAGAGTGATTACGATCAAGGCCGCTTTCCGTTCGACGAGGCGCTCAAGACCACGTACACTCACACGTCGTTGGCCTTCGACAGCCGCGCCCCAACAGGTGCACACCGAGCACCCGGTCGGATGCGGTACGTTGGGGAACACACAAAGGGTCGTAGCTCAATTGGTAGAGCACTGGTCTCCAAAACCAGCGGTTGGGGGTTCAAGTCCCTCCGGCCCTGCTACACACTCCGTCACCAGGATGTGTGCGCAGCGCATGTACGTCCAGCAATGCATCGCCGTGCGGCTCAGACCGGGCGCGGCACGGCCACGACCCGGGAACAGGTGAGGACGAATGGCGGATGCCGTGGGCTCCATCGACACGCCTGATGCCCAGGACGAGGTGCCTGAGGCGCAGAAGAAGACCCGCAAGGGCGGCAAGCGCGCCAAGAAGGGCCCGCTGAAGCGTCTCGCGCTCTTCTATCGGCAGATCGTTGCGGAGCTCCGCAAGGTCGTATGGCCGACGCGGAACCAGCTGACGACGTACACGACCGTGGTGATCGTCTTCGTCGTCATCGTGATCGGCCTGGTGACCGTGATTGACTATGGACTCAGCCACGCCGCCAAGTACGTTTTTGGCTGAGCCTAGAGCGAAGGGCGCCGAGGTATCCGGCGCCCCTTTCGCATGTTCCACCCCTATGTATCCAGGAAGAAGCAGCCACCGTGTCTGACCAGAACCTGAACGACGCCATCGAGCCGGAAGAGTCCGTGGACGACGAGCTCGACATCGTCGAGGGTGCGGACGAGGTGGACGAGTTCGAGGCTGCCGAGGCCGAAGCGGGCGAACCCGCGGAGGAAGCCGCACTCCACGTCGAGGACGAGGAAGCCGACGAGGACGTCGAGAACGAGGACGTCGTCGACGAGGCCGAGGAAGAAGAGCCGGCCGAGCCCGTCGACCCCGTTGTCGCCCTGCGCGAGGAGCTGCGCACCCTCCCCGGCGAGTGGTACGTCATCCACACGTACGCCGGCTACGAGAACCGGGTGAAGACCAACCTGGAGCAGCGCGCCGTCTCGCTCAACGTCGAGGACTACATCTTCGCGGCCGAGGTGCCGCAGGAAGAGGTCGTCCAGATCAAGAACGGCGACCGCAAGACCATCCGTCAGAACAAGCTCCCCGGCTACGTGCTGGTGCGCATGGACCTGACGAACGAGTCCTGGGGCGTCGTCCGTAACACCCCCGGCGTCACCGGCTTCGTGGGCAACGCGTACGACCCGTACCCGCTGACCCTGGACGAGATCGTCAAGATGCTCGCCCCGGAGGCCGAGGAGAAGGCCGCGCGTGAGGCCGCCGAGGCCGAGGGCAAGCCGGCTCCGTCCCGCAAGGTCGAGGTTCAGGTGCTGGACTTCGAGGTGGGTGACTCGGTCACCGTCACCGACGGCCCGTTCGCCACGCTCCAGGCCACGATCAACGAGATCAACGCCGACTCGAAGAAGGTCAAGGGCCTCGTCGAGATCTTCGGTCGCGAGACCCCGGTCGAGCTGAGCTTCGACCAGATCCAGAAGAACTAGCCTCCTCTGGAACACAAGCCTCCGATCAGGTCAGACAGGCTTTCACAGCCTGTCTGACCTGCTCGGTTTTTGGCCGCGCATGGATACCCGTTATCGTTGTGCGGTATGCCTCCATCCGGATCATCCGGAACGAGGCTGAAAACTCTCACTAGGACCCGGAGAGAGCAATGCCTCCCAAGAAGAAGAAGGTCACGGGGCTCATCAAGCTCCAGATCAACGCCGGTGCGGCCAACCCCGCGCCGCCGGTCGGCCCCGCGCTCGGCCAGCACGGCGTCAACATCATGGAGTTCTGCAAGGCCTACAACGCCGCGACCGAGTCGCAGCGTGGCTGGGTGATCCCGGTGGAGATCACGGTCTACGAAGACCGCTCCTTCACCTTCATCACCAAGACGCCGCCGGCCGCGAAGATGATCCTCAAGGCCGCTGGTGTCGAGAAGGGCTCTGGCGAGCCGCACAAGACCAAGGTCGCCAAGATCACCGAGGCGCAGGTCCGCGAGATCGCCACGACCAAGCTTCCCGACCTGAACGCCAACGACCTGGACGCCGCGTCGAAGATCATCGCCGGCACCGCCCGCTCCATGGGCATCACGGTCGAAGGCTGATCACCAGCCCCGTAGCACCTTCGTAGCACCGTGGCAGGGCCTGCTCGGCCCATACCACGACTCCTCAAGACACACAGGAGCAGTAGTGAGCAAGCGCAGCAAGTCCCTCCGCGCTGCGGACGCCAAGATCGACCGGGAGAAGCTCTACGCCCCGCTCGAGGCCGTCCGTCTCGCCAAGGAGACCTCCACGAGCAAGTTCGACGGCACCGTCGAGGTCGCCTTCCGCCTGGGTGTCGACCCGCGCAAGGCCGACCAGATGGTCCGTGGCACCGTGAACCTGCCGCACGGCACCGGCAAGACCGCCCGGGTCCTGGTCTTCGCGACCGGTGACCGTGCTGCGGCCGCGGAGGCCGCCGGCGCCGACATCGTCGGCTCCGACGAACTGATCGACGAGGTCGCGAAGGGCCGTCTGGACTTCGACGCCGTCGTCGCCACCCCGGACCTCATGGGCAAGGTCGGCCGCCTCGGCCGCGTGCTCGGTCCGCGTGGTCTGATGCCGAACCCGAAGACCGGCACCGTCACCCCCGACGTGGTCAAGGCCGTCACGGAGATCAAGGGCGGCAAGATCGAGTTCCGCGTCGACAAGCACTCGAACCTGCACTTCATCATCGGCAAGTCGTCCTTCGACGACACCCAGCTGGTGGAGAACTACGGCGCGGCCCTGGAGGAGATCCTCCGCCTGAAGCCGTCCGCCGCCAAGGGTCGTTACATCAAGAAGGCCGCGATCAGCACCACGATCGGCCCCGGCATCCTGGTGGACCCGAACCGCACCCGGAACCTTCTCGTCGAGGAGGACCCGGCCGCGGTCTGAGCCTGACAGCTCACCCTCAGTCGGTGACGAGCCCCGCAACCTTTCGAGGTGCGGGGCTCGTCCCTTTTGCCGTACGTATCTTTTTCGTACGACTGTCAGTGCTGTGCGTTAGCGTTCAGTGACAGGAATCCATGGGGGTGGGACGAATGAAGTGCACGAATCTGCGCCACGCGGGCCTCTCGATCGTCGCGGCGGCTCTGCTGACGGGGGTGACGGCCTGCGGCGGCTCCGACGGCTCCGAGGGTTCGGGCGGCTTCGGCGGCTCCGAGAAGGGCGGGGACGGCACCCCCCGACTCAGCCCCATCGCGGCCCTGCGCACCGCCGAGAAGTCCACCGACGGCGCCGACTCCGCGAAGGTCGAGTCGACCACGACCATGGGCTCGGTGATGGCGATGACCGCCGACGGCACCCTCGGCTGGGGGGACGGCCTCACCGGCACGCTCACCATCACGTACACCGGCGGCACCATGGCCGACACCATGCGCCAGATGGGCACCACGTCGATGGAGGCCCGCTATCTGCCCGACGCCTACTACGCGAGGATGGGCGACACCTTCGCGGAGCAGGCCGGCGGCAGGCACTGGATCAGATACGCGTACGACGACCTGGAGAGCCTCGGCGGCAGCTCCGGCGCGTATCTGAAGGACCAGATGCAGAACACCACCCCGAACCAGTCGGTGAAGCTGCTGCTGGCCTCCGGGGACGTGCGGGAGGTCGGCGAGGAGAAGGTGCGGGGGCAGCGGGCCACGCACTACTCGGGGACGGTCGAGGTGGCGGACCTCGCCGAGAAGAACTCCAACCTCAGCCAGAGCCAGCTCGACGACCTGAGGAAGACGCTGGAGCAGGCCGGCGTCACCACCGAGACGGTCGACATCTGGGTCGACGACCGGGATCTGCTGGTCAAGAAGGTCGAGAAGGGCGAGACCACGGCGGGCGCCTACGCTCAGACCGCGTACTACACCGACTACGGCACCGAGGTCTCCGCCGAGGTGCCTCCGGCGAGTGACACCGCGGACTTCTCGGAGCTGGTGAAGCAGCAGGGGGCGGGTACCGGCTCGTAAATCACGGGACCTCTCCCGATCCCCTGGGATACCTTCACGGTCTTGCTGTGAATAGACCGTGTGTTCGCTGTATCGGGTTCTGGGGGAAGTTGGATGAGGTCTTCCGTGGGTGTCCTCGGGCTGTCCGTGCTGCTCGTCGCGGGGTGTGGGGCGGCGGGCGGGACGGAGAGCGGAGGTGACTCCGTCGCCGCGGCCGCCGTCACCCGGGCCGCGGAGAAGGCGGAGGAGACCGTGTCCCTGCGGTACCGCATGACCGGGCGGACGCCGGAGGAGGGCCGTATCAAGGCGGAGGCGGCGATCGGCGTCAAGCCGCCGGCCATGAGCCTGAAGTCCACCGTGCTCAGCGGGCCCGACCAGGGCACGGGTGAGTTCCGGCTGGTCGGCGGGATGCTGTATGTAGGCAGCGACGAAGCCGACGAGAACGGCAAGCACTGGATCAAGTTCGGGGCGCCGGGCAGCTCCGACACCCCCAGCGGGATCAAGGTCGACACCGGCACGATGGTGGACCGGGTCCGGGACAACCCCTCCCACGAGGGCGGGTTCCTCGCCGCGGCCGACGACCTGAAGAAGGCCGGCTCCGAGACCGTCGACGGCGTCCGCACCACCCACTACACGGGCACGGCCACCGTCGACGACATCCGCGCCTCCTACGAGGACGAGGACAAGAGCGTCCGGCAGCGGACCGAGAAGAGCCTCGCCCAGTACGAGAAGCAGGGGGTGGACGAACTCACCATGGACCTGTGGGTCGACGCCGAGGACCGTACGCGGCAGCTGCGGGTGCAGGGCTTCGGACGGCACGGGGAGCTCGACCTCACCCTCACCTTCCGTGACTTCGGCAAGCCCGTGACCGTGAAGGCGCCGGCCACCTCGGACACCCTGGACATGGCCAAGGAGCTGAAGAAGGCCCGGAACTGAGATCCGTACCGGGCCCCGTACGGGCGGATTTGCTTGACGGCGCCCCGTTCACGTAGTCTCCTCGAGAAGCCAAAGACCGCTGGTCGTTGCCGTGCTCTCGCAAGAGGGGGCGGTGGCCGAAGGATCCGCTGCAATGCGGACGACCCGCGTAGGTGTCAGTGGATACGCTCCCGGATCGAAATCCTTCCACGGAATTCGCTCGGTCGAGCAACGCCCCGTGCGCCTGCGCCGGGGCGTTTCGTTGTCCCAGCCCCTTCTGAGCGGTCCTCATCACCCGGAAGGAGGCCGACGCTCTATGGCAAGGCCCGACAAGGCTGCCGCGGTAGCCGAGCTCGCGGACCAGTTCCGCAGCTCGAACGCCGCTGTGCTGACCGAGTACCGGGGTCTCACCGTGGCGCAGCTCAAGACGCTGCGTCGTTCGCTCGGTGAAGACGCCCAGTACGCCGTGGTGAAGAACACGCTGACCAAGATCGCGGCCAACGAGGCCGGGATCTCGACGCTCGACGACCTGTTCAACGGTCCGACGGCGGTTGCCTTCATCACTGGTGACCCGGTGACGTCGGCGAAGGGTCTTCGTGACTTCGCCAAGGACAACCCGAACCTCGTCATCAAGGGCGGTGTCCTTGACGGTAAGGCGCTGTCCGCCGACGAGATCAAGAAGCTTGCGGACCTCGAGTCCCGCGAGGTTCTGCTCGCCAAGCTGGCGGGCGCCATGAAGGGCAAGCAGTCTCAGGCTGCCTCGCTCTTCCAGGCGCTTCCGTCGAAGTTCGTCCGCACCGCGGAGGCGCTTCGCGTCAAGCTGGCCGAGCAGGGCGGTGCCGAGTAACTCGGCTCGCACTTTGACCGCTGCCTGAGGTAGCGGTCGACGCGGGCCGAACGTACGCCCGCCGACATGTACATCCGGCACCTGCCGAATTGAATGGAAGGATCGCCCACCATGGCGACGAAGCTGTCCCAGGAAGAGCTGCTCGCGCAGTTCGAGAACCTCACCCTCATCGAGCTCTCCGAGTTCGTGAAGGCGTTCGAGGAGAAGTTCGACGTCACCGCCGCCGCCGCGGTCGCCGCTGCCCCCGTCGGCCCGACGGCCGCCGTCGAGGCCGCTGAGGAGCAGGACGAGTTCGACGTCATCCTCACCGGTGCCGGCGAGAAGAAGATCCAGGTCATCAAGGTCGTGCGTGAGCTGACCTCCCTGGGTCTGAAGGAGGCCAAGGACCTCGTCGACGGCGCTCCGAAGCCCGTCCTCGAGAAGGTCGCCAAGGACGCCGCCGAGAAGGCTGCCGAGTCCCTCAAGGCCGCCGGCGCCTCCGTCGAGGTCAAGTAACACCTCCCGGTCGGCGACGACCGGACGTGAAGGCTGAAGCAGTCCCTCCGGGGCTGTAACGCTGACGCACCGAAGAGCGATCATCCATCTGGGTGGTCGCTCTTCGGCGTTCCTGGGAGCGTGGCCACGGTTACCTTGCACCCGCTTGACCGGGGGGTATGGTGATCTTCATCGTGTCTCCAGCGCCCGAGTTCGCGCAGGGGGGCCTTGACGAACCGCACGCAGCGCGCAATTCTCAGGACGCGTCGTCACAAGGATCCGAATCCGAGGCATGGATCGACGGCAAAGAGGGCAGTATCACCGTGCGTTGAGGGCTAGCAGACCGAGGGCGTTGAGAACTACGAGGGTCTCCAGAAACCCGCACTGGACATCAGTGTGCCAAGTGGCTACACTGACCCTTTGCGCTGCCTGTTAGCTGTTCCCTGCCCGTCACCAGGGGCATGCCCTCCCTTGAGCCAGACGACCAGACAATCCCCCACCTGGGATTTCTGTCTCTGTGCGCAGGAGAGGAGCCGGTACGCGCGTAGTGAGTCCGAGCCCTCGGAAGGACCCCCTCTTGGCCGCCTCGCGCAACGCCTCGATCGCGAATACGAACAACGCCGCCAGCACCGCCCCGCTGCGCATTTCCTTTGCAAAGATCAGGGAGCCCCTCGAGGTTCCGAACCTTCTCGCGCTGCAAACCGAGAGCTTTGACTGGCTGCTCGGCAACGACGCCTGGAAGGGTCGCGTCGAGGCCGCCCTGGAGTCCGGTCAGGACGTCCCCACCAAGTCCGGTCTGGAGGAGATCTTCGAGGAGATCTCTCCGATCGAGGACTTCTCCGGGTCGATGTCGCTGACCTTCCGCGACCACCGTTTCGAGCCTCCGAAGAACAGCATCGACGAGTGCAAGGACCGCGACTTCACGTACGCGGCCCCGCTCTTCGTGACGGCCGAGTTCACCAACAACGAGACCGGCGAGATCAAGTCCCAGACGGTCTTCATGGGCGACTTCCCGCTCATGACCAACAAGGGCACCTTCGTCATCAACGGCACCGAGCGTGTCGTGGTGTCGCAGCTGGTCCGTTCGCCGGGTGTCTACTTCGACTCCTCCATCGACAAGACGTCCGACAAGGACATCTTCTCCGCCAAGGTCATCCCGTCCCGGGGTGCCTGGCTGGAGCTGGAGATCGACAAGCGCGACATGGTCGGTGTGCGTATCGACCGCAAGCGCAAGCAGTCCGTCACCGTCCTTCTGAAGGCTCTCGGCTGGACCACCGAGCAGATCCTCGAGGAGTTCGGCGAGTACGAGTCCATGCGCGCCACCCTGGAGAAGGACCACACCCAGGGCCAGGACGACGCGCTGCTGGACATCTACCGCAAGCTGCGTCCGGGCGAGCCGCCCACGCGTGAGGCCGCGCAGACGCTGCTCGAGAACCTCTACTTCAACCCCAAGCGCTACGACCTGGCCAAGGTCGGCCGCTACAAGGTCAACAAGAAGCTCGGTGGCGAGGCCCCGCTCAACGCGGGTGTCCTGACCGTCGAGGACGTCATCGCGACGATCAAGTACCTGGTGAAGCTGCACGCCGGGGAGACCGAGACGGTCGGCGAGTCCGGTCGCTCGATCATGGTCGAGACCGACGACATCGACCACTTCGGCAACCGTCGTATCCGCAGCGTCGGCGAGCTCATCCAGAACCAGGTCCGTACGGGTCTGGCTCGTATGGAGCGCGTCGTGCGTGAGCGCATGACGACCCAGGACGTCGAGGCGATCACGCCGCAGACCCTGATCAACATCCGGCCGGTCGTCGCCTCCATCAAGGAGTTCTTCGGCACCAGCCAGCTGTCGCAGTTCATGGACCAGAACAACCCGCTGTCGGGTCTGACGCACAAGCGTCGTCTCAACGCCCTCGGCCCGGGTGGTCTGTCCCGTGAGCGGGCCGGCTTCGAGGTCCGTGACGTGCACCCGTCCCACTACGGACGCATGTGCCCGATCGAGACCCCCGAAGGCCCGAACATCGGTCTGATCGGTTCGCTCGCCTCCTACGGCCGCGTCAACGCGTTCGGTTTCGTGGAGACGCCGTACCGCCGGGTCACCGACGGTGTCGTCACCGACGAGGTCGACTACCTGACGGCCGACGAAGAGGACCGGTTCGTCATCGCGCAGGCCAACGCCACGCTCGACGACGACCTGCGCTTCACCGAGAACCGCGTCCTGGTCCGCCGCCGTGGCGGCGAGGTCGACTACGTCCCCGGTGACGACGTGGACTACATGGACGTCTCGCCGCGCCAGATGGTGTCGGTCGCGACCGCCATGATCCCGTTCCTCGAGCACGACGACGCCAACCGTGCCCTCATGGGCGCGAACATGATGCGTCAGGCCGTGCCGCTCATCAAGAGCGAGGCCCCGCTCGTCGGCACCGGCATGGAGTACCGCTCCGCCGTCGACGCCGGCGACGTGGTCAAGGCCGAGAAGGACGGTGTGGTCCAGGAGGTCTCCGCGGACTACATCACCACGACCAACGACGACGGCACGTACATCACGTACCGCCTGGCCAAGTTCTCCCGGTCCAACCAGGGCACCTCGGTCAACCAGAAGGTCATCGTCAACGAGGGCGACCGGATCATCACCGGTCAGGTCCTCGCCGACGGCCCGGCCACCGAGAACGGCGAGATGGCCCTGGGCAAGAACCTGCTCGTGGCGTTCATGCCGTGGGAGGGTCACAACTACGAGGACGCGATCATCCTGTCGCAGCGCCTCGTGCAGGACGACGTCCTCTCCTCGATCCACATCGAGGAGCACGAGGTCGACGCCCGTGACACCAAGCTCGGCCCGGAGGAGATCACCCGGGACATCCCGAACGTCTCCGAGGAGGTCCTCGCCGACCTCGACGAGCGCGGCATCATCCGTATCGGTGCCGAGGTCGTCGCCGGTGACATCCTCGTCGGCAAGGTCACGCCCAAGGGTGAGACCGAGCTGACCCCGGAGGAGCGCCTGCTGCGCGCCATCTTCGGTGAGAAGGCCCGTGAGGTCCGTGACACCTCGCTGAAGGTGCCGCACGGCGAGATCGGCAAGGTCATCGGCGTCCGCGTCTTCGACCGTGAAGAGGGCGACGAGCTGCCGCCGGGCGTGAACCAGCTGGTTCGGGTCTACGTGGCGCAGAAGCGCAAGATCACGGACGGTGACAAGCTCGCCGGCCGTCACGGCAACAAGGGTGTCATCTCCAAGATCCTGCCCATCGAGGACATGCCGTTCCTCGAGGACGGGACCCCGGTCGACATCATCCTCAACCCGCTGGGTGTGCCGTCCCGAATGAACCCGGGACAGGTGCTGGAGATCCACCTCGGCTGGCTCGCCAGCCGCGGCTGGGACGTCTCCGGACTCGGCGAGGACTGGGCCAAGCGCCTGCAGGCCATCGGCGCCGACCAGGTCTCCCCGGGTACCAACGTCGCCACCCCCGTCTTCGACGGTGCGCGTGAGGACGAGCTCGCGGGTCTGCTGAACCACACCATCCCGAACCGTGACGGCGAGCGCATGGTGCTCCCGACCGGTAAGGCCAGGATGTTCGACGGCCGCTCCGGCGAGCCGTTCCCGGAGCCGATCTCGGTCGGCTACATGTACATCCTGAAGCTGCACCACCTGGTCGACGACAAGCTGCACGCCCGCTCGACCGGTCCGTACTCGATGATCACCCAGCAGCCGCTGGGTGGTAAGGCGCAGTTCGGCGGTCAGCGCTTCGGTGAGATGGAGGTGTGGGCGCTGGAGGCTTATGGCGCCGCGTACGCCCTCCAGGAGCTGCTGACGATCAAGTCCGACGACGTCACCGGCCGCGTGAAGGTCTACGAGGCCATCGTCAAGGGCGAGAACATCCCCGAGCCCGGCATCCCCGAGTCCTTCAAGGTGCTCATCAAGGAGATGCAGTCTCTCTGCCTGAACGTGGAGGTGCTGTCCAGTGACGGTATGTCCATCGAGATGCGTGACACCGACGAGGATGTCTTCCGCGCTGCGGAGGAGCTCGGCATCGACCTGTCCCGGCGTGAGCCGAGCAGCGTCGAAGAGGTCTGACGGGGGTTCGGCAGGGCTCACGACGTTGAGCCCTGCCGGCCCCGGGACCCCCGTATCAGACCCTAAGACTTACAACCCTGAGAGGGATTGACGCATAGTGCTCGACGTCAACTTCTTCGACGAGCTCCGGATCGGTCTGGCTACCGCTGACGACATCCGTCAGTGGAGCCACGGCGAGGTCAAGAAGCCCGAGACGATCAACTACCGCACGCTCAAGCCCGAAAAGGACGGACTCTTCTGCGAGAAGATCTTCGGTCCGACCCGGGACTGGGAGTGCTACTGCGGCAAGTACAAGCGTGTCCGCTTCAAGGGCATCATCTGTGAGCGCTGCGGCGTCGAGGTGACCCGCGCCAAGGTGCGTCGTGAGCGGATGGGCCACATCGAGCTTGCCGCTCCCGTCACGCACATCTGGTACTTCAAGGGTGTCCCGAGCCGTCTGGGCTACCTGCTCGACCTGGCTCCGAAGGACCTCGAGAAGGTCATCTACTTCGCGGCGTACATGATCACGTACGTCGACGACGAGCGCCGTACTCGTGACCTGCCCTCGCTGGAGGCGCACGTCTCCGTCGAGCGTCAGCAGATCGAGAACCGCCGCGACTCCGACCTCGAGGCCCGCGCCAAGAAGCTCGAGACCGACCTGGCCGAGCTCGAGGCCGAGGGCGCCAAGGCCGACGTGCGCCGCAAGGTGCGCGAAGGCGCCGAGCGTGAGATGAAGCAGCTCCGTGACCGCGCCCAGCGCGAGATCGACCGTCTCGACGAGGTGTGGGCCCGCTTCAAGAACCTCAAGGTCCAGGACCTCGAGGGCGACGAGCTGCTCTACCGCGAGCTGCGTGACCGCTTCGGCACGTACTTCGACGGTTCGATGGGTGCCGCGGCGCTGCAGAAGCGCCTGGAGTCCTTCGACCTCGACGAGGAGGCCGAGCGCCTCCGCGAGATCATCCGTACCGGCAAGGGCCAGAAGAAGACCCGTGCGCTCAAGCGCCTCAAGGTCGTCTCCGCGTTCCTGCAGACCAGCAACAGCCCCAAGGGCATGGTGCTGGACTGCGTGCCGGTCATCCCGCCGGACCTTCGCCCGATGGTGCAGCTGGACGGTGGCCGCTTCGCGACCTCCGACCTGAACGACCTGTACCGCCGTGTGATCAACCGGAACAACCGCCTGAAGCGCCTTCTCGACCTCGGTGCGCCCGAGATCATCGTGAACAACGAGAAGCGCATGCTCCAGGAGGCCGTCGACGCCCTCTTCGACAACGGTCGTCGTGGTCGCCCGGTCACCGGTCCCGGTAACCGCCCGCTGAAGTCCCTCAGCGACATGCTGAAGGGCAAGCAGGGTCGATTCCGTCAGAACCTGCTCGGCAAGCGTGTGGACTACTCCGCGCGTTCCGTGATCGTCGTCGGTCCGCAGCTGAAGCTGCACCAGTGCGGTCTGCCGAAGGCGATGGCGCTGGAGCTCTTCAAGCCGTTCGTGATGAAGCGCCTGGTCGACCTGAACCACGCGCAGAACATCAAGAGCGCGAAGCGCATGGTGGAGCGCGGCCGCACGGTCGTGTACGACGTCCTCGAAGAGGTCATCGCCGAGCACCCGGTTCTGCTGAACCGTGCGCCCACCCTGCACCGCCTCGGCATCCAGGCCTTCGAGCCGCAGCTGGTCGAAGGCAAGGCCATCCAGATCCACCCGCTCGTCTGCACCGCGTTCAACGCGGACTTCGACGGTGACCAGATGGCCGTCCACCTGCCGCTCTCCGCGGAGGCGCAGGCCGAGGCCCGCATCCTGATGCTGTCCTCGAACAACATCCTGAAGCCCGCCGACGGCCGTCCGGTGACGATGCCGACCCAGGACATGGTCCTCGGTCTGTTCTTCCTCACCACCGACGGCGAGCTGCGTGACACCAAGGGCGAGGGCCGCGCGTTCGGCTCCACGGCCGAGGCGATCATGGCGTTCGACGCCGGTGAGCTCGCGCTGCAGTCGGCGATCGACATCCGCTTCCCGGTGGGCACCATCCCGCCGCGCGGCTGGACCCCGCCGGCCCGCGAAGAGGGCGAGCCGGAGTGGCAGCAGGGTGACACCTTCCGCCTGCGGACGACCCTGGGCCGCGCGCTCTTCAACGAGCTGCTGCCCGAGGACTACCCGTTCGTCGACTACTCGGTGGGCAAGAAGCAGCTCGGCGAGATCGTCAACGACCTCGCGGAGCGCTACCCCAAGGTCATCGTGGCGGCGACGCTCGACAACCTGAAGGCGGCCGGCTTCTACTGGGGCACCCGCTCCGGTGTCACCGTGGCCATCTCCGACGTTGTCGTGCCCGAGGCCAAGAAGGCCATCGTCAAGGGCTACGAGGAGCTGGACGAGAAGGTCCAGAAGCAGTACGAGCGCGGTCTGATCACCAAGGAAGAGCGCACGCAGGAGCTCATCGCGATCTGGACCAAGGCGACCAACGAGGTCGCCGAGGCGATGAACGCGAACTTCCCCAAGACGAACCCCATCTTCATGATGGTTGACTCGGGTGCCCGAGGAAACATGATGCAGATGCGGCAGATCGCCGGTATGCGTGGTCTGGTGTCGAACGCGAAGAACGAGACCATCCCGCGTCCGATCAAGGCCTCGTTCCGTGAGGGCCTGTCCGTCCTCGAGTACTTCATCTCCACGCACGGTGCCCGTAAGGGTCTGGCCGACACCGCCCTGCGTACCGCCGACTCGGGTTACCTGACCCGTCGTCTGGTGGACGTCTCGCAGGACGTCATCATCCGCGAGGAGGACTGTGGCACCGAGCGCGGTCTGAAGCTGCGGATCGCCTCGCACGACGAGGCCGGCGTGCTGCGCAAGGCCGAGGACGTCGAGACCAGCGTCTACGCCCGCATGCTCGCCGAGGACGTCGTCATCGACGGCAAGGTGATCGCGCCGGCCAACGTGGACCTGGGCGACGTGCTCATCGACCAGCTCGTGCGCCACGGTGTCGAGGAGGTCAAGACCCGCTCGATCCTGACCTGTGAGTCCCAGGTCGGCACCTGCGCCATGTGCTACGGCCGCTCGCTGGCCACCGGCAAGCTGGTCGACATCGGTGAGGCGGTCGGCATCATCGCCGCCCAGTCCATCGGTGAGCCCGGTACCCAGCTGACGATGCGTACCTTCCACACCGGTGGTGTGGCCGGTGACGACATCACCCAGGGTCTGCCGCGTGTCGTCGAGCTCTTCGAGGCCCGTACCCCGAAGGGTGTCGCCCCGATCTCCGAGGCCCAGGGCCGCGTGCGGATCGAGGAGACCGAGAAGACCAAGAAGATCGTCATCACGCCGGACGACGGCAGCGACGAGACGGCGTTCCCGATCTCGAAGCGTGCCCGTCTCCTGGTCAGCGAGGGCGAGCACGTAGAGGTGGGCCAGAAGCTCACCGTGGGTGCCACCAACCCGCACGACGTGCTGCGCATCCTGGGTCAGCGTGCCGTCCAGGTCCACCTGGTCGGCGAGGTCCAGAAGGTGTACAACTCGCAGGGTGTGTCGATCCACGACAAGCACATCGAGATCATCATCCGGCAGATGCTGCGCCGCGTGACGATCATCGAGTCCGGCGACGCCGAGCTGCTGCCCGGCGAGCTCGTCGAGCGCTCGAAGTTCGAGGTCGAGAACCGTCGTGTGGTGCAGGAGGGCGGTCACCCGGCCTCCGGTCGTCCGCAGCTCATGGGTATCACCAAGGCCTCGCTGGCCACGGAGTCCTGGCTGTCGGCGGCGTCCTTCCAGGAGACGACCAGGGTGCTGACGGACGCGGCGATCAACGCCAAGTCCGACTCCCTGATCGGCCTCAAGGAGAACGTCATCATCGGTAAGCTCATCCCGGCCGGTACGGGTCTGTCCCGCTACCGCAACATCCGGGTCGAGCCGACCGAGGAGGCCAAGGCCGCGATGTACTCGGCCGTCGGCTACGACGACATCGACTACTCGCCGTTCGGCACGGGCTCCGGCCAGGCCGTTCCGCTGGAGGACTACGACTACGGTCCGTACAACCAGTAAGGCGTACGTCTGAAGTACTGAAGGGCGGTCACCCCGTTGCGCACGGGGTGGCCGCCCTTCGGCATGTCCGGGGGCCGGCGCTAGCGGCCGGTCAGCTCCCAGGCGGTGACGGCGACCGTCGCCAGGGCGGCCAGGGCGCCGATGCTGGCGAGCGGCCAGCGGGAGCGTTCCAGGGCGTCGAGGCGCTGTTCGTGGTCGGCGATCTGTTTGTCGGTCTGGTCGCTGCGCTGGACCAGCAGGGCGAGCGAGCCGTCGACGCGGGCGAAGCCGGCCTCGACGGTGCCGCGCAGCCGCTCCAGTTCCAGGGCCACGGCGGCCGGGTCGGAGAAGGGTTCGTTCACGCGTCGCTCTTTTCGCTGGGCCTTCCGCCGGCCGGGGTGTCCGTGCGCAGCCACGAGGGCAGCAGGGTCTGTACGGCGGGCAGGGCCATGACCCTGGTGACGCCGGCGGCCGCGGTGAGGGCCGCGGCGGCCCAGGGCAGGGTGCCGGGGATGCCGGCGGCGTCGACGACCGTCGGCAGCAGGACGCACAGGCCGACAGCGGTCTGGAGAACGGTACGGAGGGTGCGCTTGGCGGCCTCTGACATCGGGAGCCTCGATTCTCAGGAGCTGTGGGGGACCTTCAGCGCCGCCCAGGACTTGGCGCCGGGCCAGCCGTCGGCGGAGGAGCCGGTGTAGCCGAGCTTGCGCTGCCACTTGGCGTAGGAGAGACGGTCGGCCTCGGTCCACTGCGGGCCGGGGCCGGAGGTGTAGGCGGAGCAGCCGACGGCGACCAGGCGCTTGCCCAGCGCGGTGACGATCGCCGACTTCGGGTTCTTCCGGAACCAGGCGGCGCCGGGGAAGGGCTGGTACTGCGGCGTACCGGTGCCGGTGCCGGTTCCGGTGCCCGGGGTGGTCGGCTTGCCCAGCCGGGTCGCGACCCTGGCACGGAAGTCGGCCATGGTGAAGCCGCGCGGGTCGGTCTTCTTGTTCGTCCACTCCTTGTGGCCGATCACGGAGGCGGCGGACCAGCCGTGCGCCCGGCACAGCGCGGCCGAGGCGCGGACCATGGCTTCCAGCTGGACCGTCGGCCACGGGTCCTTGCCGTCGCCGAGGTTGACGCACTCGAACCCGTAGAAGTGGACGTTGCCGTCCGTGTCGCTCTCGTTCGGCGCGGGCAGCGCCTTCTCGGCGATGACGGCCCTCAGGACGTCACCGTCGCCGCTGCCGGCGTGGTTGGCGCGGCCGTTGCCGACGAGGTGGACCGTGCCGTCCTTGGCGATCACGCCGTGGCAGAGGGGACCGGGCAGGGCGGAGTGGCCGTCGAAGCACAGGCTCACGCTGTTGCCGGTGCCGGAGGTGACGGTGTGGTGCACGATCACCCCGTTGACCGGGCCCCAACTGCCCTTGTGGTTGCGATTGTTGGTGCGCCAGCCGGAGTGTTCGACGACGGTGACGCCCTCGGCCCGCAGCGCGGACACGAGGGCGTCGGCGGAGAGGGGGTTGGCCATGGTGGTGCCTCCCTGGGGAGTGTTCGGGCATGAGAAAACCCCGGCCGGCGGGGGAGCGGCTCGGGGTGGCGGGGGTGGTTCTGCTGTTGTGCGGTGGCCTCAGACCATGGCGGGGTCGCCGTCGGTGCTGGTGCCGTCGCCGTCCTCGGTGCCTTCGTCCGGCTGCCAGCGGGCGCACAGGGCGACGTAGGCCGCAGCGCTGGCCGCGAAGTCGGTCAGGGCGTCGGCGACCGCTCGCTGGACGGCCGTCGGGTCGGGGACGACCGGGTCCGTGCCGACGGGCATGATCGTGATGCGGCCGGTGCCGCGCAGGACCGCGCCGCCCTCGCCGGTCTCGGTGAACTGGGCGGTGACGTTGACCGGCGAGTAGGTGCCGCTGATCGAGTCGGGGCCGACGACCGAGCTGAGGCTGGTGTCGGAGACGTTGACGTGGATCGTGTGGCCGCTCTCGGTAAGGGTGGCCCGGCCCGCGTAGTCGATCGCGAGGCCCCAGGGCTGGGTGGGGTCGATGTCCATGGACGCGCTGCCTTCCTGTGTTGTCGGGGATCAGCTCTGGCGGCCGTGCATGAGGACCGGGGTGGCGTAGACGGTGCCCGAGGTGCTCGTGACGACGGCCTGGATCTCCACCTTGAGGGTGGTGGTGTACACGGAGGAGAAGGTGGCGCTGACCAGGTCCGTGTAGTCGAACTCGGTGCCGGCGGCGACCGTGGGGCCCCACTGGGCGCTGTTCACCAGCACCCGGACCTGGCCGGTCGCGCCGGAACCGGCCGCGGTGCTCAGCCGGAGCCGCATCTTCGGCTGCCAGACCGGGTTGTACGACATCGCGATCGTCGCCCAGGCGGTCGAGGTGGTCTGCGGCCAGCGCGCCTGTGCCGAGTCCTGCGGGGGCAGCATGGCCAGCCAGGGCCGGGCCAGGCCGCCGCTGTTGACGTCGTCGGAGAAGATCTCCCGGTTGCCGTTGTCGTAGATGCGCAGCGGCTGGAGCGAGTTGGCGCTGCCGTCCCCGTTGAACAGGGTCATGGCGAGGCTGCCGGTCTGGCGGTGGATCTCCAGGCCGTACTCGGCGTCCTTCCACGAGCCCACCCGGAACATCGTGTCGGTGCTGCCGGGCCGCTGGACGAGCAAGGTGCCGCCGTCGGTGACCTTCAGGGTGCCGTCCTTGATCTCCACCTCACCGCCGGTGATCGTGTTGAGGGCGGGGCGGGTGTTGACGGCGGTGGACAGCTGCTGGATGCGGCGTTCCATCTGGGTGAGCCGGTCGATGATGTCTTCGGGGAGCTGGGGCATCAGGCGTCCTCCAGGTAGAGCTCGGCGGTGTCGGGACGGCCGCGCTGGGCCGGGCTGACCTTGACGCCGATGATCCGGTAGCGGGCGTCCAGGCCCTCGGTCCACCACTCGTCGGTGATCCGCAGGCGGACGGTGCGGCCCAGCAGCGCGGACGGCACCAGGTCGTCGAGGCGCACGCTGATCTCGGGGATCACCACGGCACCGGTGGCCTCGGCGAGTTCGGCGTTGGCCAGGGACCGCAGGATCGTCGTGCTCGCGATGTCGTTGTGGTCCGAGGCGAGGTCGATACGCGGGTAGCCGACGTCGATCAGGGCCTGGCCGTCGGGGATGTCGGCGTCGGCGAACAGCGGGCGGGACTCGACGGCCTGGTTGGTGTTGTCGGTGGCGCCGCGGGCCCGGGCCGTGGTCCCGCCGCGGGTGGCGTCGCGCGGGAAGCTGTACGAAAGGATCGTGCCGGGCCGGTCCATCACCAGGTCGGTGCTGCCGGTGGTGATCTTCGGGCTGCCCAGCCGCAGCCGGCGGACCCGGGTGCCGGTGACCGGGTCGCGGTAGACGGCGATGTAGTGCTCGAAGCCGTTCTCCAGCGCCGCCAGGGCGTCGATCGCCTCCAGGTAGACGCTCTCGTCGCCGTCGCGGTACGACACCGAGCGCGTCACCCCGGAGAGCTCCTGCCCGAAGGTGACGCCGATGTCGCCGCCGGTCGGCGGAGGAGGCGTGCCGTCGTCGACGAGCTCGCCGGTCTGGAGGTGACGCCACAGCCGCCGCGCCACCTCCAGCTGGTCGTGGGTTCCGGAGAAGGTGAGGTCCTGGCGGATACGGCGGCGGCCGGCGTACGACTCGAAGGTGGCCGCCTGGATGCCGAGGGTGAGCACGCCCCGGTCGTCGCTCTGCAGGGTGGACGTCCAGATGATGCCGCCCCACCACAGGTCGTTGCCGCGCTGGAGGTAGACCGCGGTGCGGCCCTCCTCGATGCGGCGGACGCGGGCGGCCACCTGCGCGTTGGGGACGGGGACGGTGCCGGAGAGGGATCCGGCCTTGCCGATGTAGTCGTCGACGGTGACGTCCCGCAGGGGCAGGATGTCGATGGTGTCGTCGGTGCGCAGATCGCAGAAGATCGCGCGGTAGGGCGTGTTGACGCTCATGAGGCCGCCTCGTAGGTGGCGGTGCCGAGGATGGAGTTTGTGCTCGCCCAGGTCCATGGCGAGGTGGCGTCCACGACACCGGTGTTGGCGAGCGCGGCCCCGCTGGAACGGCCGGTGGAGATCACCAGTTCGAATGTGGTGGAGGTGGGGATCTGCACGCGCGAGACGATCCGGCTGGTGTTGTCCACGCCGAGTTCGGCGAACCCGACGACCGACTGTGCGCCCGCGGCCGGCACCGGCAGGGAGAACCGCCAGTTGTCGGTCGTGGCGGAGCCGGTGCCGTAGGTGGTGGTGCTGCCGAAGACGATCGTGAAGTTGCAGTGCACGGTCCTGCCGGACTTCACGTACCGGCAGTTCACGGTGGCGTTGCCGTAGGACGGCGTCGCCAGGCCGGTGCTGGTCGTCCACGCCGGCGTCCAGCTCTGCCAGGTCGGCAGCGCCGGGTAGTCGGTCCAGGCCGTGCCGGTCCAGCGCTGCAACTGACCGCCGAGGTCCCGGTACTGGCCGGGGTAGGCGCCGTTGGAGGTGTCCGTGGTCACCGGGAGGATGCCGCCGACGCCGACCGTGGCGGTGCGGCGGCCGACCAGCGCCGAGGCCCAGGCGATGCCGCCGGTGCCCGCGCTCGCGTTGGCCGGCACGGTGACCTCGTACAGCGGCAGCGACAGGCCGGGCGCCGCCGGTACCGTCGGGGCCGCGGCCGGGGTGCCCGGGACGATCTCGACGACGGCCTCGGTGCGGCCGAAGCCGTCGTAGGCGTCGTCGTGGATCCGCAGGACGAGCAGGTCGATGCGGTTGTACTGGGCGTTGCCGTCCGCGAACGTCACGGGCAGGTACTCGGTGAGGGCGACCGGGTAGGCGCCCCTGGCGTCGGTGCTCTGGAGCACGGCACGTCCGGGGCTGACCGTGGCGGACATGCTGTTCGCCGTGCCGGTGAGCGTGAAGCCGGAGATGCGGGAGGCGCCGTCGGAGGAGCCCGGCAGCACACCGGAGCGGGTGGCGACGGACGAGGTGGGGGTCAGGGCGCCGAGCGAGACGAGGCGGGTGTCCTCACGGGACTGGCCGTCGGGGGAGAGCCATCCGGAGCGCACGGGCATGGTCGACTCCTTTCGGGAGAACGGGCGGGAGCGGGACGGTGGTTCAGGCGATCGGGTCGACGCGCAGGAAGAGGGTGTCGAACGCGCAGGTGAAGCTCGCGTTGCTCGACCGGTGCATCGCGGTGACGGTGTAGGTCGAGCCGGCGGTGAGGGAGTTCAGGCGCAGTTGCGTCGACGTCGACTTGGATACGGCGCCCGAACCGGACGCGGCCCGCTCGTCGTCGGCCGCCCAGATCACCGTGGAGCCCTGCGTGACCTGCGGGGACATGTGCGCCTGCGCGGTCTCGCCGCCCGAGGACATCCGGGCGCCCAGGCCGATGATCACGGAGCCGGACGGCGGAGCGGTGAAGTTGAGCGTGAGCGCCGTGACGGTGGTGGAGGCCAGCGCGGCCGTGTACGTCGTCGAGGCGGTGGTCCCGGCGTCCAGCGACTGTACGAAGGCGGGCCCCGGAACGGCCGGCTGCCAGGCACCGCCGTTCCAGCGCTGGAGCTGGCCGAGCGAGGAGTCGCGGTACTGGCCGGCATAGCCGCCGGTGGTCAGTACCCCGGCCGGGACGACCCCGCCGACGCCCTTGGGGTAGGGCACCCAGGCCGTGGAACTCCAGCGCTGGAGCGTGTCGTTGATGTCCCGGTAGTGCCCGGGGTAGCCGCCGGGAGTGGTGTCGTCGGAGCGGGTCGGCAGGATGCCGCCGAGCGGGACGGTGGTGGGGCGCAGATCGACGCGGGCGTTGTCCCAGTCGATGCCGCCACTGCCGGCCCCGGCGTTCTTGGCCACCGCGACGGTGAACAGGACGAGGGAGGCGTCCGGGGCGGCGGGGGCGACCGGGGTGGCGGCCGCGGTGCCCTTGACGATCTCGACGGCGGCCTCGGTGCGGTCGGAGCCGTCGTAGGCGTCGTCGTAGATCCGCAGGACGACGAGGTCGACACGGCCGAACTGGGGGTCGCCGGCGTCGAAGGTGAGCGGGACCGGTTCGGTGACGGCGACCGGGTAGGCGCCGCGGGCGACGGACGTCTGGATGACGGCCCGGCCCACCCCGACGGTGGCGGTCATGCCGCCGGTGGTGCCGTTCAGCCAGAGACCGGTGACCCGGTACAGGCCGTTCTCGGAGCCGGGCAGGACTCCGGAGCGCCCCTTGATGTCGGTGACCGGGGTGACCGCCCCGATCTGGGTGACCCGGGTGTCCTCCCGGGTCTGGCCGTCGGGCGACAGCCAGGCGGAACGTACGGCCATGGTGGTTCCCTTCGTCAGGAGGCCGGTCAGGAAGCCGACTCGTAGGTGCCGTGGACGGAGAGGATGTCGTTGACGGCCCAGGCGAACGGGACCGACTTGTCCCACGGGCTGTTGCTGGTCTTGAGGGTGTCGCGCAGCGAGCGGACCACTCCGCCGTTGGCCACCGCGAGGAGTCCGCTGCCCTGGTACGTGAGGCCGGTGGACTCGTCGAAGGCCTCCGCGTTCAGCACCC
Source organism: Streptomyces sp. NPDC058295 (assembly GCF_042880655.1). Classification (NCBI taxonomy): domain Bacteria; kingdom Bacillati; phylum Actinomycetota; class Actinomycetes; order Kitasatosporales; family Streptomycetaceae; genus Streptomyces; species Streptomyces sp. NPDC058295. Next base: position 238,104 of record NZ_JBHVYO010000005.1, read on the forward strand.
GTCCGTCCAGCTTCCAGGCGGTGGAGACCGGTGCGGCCGGCAGCGAGAAGGTCCAGTCGCCGTTGGCGTCCTGGGCGGACAGGTTGGTCGTCGAACCGATCTTGAGGTAGATCCGGAAGGTGACGACGGTGCCCGTCTTCACATACGCCCCGGCCAGCGTGCCGTTGCCCAGCGTGGGCGCCGCGCCGGTCTCGCAGCGCCAGAGCGGTGTGTAATTCGTCCAGGTCGGGACCGGCTGGTACGTCACCCAGGCGGTGCCGTTCCAGCGCTGGAGCCCGGCGGGGGTGTCGCGGTACTGGCCGGTGTAACTGGCCGTGGTGACGGTGCCGGAGGGGGCGATGCCGCCCAGGGCGCTGGGGTAGGACACCCAGGCGGAGCCGTCCCAGCGCTGGAGGGCGCCGCCGGAGTCGCGGTACTGGCCCGGGTAGGCGCCGTTGCCGGTGTCGCCGTAGACGGGCAGGATGCCGCCGACCGCGACGGTGGGCGTGCGCAGGTCGGTCACGTCGGTGCTCCAGTTGATCCCGCCCTTGCCGGCGCTGATGCCGGCCCGGACGGCCACCTGGTAGACCGGCAGCGCGATCTCCGGGAGCGCGGGCACGGCGGGGGTGGCCGCCGGTGTGCCCCGGACGATCTCCACGGCGGCCTTGGTGAAGCCCGAGTCGTCGTACAGGTCGTCGTAGACGCGCAGGACGACGACGTCGATCCGGCCGTAGGAGGCGTCGCCGTCGGCGAAGGTGAGGGTGATCGGCTCGGCCAGCGTGACCGGGTAGGCGCCCTGGTTGCTGTCGGCCTGGACGACGGCCCGGCCCTCGTGGACGGTGGCGGTCATGGTGCCCGCGCCGCCCTCCATCCAGAAGCCCGAGAGGCGGTACTGGCCGTCGTAGGAGCCGGGCAGGATGCCGGAGCGGACGTCCAGCGGGTTGGCCGGGGTGGTCGCGCCGAGCTGGGTCAGTCGGGTGTCCTCGCGGGTCTGGCCGGTCTCGGCCAGCCATGAGCTGCGCAGGTTCATCTGCTGGTCTCCTGTGGTCTTCGGAGGTGGGCTCCGGCTGTGCGTGGATGAGGTGAGGGCTCGTCAGGACGCGTCAGGACGCGTCAGGACCTGAGCCACTCGGCCGTGAAGTTGGTGTAGTAGCCGGAGCCGCCGAGGGTGTTGATGGTCGAGCCGGAGCTCTGCAGCCCGTTCAGTGTGAGCTTGTCGCCCGCGGCGCACCGGATCAGGGCGGTGCCGCCGACCGAGGTCGCGCCGGGGCCGGCGCCGACCAGCCAGGTGGCGCGCGCGACACCGCCGCCGTTGAGGTGGACGCGAGCGCCGCGCGAGCCGGCGGAGGGCTGCATGTACCAGGTGACGGATCCCGAGACCCGCCACCAGCCGGCCCTCGGCACCGTGTAGGTGGTGGACCCCGACCAGCCGGCCGCGTCGTCCACGTCGGCGCTCTGCAGGGTCAGCTGCGTCCAGGCGTTGGGAGCCACGGACTGCTCGCTGGTCTGCGAGACGCTGAGCAGCACCGTCGTGCGGCCCTCCGCGTAGACCCAGGCCGTGCCGTTCCAGCGCTGGAGCAGCCCGGCGGAGTCCTCCCGGTACTGGCCGGGATAGCCGCCGGTGGCGACGGTGCCGGAGGGAGCGATGCCGCCGACGGACTTCGGGTACGGGACCCAGGCGCTACCGTTCCAGCGCTGGAGCGGACCGGTGGGGTCCTCCTGGTACTGGCCGGCGTAACTGCCCGCCGTCAGGGTGCCGGCCGGCGGGATCCCGCCGAGGCCCTTGGGGTACGCGACCCAGACGGAGCCGTCCCAGCGCTCCAGGACGCCCGCGTTGTCCCGGTACTGGCCGGCGTACGCGCCGTTGAAACCGGCGGCGGGGACGATGCCGCCGAGCGCCACCGTGGCGTAGCGCAGGTTGGTGACGGCGGAGTCCCAGGCCAGTCCGCCGGAGCCGGCCGACGCCCCGGCGGGCACCAGGATCCGGTAGAGCGGCAGGGTGCTGCCGTCGGGGCCGACCGGCTGCTGGGGCGTGGCCGAGGGAGTGCCCTTGACCAGCCGGACGCGTGCCACGGTGTCCGCGGTGCCGTCGTAGGCGCTGTCCTGGACGACGAGTTCGACCAGGTCGATCCGCTGGTGCGTGGGGTCGCCGTCCTCGATCGTCAGGCTCTCGGGTTCGGTCACCGCCACGGGGTAGGTGCCCTGGTTGGTCCGGCCGCCCTGGACGAAGGCGCGGCCGGTGCCGATCGTGAGGGTCATGCCCCCGGTGGTGCCGCTGAGCGCGAAGCCGCCGGGGACGATGCCGCCGCGGGCCTTGAGCGGGATGTTCTCCGGGACCAGGGCGTTCGGGGTGAGGAGTCCGGACAGGGTGACCCGGGTGTCCTCCCGGGTCTGGCCGGTCTCCGTGAGCCAGGCGGCTCGCACGGTCATGGGATCACCACTCCGCTTCTCGCCAGCGCACCGTCATCTGGGCGCCGGATCCGTAGGTGTCGGGTCGGAAGGCCAGTTGCGCGCGGCCGGGGGCGAACGCGAAGAGTTCCTCGGGGCTGCTGTCCGCTGCCGCGGTGTGCCGGCGCGAGGCGGTGCTGTTGAGGGTGACCGTGCCGGCGGCGGTGTCGACGACGAGCTCGTCGCCCGAGGCCAGCGCGATCTCGTAGCGCAGCCGCTGCGCCGAGGTCCGGTCGGTCACCGTCGGATTGGCGCACGGCCCGGTGAAGGTGATCACCGGATGGGTGGGTGCGGAGCCGCCGTTGTCGGCGTTGACGTCCCCGGTGGAGGCCGCCTGCCCCCAGTACAGCGGCCAGGTCAGCGGCCAGGTCAGACCGCTCTCCGGCTGCGGGGCGCCGGTGACCGCGGTCTGCTCGGTGACCGAGTAGCGGCGCGGGTCGGTGGCGTACCACTGCACGGACGCCCGGGAGACGCCCTGCGTGGTGTACGTCCGGTCGGCGGCCAGCACCCGCTGGCTGACTCGGGCCCGTACGGCCAGCGTCTCGCCGTGCAGCCGCACCGCCAGCCAGCGCTCCGCGTCGCCGAGCAGCAGCGCCTGGCGCAGGACACGGGTGGCGATGAGCGAGGAGGCGGCGTCGTCCTGCGCCGGGACGGTCCACACCGTGCCGCCGACCTTGCGCGGCTTGGCGTAGCGGGCGCCCGGCCAGGCGCCGTGCGCGGTGGGGTGGTCGGCGTCGGAGGAGTCGTACTCCGGCAGGTCCTCCCAGCCGCTGAGGCCGCCGCGGTCGATCTCGTAGGAGGTGCCGGGGCCCATCAGCAGTCCGGCCCACTGCATCTGCCCGTCGCGGGTGATGAGTGAGCCGGGGGCCACATCGTCTGTGTATGCGGTTGTCGTGATCTCGGCCATGGTGGCCGTCACCTCACTCTCATGTGCGGGCGTGGGCGGAGGCGAGGAAGAGCAGGTCTTCCGCGGTGCCGCGGGCGCCCGTGCCCGCGCTCTCGTGGAACTCCTTGACCCGGTGAGCCGGTCGGGACGTCGGCGCCCCGTTGTGCCGGGCGAGCGCCCGCTGCCGCTCCAGGGTGGTCAGCGGCAGTACCCGGCCCGCGCCCCGGGCGGCGCCGGGGACGGCGATGCCGCCCTCCGCGAGCATCGGGATCTTGTCCAGGTGGATGCCGAACTTCTTGCCGAGGATCGAGAAACTCAGGGAGTTGAGCCCGTCGATGACCCAGTTGGCGAAGGCGATGAGTCCCTGGATCGGCCCCTTGACCACGCCGGCGACGGTCTGGGCGCCGGTCGTCACGAACCTGCCCATCGCGTCGAGGGTGCGGGAGGTGGCCTCCTTGATCCGGGCGAACATCCGGGGGACGTCCCTGGTGATCCACTCCAGCGCCGGCCGCACCGCGTCCTTGAACCCCCGCCAGACCGATGACACCTTGCCGCTGAGCGCCCGGGTGTCCCCGGTGGTCAGCGCCTTCATGACGGCGAAGCCGGTACCGAGGAGCGTGCCGATGACGGTGAGCGCGGTGGTGATGACGGCCAGGTATCCGGTGACGTACGTGTTCACCGCGCTCGCGATGCCCTTGAGCAGCGGCGTCATGACGGTCAGATAGCCCTCGACGTACTTCAGTACGAGGGTGGCGAGCTGCTCCATCAGCCGTTGCCCGGTCTCGGAGTTCAGCGCGAGATCGATCAGCCAGCCGGCGACGGGCAGGAGGAGACCGGTGACGAACCCGATGGGGTTGGCGCGGGTGAGGGCGTTGATGACCAGCATCACGCCGGAGCCGATGGTCATGGCGGTGCCGAAGGCGCCCATGAGGTCGCCGAGCACACCGGAGGCCTCGATGAGCGCACCGACGATGGCGAGGACACCGCCGAACGCGGAGTTCAGGGTGCCGAGCGACTTGCCGGCGCCCTTGGCCCGGGTGCCGGCCGACTTGATGCCGGAGGCGGCGGTGGTGGCGGTCTGTCCGGTCTTCGCGACGGAGCGGCTCGCGGCGTCGGCGCCGGTCTTGACCTGACGCACGGCGGTGGCGCCCTGGGAAGCGGCGGAACGGACGGCGTCGACGCCGGTGGCGGCACTCCTGATCCGGCCGGCCAGCGAGCGCGCCGCGGCGGTGTTCTGTCCCAGCCGGGACCGGAAGGCCTGGAGAGCCGGTGCCACCCCGGCGAACAGATCGGCCGCCCCGCCTCCCGCAGGCAGTGCGGCGGCACTCATCCGCGTGCCTTCGCCAGGAACATCAGCGCGTCGGCGGTCCGCTGCGGGCTGCTGCCCTCGGCCGCGTAGTAGTGCTCGATGTGCAGCGCGCCGCCCGAACCGGCGGCCCCGGCGTACGCCGAGCCCTGGGCGGCGGCCCGTCGCAGCAGCCGGTCCAGCTTGCTCAGCGGCAGGACGGCCTCCGCCTCACCGGCCTCGGCGAGGATCGCGGGGACACCGCCGGAGCGGGGCATGACGACACCGCCGGTGGCCAGCATCGGGATCCTGGGCAGGCTGACGCCGAAGGTCTTGCCGCCGACGCCCGGGACCCAGCCGGGAATCGACACCTTGATGCCGTTGAGGGCGCCGATCGCGCGGTTGATGATGCCGATGACCGCGTTGATCGGGCCCTTCACCGCGCTCTTGATGCCGTCGAAGGCGCGGCCCGCGATGCCCTTGAGGCCGCCCCAGATGCTGGACAGCTTGTCCTTGACGGCCTTGAAGGCGTTGGGGATCGCGGACTTGACCCAGTTGACGACCGGCGAGATGACGGCCTTGATGCCCTTCCAGACGCTGGAGACGACCGTCTTGATCGCGTTCAGCGCGGTGGTGATGACCTTCTTCCAGATGGCGACGTAGGTCTTGATCACCGTGGCGACGGCCTTGACGACGGCCGAGATCGCCGTCTTGATGCCGGTCCAGACCGACTTGATGAGCTTGGCCGCGTTCTTCATGATCGGCCCGATGGCCTTCATGACCGTGCTGATCACGGACTTGATGACGCCGAAGGCGGTCTTGAGGACCTTCTGCATGGTCTTCGACTTGGTCGCCATTTCGACGACCTTCTCGATGAGCGGTGCCAGCAGGTCCATGAGCATGCCGAAGAAGTTGCCCTTCATCGACTTGTTCATCTTGTCCTGGCCCTTGGCGGCCTTGCCCGCCCCGGACTCGTACTTGCCGAGGTTCGTACCGGCACTGGACCCGGTCTTCCCGGCCTTGCCGAGCGACTTCTCGGCCTGGTCGGAGGCGGTCTTGAGATCCTTCAGTTCCTTTTCGGCGCCCTGGGCGGCGGTTTTGAACTGCTTGAGCTGCCCTTCCCCGGACTTCGCCTTGTCACCGACGCCCTTCGCGGCGGTGCCGGCCGAATTCGCCTGTGTCTGGAAATTCTTGAGCCCGGAGGCTGATCTTTCGAGTGCTCGAACAAGTGACATCCGTCGTCCGGTCCTTTCGTGATCGCGCTCAGATGCCTGCGAGGGCCGCGCTCAGGGAGGTGACGGAGGCCCTGAGCTCTGTGACGTCCTTCTTCGCGGACAGATCCCGCGTCACGGACCTCGGTGCGCCTGCCGCCGCGGCACTGCGCAACCCGGCGCGCAGGGAGTCGACGTCACGCTGTGCCTGTGCCGCCGCGTCCTTGGCGCGCCGAATTCCGGTGTGGAGACCCTCCGCGCGGGATGCCTGGTAGAAGGTCCGGTCGACGTAGTTGCGCAGCTCCTTCTTCTCTTCCTCCTTCTCGTCGAATTTCCGGACCAACTTCTCGGGCATGATCGTGCGCCACCAGTTGTGTCCCTCTTTCGCCCAGGGGAAGGTGTAGAGGGTGTTGCCCAGCCAACTGATTCCTTTTTCGTCGACCTTCGCGATGGTGAAGTCCGCTTTGACCAGAGTGAGACCCGTCGCGACGGCCGCCAGGCCGATTTTCAGGTAGTCCACCGTGTGGTTGATCGCGGTGACCTTCATGACGAGGGTCTTCGCCTCGTCTTTGCGGAAGTACAGCTGGAACGCGTCACGAACGGCAGGCGAGATCTCATTCAGATTCAAGGTGTGTTCGGCGTTGCCGCCCGACGTGGAGGGGCCGGCCATAGGGGTACCGCCTTTCTTGGTTGTGTGCTCTCCCGCCTGGAGCACTTGAGGTCCGGTGACAGCCGGTGTGATGCTTGTTCGACGGCCGTCGGTCGACGGGCAGAAGTGCGGCGGCAGGGGGGAGAGACGTGTGAAGGGTGCTGTCGCGGTGGGCGTCCCGCGCGGCCGCCTGCCTTCCCTGGCGGCGGACGGAGCCCGCTTCGCCGTGCGGTTGGCGGAGACCGATTTCGGCGGTGTGGACGCCGGCGTCTGGCTTTTTGCCCACGAGCCGACGAGGATCCCCGCTCCCGGACCGGAAGGCCTGGAAGCCTGGGCCGCCGACTGGCTCGACGAGGGGACACCGACGGAGCGGCGGCGCGGCACCGCCAAGGACAATGCCCTGCGGCGTCTGAAGAAGGAGGGGGCACTGCGCGACGAGTACGTCGTACGCCTGGCTCCTACGCTCGCCGCGGTCGTGGACGCCTCGGCGACCCTGAGAGGTCACACCGTGTGCGTCGTCCTTCTTACGGAGGCCCCGGGCGATGACGCCGAGTTCATGGCCACGATGAAACGTGTGGAGCGCCATCCCGTCTTCTGGGTGTTCATAGGGGCTGACTCGTCCGTGGAGCGCGTGTGCTCGCTGGGCGTGATCGACACGCTGGGCCGTGAACCGGGCGACCCGGACAATTTCGTCGTCCTCAAGGTCGGTAACTGGTCCTCGATGACACGCTGGTTGACGTCCAGACGCATCAGGCGAGCGGTGCGGCGCTGGCGGAAGGTGACCCCCATCGGTTGAGCGCGGGGTCTCGGGCACGGGCCCCCGGGGGTCCACCGCAGGCCTCTCGTCGGCGAGCTCGGCTACGGTCGGCCCCGCCGCCCCCGCCGCGCCTCCGTCAGGGCATCCGACCAGCCGGCCGCGTAGGCGCGGGACTCCCGGGCGAGCAGTTCCTCGTACACCTGGTCGAGCAGGGCCTCACGGTCGGGGGGCGTGGTGTGCAGGAGGTGGGCGAGGCGGGTGTAGGTGTCGATCGGCTGCTTCGGGGAGTTGCTCGTGCCAGTCACCATGTCGGCCTGCTTTCCGGTCTGTCCGCTGGGCTGTGGTACAGGTGGCGCCTCTGGGGCGTTCGAAAACGCGTGTTCGAACTAGTGTACGAGTAATCCTGTGGTGTCGTTCCGTGTTTGGCGAGGAGCGCCCGTCGTTCAGCGGTCGGGACCTGCGGTGATGCCGGGGTGCGGCCGAAGTGCCGCCCAGGTTCGTGGAGTAGGATCCGGCCGTTCTCCCGTCGGATTCGAAAAGGTGAACAGCGGCGCTCCGCAAGGGAACTGAGTGGCCGCCAGACGACGGTGGACGGCGACGGGCAGCCGTCCTCGCGCGGGGGCGCGATGGGGCCAGGGGACGAGAGCAAGGCCTACGGGGTGGACGGGGACGCGAGCGACGTGCGGCGCGAGCATGTGATCGATTGGCTCGAACAGGCCTCCGATCTGCCGCATCTCATCGCCCGTGTCTCGGAGCTTGTCCTCCTGCTCGGCCATGCACCGGACGACCTGGTGGTGCTTCCCCGCAGCGAACTCGACCGGCGGGAACTGGCCGCGTACAGCGCGGGCTGGGCCGATGTGGTCGACGAACAGCTACCCGCGATCCGCCGCGCGTACGAGGAGCGGATCACCGCCGCCTACCTCCAGGGCCAGGAGGACGCCCGCACCGGCCACCGCCCCCACCGGGCCCGACGGGCCGAGGGGGAGCGCGAGCACGAGCGCGGCGGCGAGGTCATTCCGCTTCCCTATGTCGAACTGCTGCGCCCTCCCTCCGCATGGACGCGCGTAGAGGAACGCGGCGAACGGGAACGTTCGGTGGCGGACGGAACCCCGGTGCCGTCGCCTCCCCCGGCAGGGGGGACGGACGGGAGCGAGGAGGCTCCGTACGGCGACCCGGACACGGCCAACGTTGTCGCAACGACGAGTCCGACCGGGCCGACGAGCGCGAGCAGCCCGGCCAGGGGGTCGCACGAGGAGGACCGGGGCGTCGAAGACGAGGCCGGCGGTGCGGGTGGGGCTGGGGGCACCGGTGGGGCCGAGGCCGGCTCCGGTGCCGAGGGGGACATCCTGCTCTCCGCACGTGAGGTGCGCGGGAAGCGCGTCATGCCCGCCGACCGGCGGCCGGTGGTCCGGCGCAACGGCCGGCCGAGTGTGCCCCCGCTGGCCCTGCCCGGCGAGATCGGATCCACCGGACGGGAGAGGGCACGCAGGCCGGACGGCGCCGGGACCGCGGAAAGGCCACCGCGGGAGCGGCCGGAGCGGACTGATCAGTCCGAGCGGACCGAGCGGCCCGAGCAGGCGGATGACGTCGAGCGGCCGGAACCGGTCGAGCCGGTCGCCGAGCCGGCCGAGGAGTCGGTCGAGCCGGTCGAGCCGCAGGGCGTGCGCGACGAGCGCCGGCCACGGCTGCTTTCGGACAAAGCCCGTGCCCTCGCGGACGAACTGGAGGGCCGGGCCGGCGGCCGGCGCCGGGACGAGCAGAACGGCCCGTCGGGCTCCCGCTGAGCGGAGCCGACGGGCACGTCGTGACCGGCCGTCCGGTGGGTGACCGGAAAACCGGACGACCGGGAAGCCGGGAGGAAATCGGCGACCGGGCGGATCAGCCGAAGAAGCGGGCCAGTTGGAACGCCGACGGCACCCCGTCCGGCGCGGGCGCCCGCGACCCGTCCGCCGTGGGAGCCGACCCCGGGGCCGCCCGTCCCACGCCCCCGGAACGTTCGCCCGTTTCCTCGTGCTCCCCGTACACCTCGCGATCCTCCTGCTCCTCGTACGCGTCGCCCGCGCCGTAGGTGCCGTAGGTGCCGTTCTCGGCCGGTTCCGTCGGACGAGGCACCGGCGCCGGGGCGTCCGGCTGGTCCCCCTCCTCCGAGTTGACGCAGGCGAACATCCAGTTGGCGGCCGCCAGGTGGTCCACGGCGGCGGCCAGCAGATGGTCCGTCACCGACCACTCGGCGGCCTCGCCGTGCAGTTCCCGGTTCAGCGCGCTGTCGCGCGGCAACTGCTTGATGAGCACCGCGAGCCGCCGCGCGGAGAGGCGCTCACGGTGCCAGTCGAGCAGATCGATCCCGTAATAGCGGAGCAGGTCCGCTTCGAGGGCCTCGGCGTGTTCGTCGACGAACCCGACGAGGCTCAGCCTTCCCCCAGGCCGAGCCCGGTCTCCTTGCCGTAGGCCTCCAGGATCGCTGCGATGTCCTGCATGGTGACCTCGTGCCGCTCGAAGCGGGCGAACTGCTGCTCGCCCATGAGCAGCCCGAGCAGCCCGTCCACGTCGTTGTCGTCGAGCTCGCGCAGTGCCTTCGCGGTGGCGCGGGTCAGCTCGGTGGGCAGGGTGAAACTCTCGTCGTCCAGCTCGAACGACCAGGTACGGCCGAGGGCTTCGAGGCGCTGGGCGCGGGCGGCGTTGACGTCGAAACGGGCCATGGTGATGGGTGCTCCTTGGGTCCGTACAGCGTGAGGAGAAGAGGAACGGGGCTCCGGGGCGGGGCGGGCGGGGAGCCCGCCCCGCCCCGGAGCGTCAGGACGCGGCGTAGGCGGCGTCCTTCATCACGAAGCTGGCCAGCGCCGAACCGTCGGCGGCGGCCATCGCCGTGTAGGTGATGCCGAGCTGGGCCGCCGACTTGCGGGCCAGCTTGATGTCGTCCGCCGCCGTGACCTGGCCGCGCGGGATGCCGAAGCGGTAGGTCACGGCGGTCCCGTCGCTTGCGCGGACGTCGGTGAACTCCAGGCCGAGGGCACGCACGTCCGCGTACGGACGGTCGGCGATCTCGTACTTGTAGACACCCGTGGAGCCGGTGACGGCCTCGACCGCGCCGCCGCCCATGAAGAGCGGCAGCGTGTCCTCGTTGAACTGCATCAGCGAGAACTTCAGGGTCAGGTCGCGGTCCGAGTACACGAAGTGCACCGGGCTGACGGCCTGCCACACGTCGACCGGCTCCAGCTTGTCCTTCTTGCTGAAGGTGACGCCGTCGCCCGTGGTGAAGCCGAGGTTCTTCCAGCCGGTGGCCCAGTCGGTGGACGGGTCGGTGGAGAAGGTCGTCGGAACCTTGGTGTCGGCGGCGCCGACGTAGAGGCGGCCGACGCCGGCGATGCGGATCTCGGAGGAGTTGGTGCCTGCCATGGGTGGATCTCCTTATATGGGGGTGATGCGGGGCGCCGTTCCCGGCGGTTCCGGGTACGGCGAAGGCCCCGCCGTCTCGCGGGTGCGAGGGCGGGGCCTTCGGTCTGTGGGGTGCGGTGGCGGACGGGTGGCCCGCGCGGGCCTGTCAGTGAACGTCCAGGAACACCTTGAGCACGCCGACGTAGCGGTTGGCCGCGGAGTAGAGGTAGTCGGGCAGCCAGCGCGGGCCGTCCTGCTCCTCCACCTCGGTGATGAGGTTGGTGCCGTACCGGTTGCCGGCCGCGGCCAGCAGCGCGCGGCGGGCCGAGTTGGCCAGGACGTGCGCGGCCTGCTTGGTCGGGCCGTACACCTCCAGCTCGATCAGCGGCTGGTCGACGTGCAGTTCGCCGATCCACGCGCCGCCGCGCCGGTTGACGAGGACGGCGGCGGTCGTGCCGTCGAAGTTCGCGGGCGGTTCGACGGCGACGAGCGCCGTGGAGAGCGCCGAGTCGGCCTCCAGGATGTCGACGACCAGGGCCTCGACGTCGGGGAAGGCGCTCGGTGGGGTGGGTGTGGTCATGCCGGGTCACCTCGCCGGAAGAAGGGGAAGTCGCCGGGCGGGCGCCGCGCGGGGGCGGGGAAGGGGAGGCGCGCGGCGCCTCGGCCCGGCGTACGGCGGCGGGTGCGGCCCGCTGGGGGCTCGCGGTCACAGCTCCGCCGCTGCACCAACTGTGACAGAGGAGCGTGCGCGCACGCAACTAAAACGGCGAGAGGGATGTGAGACGAGGTGCGGGAGGGGCGGGGGTGCAGGGGCGAGCGCGGGGTGAGCGCAGGGGCGAGCGCAGGTCAGGAGGGGAGGGGCCGGATTGCACTCGTGGTGCAGCCGACGCGCGGGCGCAAGCCGGAGTGCGGGCCCAAGACCTGGTGCGGGCGGGCGCAAGCCGTGGTGCAGGCGCTGCGCAAGCCGCCGTGCGGGCGGGTGCGGGCGGCAAGCTGTGGTGCGGGCACGGTGCGGGCGCAAGCCGTGGTGCTGAGGCGCGGGCGCTCGTCAGGTCACGCGCCTGCCGGTCGAATGCGGCGCCGGGGTACGGGCGCAAGCCGTCGTGCCGGCGGGGTGCAGGCGCAAGCCGTGGTGCCGGCGGGTACGGGCGCGAGCCATGGTGCAGGCGTCGTGCGGGGCCAAGCCGTCGTGCGTGGGTGGTGCCCGCGTAGGCCGTCGTGCATGGGTGGTGCCGGCGTGAGCCGTTGTGCAGGCGTCGTGCAGGGTCAAGCCGTGGTGCGGGCGGGTGCGAGCCGTGGCGCCGTCGACCGGAGCCCCCGTCGGCCCACGGGTGCCCTTCGATCGGAACCGGCACGGCAGGCGTGACCGGTGGTTCCGGCTCGGTCAGTCGGCGGTGGGCGCGGCCGCGGCCGTCTCCACCAGGACCCGTCGGTCCTCACGCACCTGCGTCACCTCGGCCTCGGCCTCGCTCGGCAGGAACTGCTCCACCACCCTGACGAACATCTCCCGCCGGTCGGCGGGCACGCCCAGCAGGTCGGCGACCTCCTCCAGCGTGGGGCGGCGGCCGAAATCCGCGCTGGGCGCGGGCGAGGCCAGGTAGTCGTGCGGGTCGGCCAGCTCCTCCGCGGTCAGCCGGCCGGAGCGGATGAGCATGTCGCGGACCGGCACCCCGAGCACGCGGGCGAGCCTGCGGGTGGTCTCGAGGTCCGGCATGCTCTGCCGCTGGAGCAGACGGGTGACCGCGGCGCGATGCACGCCGGCCTCGTCCGCGATTCTCGACTTGCCGCCGCCGCGTGGACTGTCGATGTCGTAGCCGCGTTCGCGCATGAGGTCTTCGACCCACGCGGCGAATGCGTCCAAGCCCTGGTTGGTCATGTCTTTCTCTCTTCCTTCGGGGGTGGGCAAGAGTTTAGCTTGCTTGCGCGCGCGGAATTACGTGCTCTCGAGCAAGCACTGAGGAAAGTTTGTGCGGTTCGTGGAGATTCGGGGGACGGTCCGGGCTCCGGTCCGCCTGAATTTCGTTGCGGGCGCGCACGCAATCTGTAGTCTGGGGGGCGTTCACCCAGTACGGCTCGTTCACGAACCCAGGGGGTCCCATGTCCATGCCCGAAACGAGTTCCTGCCCGTCAGCCCCCGGTTGGCAGTCCGCGGCCGCCTGTGCCGGGCTCTCCCCGCGGGTCGTCTTCTCCAAGAAGGCCAAGGTCGCCGCCCCCGCGCTCCGGGCCTGCGCCGGCTGCCGCGTGCGGCGGCCCTGCGAGGAGGCGGTGGCACCGGCCGACAACTGGTTCGACGGCGTCTGCGGCGGCCGGCTCTGGCGCTCCGGCCGTCCGGTCCCCGTGCCCGCGCATCTCCTCCCGCCGGCCCCGGCCGTCGGCCTCGCCCGCCTCCCGGCCCAGGGAGGCCCCCGTGGCTGACGCCTGCGAGGACCGTCCCACCGCCCAGGCCGCGCTCTGGATCGGCACCCTTCTGCAGCAGTTCCCCGAGCTGTCCACGGAACTGGTCCCCGGCCGCACCACCCCTGCCCAGCGCCCCGCCGCATCGCGGCCCCCCGCCGATCTCGGCGCCCGCCTGCGTGAGGAGCGCGAGGAGCAGCTGCTGCTCCAGCAGCGGCACGGCCTCGTGGCGCCGGGCCACGGCGCGGCCCCGCTCCGCCTGCATGTCTCCGACGCCATCCGGGACATCACCGACGGCGTGCTCGAACTGGAGGAGGCGGTACGCGACCGGCTCGGACTGCCCCGCTCGCGCCGCGCCTCCGTGCCCGAGCGGCTGCGCCGGATCGCGTCCCTCCTCGACCGCGTGGCCGCCGACACCGTCCTGGCCGCGCATGTGCGCGACGAGACCCGGCGGATGGCCCGCCGCTGCGCCCGCGCGCTGGGCGACACCGAGACCGTCGTCCGGGTCGCCGGCCGCTGCCCCTGGTGCGACTCCGTCTCTCTGCGCGCGTTCCCCGACCGCGCGGCCGTCCTCTGCGTCAATCCGGCCTGCCGCTGCCCGGAACCGGACTGCGGCTGCCACGACGACCCGGCCTACCGGCACACCTGGGACGAGGGGGAGTGGGCGCGCGCATGAGCACCGCCGACCGACGCACCGCCGGGCGACCGACCCTGATTCCCGGCCCTCTCGCCGCTCAGGAGGTCGGTGTGGCCCCCGCCACCATTCGCAAGTGGGTCCAGCTGGGGCATCTCGAACCGGCGGGCAAGGCGGGGCGGGCCCAGCTCTTCCGGCTGGAGGACGTGTTCGCCGCCGAACGCGCCACCCGCCGGACCCGGTGACGGCCCTTCGCCGCACCGCATCACCGCCCCGCATCACCACACCGGGTCACCGCCCCGGGTCACCGCACCGCATCACCGCCCCGGGTCACCGCAACCGGTCTACGGAATGCCCAACTCGAAGATCACGTAGTGCGCGTACCACCCCGACGCGAGGGCCGCCGTCCCGAAGAACACCGCCAGGCTCGGCCACTTCAACCGGCTCAGTGCCGCCGCCGGGGCCAGCAGCAGCGGGAAGACCGGCAGCAGGTAACGCCCCGTATTGCCGAACATCTGCTGGGTGCCCAGCACGGTGATCACGCTCGCCAGGGTGTACGCGACCAGCACCAGCGGCGGTTTCTTGCGGAGCATCAGCGCGATCAGGAAGGGCAGCGCCAGCACCAGTTGGACGCCGAGGAGGTCGGGGACCGAGAACGCGAACAGGTAGTTGTGGCGACCGATCGCCGTGTTGCCCAGCACGTCGAGGGTGTAGGAGCCGAAGTCGAAGTAGTGCGCCCAGCCCTCGCGCTGGAGCGTGAAGTACGCGGTGAGGTCGCCCATGCTGAGGCCGACCCAGGTGATGTAGGTGAGCAGGCCGAGCGGCGCGGCGAACATGGCGTACAGGGGCCCCGAGACCCTGTGCTCGCGCCTGCTCTCCCGCCGGGCCAGGGCGACGATCGCGGCCAGCCCGACCGCGCCGATGAGCGCGGCGGAGGTCGGCCGGTTGAGCCCGGCCACGAAGGCGAGCAGCCCCGCCGCGACCCACCGCCGCTTCATCACGCAGTAGCAGCACCAGGCGGCGATGGCGACGAAGAGCGACTCCGAGTAGACCGCCCACTCCACGCCCGCGCCGGGTGCCACCGCCCACAGCCCGGCCGCGATCGTGCCCGCCCGCACCCCGGCGAGCGTCGAGATCACGGCGTAGATGCCGGCGGCCGCGACGAAGGAGGCGAGCACCGAGACCAGGATCCCGGAGCCGTACAGCCCCAGCCCGGTGATCTCGGAGACGCCCCGGATCAGGCCCGGGTAGAGCGGGAAGAAGGCGACCGAGTTCTGCTTGACGGTGAACAGCCCGCCCGGGGCGAGCTGCTCCAGCGGGCGGGGGTCGTACCCCTTCTCGGCGACCTGGAGGTACCACCAGCCGTCCCAGGTGGCCAGGACGTCCCACCAGTGGGCGCCGCCGCCGAAACGCGGGTTCTTCTTCTGGTACTCGTCGGCCGACTCCAGGAGCCAGGCGAAGACGGTCAGGCCCACGAGCTTCGTGACACCGTAGAGGAGCAGCGGAGCGAGGTACGGTCGTACACCGTCCGGCAGGGTGAGGCGGCGCAGTCTCGGCGAGCGCTCCTGTGGCCCGTCGGGCACGGCGGGGTCCGTCGCCGTGTCGCTGGAAGCCGTGCTCATTGCTGGGGTCCCCCCTCGGCCGATCGCCGGACGCCAGGGGCGGCACCATTGTCCGGATGATCGTGAAGTGTGGTCATAAGAGTGTGGTCATAAGATCGCAACAGAGTCGCACATGTGCGCCACAGCTTGGGGGAGGACGGATGACCGAAGCGCCGAACACCACGGCCACGGCGACCGTCTTGTCGGTCGTCATACCCATGTACAACGAGGAAGAGGTTCTTCCCGCGCTGGTCAGCCGGTTGCGTCCGGTCCTGGCGGATCTCGGCGTGGGCTACGAGGTCGTCGCGGTCGACGACGGCAGCACCGACCGCACGGCCGAGCTGCTGGCCGCCTTCCGGCTCGGCTGGCCGGAACTGCGGGTCATCGGCCTGCGCCGCAACTCCGGCCACCAGGCCGCCCTGACCGCGGGTCTGGACCGGGCACACGGCGCGTACGTCGTCAGTATCGACGCCGACCTCCAGGACCCGCCCGAGAAGATTCCCGAGATGCTCGCGCTGGCCCGCACCGGGGGCCTCGACATCGTCTACGGCATCCGCGCCGACCGGGCCAGCGACACCGGCTTCAAGCGGTGGACGGCGGGCCTGTACTACCGGCTCGTCCGCAGGCTCGCCGGACCGTCGGTCCCGGCTCAGGCCGGTGACTTCCGGCTGCTGAGCCGGGCCGCGGTGGACGCCCTGAAGGCCCTGCCGGACCAGCAGCGGGTCTACCGCCTACCTCGTGCCCTGGCTGGGCTTCCCCAGCGGCGAGGTCCGCTACGAGCGCGCCCCGCGACCGGCGGGCCAGAGCAAGTACCCCCTCGGCCGGATGATCCGGCTGGCCGTCGACAGCGTCACGGGCTTCTCGGCGGCGCCCCTGCGCATCGCCACCTGGCTGGGCGGCTTCGCGTTCCTGGTCTGCATGGCCCTGATGATCTACACCCTGAGCGCCCACGCCTTCCAGCACACCGTCCCCGGCTGGACGTCCCTCTTCATCGGCGTGCTGTTCATCGGCGCGGTCCAGCTGGTCTGCGTGGGCCTGCTGGGCGAGTACGTCGGCCGCATCTACACGGCCGTGCAGAACCGTCCGACGTACTTCATCGGTCACGACACGGCGGCGGACGCCGCCGGGGGGCCGTTCCGGGCCGGCGGCGATCCGACCGTGCCGTCCCCGACGTCGCCCCCGGGAGGTTCCGCGGACCCCGCGGCGCCGGTATCACAGGGCCTGGGGCGGCGCTCGTAAACCTCCGGCGTGTCGGTGGCGGGGCTTCTGTTTTGACCGGAGTGAATGCGCTAGGTACGCTCAGACCTTGTGCCTGGGGTGTGCCCTGGCCCTCGTGCGTGTCTTCAACCGCACACGGGGCCTAGCTAGCGGCCACTGTGATCTGCGCCTCTTCCTGCCTCGCGGCGGAAGTCCGCCGGATCCGACACACCCGACCGCGTGGGTCGGCGAAGTTCCAGGTTAGCTTCACCATTCGGCACACAGAAACCGGAGAAGTAGTGCCTACGATCCAGCAGCTGGTCCGGAAGGGCCGGCAGGACAAGGTCGAGAAGAACAAGACGCCCGCACTCGAGGGTTCGCCCCAGCGTCGCGGCGTCTGCACGCGTGTGTTCACGACCACCCCGAAGAAGCCGAACTCGGCCCTGCGTAAGGTCGCGCGTGTGCGTCTGACCAGCGGTATCGAGGTCACTGCTTACATTCCGGGTGAGGGACACAACCTGCAGGAGCACTCCATCGTGCTCGTGCGTGGTGGCCGTGTGAAGGACCTGCCCGGTGTTCGCTACAAGATCATCCGCGGTTCGCTCGACACCCAGGGTGTCAAGAACCGCAAGCAGGCCCGCAGCCGCTACGGCGCCAAGAAGGAGAAGTAAACAATGCCTCGTAAGGGCCCTGCCCCGAAGCGCCCGGTCATCATCGACCCGGTCTACGGTTCTCCTCTTGTCACGTCGCTCATCAACAAGGTGCTGCTGAACGGCAAGCGCTCCACCGCCGAGCGCATCGTCTACGGCGCCATGGAGGGCCTGCGCGAGAAGACCGGCAACGACCCGGTCATCACGCTGAAGCGCGCTCTCGAGAACATCAAGCCGACCATCGAGGTCAAGTCCCGCCGTGTCGGTGGCGCGACCTACCAGGTCCCGATCGAGGTCAAGCCGGGTCGCGCGAGCACCCTGGCGCTGCGCTGGCTCGTCGGTTACTCCCGCGCCCGTCGCGAGAAGACCATGACCGAGCGCCTCCTCAACGAGCTTCTCGACGCGTCCAACGGCCTCGGCGCCGCTGTGAAGAAGCGCGAGGACACCCACAAGATGGCCGAGTCCAACAAGGCCTTCGCGCACTACCGCTGGTAGTCGCTACCCACATCGAGACCGAGAGAAGACGAAAGCCTTATGGCTACCACTTCACTTGACCTGGCCAAGGTCCGCAACATCGGGATCATGGCCCATATCGACGCGGGCAAGACGACCACCACCGAGCGGATCCTGTTCTACACCGGCGTCTCCTACAAGATCGGTGAGGTCCACGACGGCGCCGCCACGATGGACTGGATGGAGCAGGAGCAGGAGCGTGGCATCACGATCACCTCTGCTGCCACCACCTGTCACTGGCCGCTTGCCGATGTCGACCACACCATCAACATCATCGACACCCCGGGCCACGTCGACTTCACCGTCGAGGTGGAGCGTTCGCTGCGCGTGCTCGACGGTGCCGTGACGGTGTTCGACGGTGTCGCGGGTGTCGAGCCCCAGTCCGAGACCGTTTGGCGTCAGGCGGACCGCTACGGCGTCCCGCGTATCTGCTTCGTCAACAAGCTCGACCGGACCGGTGCCGAGTTCCACCGCTGTGTCGACATGATCAGCAGCCGCCTCGGCGCGCAGCCGATCGTCATGCAGCTGCCGATCGGTGCCGAGGCCGACTTCAAGGGCGTCGTCGACCTGGTCACGATGAAGGCCTTCGTGTGGTCCGCCGAGGCGGAGAAGGGCGAGATGTACGACGTCGTCGACATCCCGGCCACCCACACCGAGGCTGCCGAGGAGTACCGCGGCAAGCTCGTCGAGACCGTCGCCGAGAACGACGACGAGATCATGGAGCTGTACCTGGAGGGCCAGGAGCCTTCCGTGGAGCAGCTGTACGCCGCGATCCGTCGCATCACCATCGCGTCCGGCAAGTCCAACGACACCACGGTCACCCCGGTGTTCTGTGGCACCGCGTTCAAGAACAAGGGCGTTCAGCCCCTGCTCGACGCGGTCGTGCGCTACCTTCCCTCCCCCCTGGACGTCGAGGCCATCGAGGGCCACGACGTCAAGGACCCGGAGGCGATCGTCAAGCGCAAGCCGTCCGACGACGAGCCGCTGTCCGCGCTGGCGTTCAAGATCATGAGCGACCCGCACCTCGGCAAGCTCACCTTCGTCCGGGTTTACTCGGGCCGCCTGGAGTCCGGCACCGCCGTGCTGAACTCCGTCAAGGGCAAGAAGGAGCGCATCGGCAAGATCTACCGCATGCACGCGAACAAGCGTGAGGAGATCGCGTCGGTCGGCGCCGGCGACATCGTCGCCGTCATGGGTCTGAAGCAGACCACGACCGGCGAGACGCTGTGCGACGACAAGCAGCCCGTGATCCTGGAGTCCATGGACTTCCCGGCTCCGGTCATCCAGGTCGCCATCGAGCCCAAGTCGAAGGGCGACCAGGAGAAGCTGGGCATCGCGATCCAGCGCCTGGCCGAAGAGGACCCGTCGTTCCAGGTCCACTCGGACGAGGAGACCGGCCAGACCATCATCGGTGGCATGGGCGAGCTGCACCTCGAGGTGCTGGTCGACCGTATGCGCCGTGAGTTCAAGGTCGAGGCCAACGTCGGCAAGCCGCAGGTCGCCTACCGCGAGACCATCCGCAAGGCGGTCGACCGGGTCGACTACACGCACAAGAAGCAGACTGGCGGTACCGGCCAGTTCGCGAAGGTGCAGATCGCGATCGAGCCGATCGAGGGCGGCGACGCCTCGTACGAGTTCGTGAACAAGGTGACCGGTGGTCGTATCCCGAAGGAGTACATCCCTTCGGTCGACGCCGGTGCGCAGGAGGCCATGCAGTTCGGCATCCTCGCCGGTTACGAGATGACCGGCGTGCGCGTGATCCTGCTCGACGGTGGCTACCACGAGGTGGACTCCTCCGAGCTCGCGTTCAAGATCGCCGGTTCGCAGGCCTTCAAGGAGGCCGCGCGCAAGGCCAGCCCCGTGCTGCTCGAGCCGATGATGGCCGTCGAGGTCACCACGCCCGAGGACTACATGGGCGAGGTCATCGGCGACATCAACTCCCGCCGTGGTCAGATCCAGGCCATGGAGGAGCGGGCCGGTGCCCGCGTCGTCAAGGGCCTGGTGCCCCTGTCGGAGATGTTCGGCTACGTCGGCGACCTCCGCAGCAAGACGTCGGGTCGCGCAAGCTACTCGATGCAGTTCGACTCCTACGCCGAGGTTCCCCGGAACGTCGCCGAGGAGATCATCGCGAAGGCCAAGGGCGAGTAACACACTCGGTTTACACGCCGTAGGCTTGACTCCGGAGCCTCAAGGGGCAAACAGCCGCATCCCCGGATGTTTGCCCCCTGGACCCGGGCTTTCCAGCAAAGATCACCTGGCGCCGATGAAGCAAGGCGTTCCAGAACCACTCCCAGGAGGACCCCCGTGGCGAAGGCGAAGTTCGAGCGGACTAAGCCGCACGTCAACATCGGCACCATCGGTCACATCGACCACGGTAAGACGACCCTCACGGCCGCCATTACCAAGGTGCTGCACGACAAGTACCCGGACCTGAACGAGGCCTCGGCCTTCGACCAGATCGACAAGGCTCCCGAAGAGCGCCAGCGCGGTATCACCATCTCCATCGCGCACGTCGAGTACCAGACGGAGGGCCGCCACTACGCCCACGTCGACTGCCCGGGTCACGCGGACTACATCAAGAACATGATCACCGGTGCCGCGCAGATGGACGGCGCGATCCTCGTGGTCGCCGCCACCGACGGCCCGATGCCGCAGACCAAGGAGCACGTGCTCCTGGCCCGCCAGGTCGGCGTTCCGTACATCGTCGTCGCCCTGAACAAGGCCGACATGGTGGACGACGAGGAGATCCTGGAGCTCGTCGAGCTCGAGGTCCGTGAGCTCCTCTCCGAGTACGAGTTCCCGGGCGACGACCTGCCGGTCGTCAAGGTCTCGGCGCTCAAGGCGCTCGAGGGCGACGCCGAGTGGGGTCAGTCGGTTCTCGACCTCATGGCCGCCGTCGACGAGGCGATCCCGACCCCCGAGCGTGACGTCGACAAGCCGTTCCTCATGCCCGTCGAGGACGTCTTCACGATCACCGGTCGCGGTACGGTCGTCACCGGCCGTATCGAGCGTGGTGTCCTGAAGGTCAACGAGACCGTTGACATCATCGGCATCAAGCAGGAGAAGACCACCACCACGGTCACCGGCATCGAGATGTTCCGCAAGCTGCTCGACGAGGGCCAGGCGGGCGAGAACGTCGGTCTGCTCCTCCGTGGCATCAAGCGCGAGGACGTCGAGCGCGGCCAGGTCATCATCAAGCCGGGTTCGGTCACGCCGCACACCGACTTCGAGGCCCAGGCCTACATCCTGTCCAAGGACGAGGGTGGCCGCCACACGCCGTTCTTCAACAACTACCGTCCGCAGTTCTACTTCCGTACGACGGACGTGACGGGCGTTGTGACCCTCCCCGAGGGCACCGAAATGGTGATGCCGGGTGACAACACCGAGATGAAGGTGGAGCTCATCCAGCCCATCGCCATGGAAGAGGGCCTGAAGTTCGCCATCCGTGAGGGTGGTCGCACGGTGGGCGCCGGCCAGGTCACCAAGATCACCAAGTAGTTCTTGCTGATCGACCTGGTAGCTCCAGCCTGAGCTGAGCACCTGAGAGGGCCCGTACGACTCCGGTCGTACGGGCCCTTTCGCATGCGCGGGCGGCGGGCGGCTCAGTCCCGCTCGCCCGCCTTGTCGACGACGACGGTGGCGAGACGGGTGGACGTGGCGACGACCGTGCCCTTCGGGACGAACGGGCCGCCGGAGGCCTTGCCGCCCGCGTAGTAGTCCATGCCGGCCACCCAGCGGACACCTCGGTAGGCGAAGGTCTCCGGGTCGAGCAGCACCTGCATGCTGTTGCGCTCCCACGCGTAGTCGCGGAAGTTGCCGTCGACGCCGATCGCCAGGACCTTCCGTCCCGCGCCGTCGGTCGTGTCGACGGGCTCGGTGGCTCCGGCAAGGCCGGTGATGACGCGGTGGATCGTGCGGGCCTTGTCGGAAGGGACGTCCGTGGCTCCGGAGAGAACCTCGACCACCTCGTCGAAGTCGCGCTGGGCCTGGGTGAGCCTGACCTTGTAGGTGGCGCGGTCGGGGACGGACCGCTCAAGGATCAGCCGCAGCGCGGCGTCGGGGTCCTCGGGGAGGTCCGCCACCAGGGCGTCAGTGGCCTGGGGCGAGAGGTAGTTCGAGTTGGGGCCGCCCCACTTGTGTACGGCGCCCGTACCACTCGCGTCCCCGACGGCCTGCTTCCCGCCGTCGTACCGGGTCCACGCCTCGTCGTCCGTGGACCTGGCCGGTTCCCTGGTGCACGGCTCCGCTCCGGGATTCATGTAGAACGCGCCGGCCTCGCCGTACCCTTGCGGGCCCAGATTCGTCCGGCAGCTCCATGTGTCGTACCGGCTCTCCAGGTACACCCACTGGTGTGCCCCGATCGGGGCTGCCGGTTTGGCCGGCGTCGTGTGGTCCCCCCGTAGCGTCAGCGTGGAGAGCAGGGCAGCGGCCACCACTGCGGCGACCACGGCGAGCGCCCTGAGCTGCCAGCCGCCGTACCCGCGCCGGGGCGCGCCGATCTCGTCCAGCAGTCGCTGACGGGCCGGGGTGAGCCGGGCGTGGTCGGGCACGGGAGCGTCGGCGCGCAATTGCCGGACCGCTGTCATCTCGTCCATCGCCGGTTCAGCCATGGCCGATCACCTCCGCGGAGTCGCGTACGAACGTGGGGTCCACATCACCGAGTGCGAGGCGTACCTTTCTGCGGGCCCGGTTGAGGCGGGAGCGCACCGTGCCCACCGGGATGGACAGTGCCTCGGCGACCTCCTGGTAGCCGAGGTCCGCCCAGGCGACCAGCAGCAGGACGTCCCGGTCACCGCGCGAGAGACCGGCCAGCGCGCCGGCCAGGCGGCTCTGTGCGGCCTGCGCGGTGACCCGGCTGTCGCTGCGGTCGGTCCAGGAGTCGGCCACGGGGTCGTGGCCCGTGCGGGCCAGGGCCCTGAGCGCCCGCACCTCGGTACGGCGCTGCTTGCCGATGAGGTTGGCGGCGATTCCGTACAGCCAGGGCCGGGCACTGGCGCGCGAGACGTCGTAACGCCCCCGCGTGCGGAACGCGGCCAGGAAGGTGTCGGCGGTGATGTCCTCGGCCGCGTCCTCGCCCAGCCGTCGGGCCGCGTACCGGTGGATCACCGCCGCGTGCCGGTGGTAGAGCTCCCCGAACAACTCGGGTCGGGTCAGGGAGTCGGCGATGACGGAGGCGTCCTCGTCATGTCTGCCAGGGGGGCTGTTCACGCGGGCTCCGTGTCTGCCGTCGGTCGGATACACCCGTTGTTACCCGTAGCCCTCGAACGGGTTCACGGTGACCGGCCTCACGTCCGGGCCCCGAAAGGCCCCTGCCGGACGGGCTCGGCGTTTGACCTACGTCACGTCCGGGGTATTGTCTCCGGCTCGATTGGCGGAGGCGGTGCCCCATATGGCAGACTGTCGGAGTTGCTCGGTCGAGTGTTGATGTTGCGCGCCTCCCGCCGGGAGGACCGAAAGCGAGTCCCACAGTACTCGTCGCCCTAACTGCCTGTTGGCAGCGCTGGGGCGGACGTACGGGAATCTTTCGGGAAGTGTCAATAGAGCGCCGACCAGGCACCCGGTGGACCTTTCGTCCCCGGCTTGCGGTTCCGGAAGGGCCGTGTTTTCCCGGCAGGGATGTTCGAACAAGGGGCATCTGTGTCGGCGAGAGCGCGACACACCCGACCGCGTGGGTCGGAGAAACGAAGTAAACGGACCATCTGGTTCCAGAGCGTTAGAAGAGACAGGACTACTGAGTAGCCATGGCGGGACAGAAGATCCGCATCCGGCTCAAGGCCTACGACCACGAGGTCATCGACTCCTCGGCGAAGAAGATCGTCGAGACGGTGACCCGCACTGGTGCGTCGGTCGCGGGCCCGGTGCCGCTGCCCACTGAGAAGAACGTGTACTGCGTCATCAAGTCGCCGCACAAGTACAAGGACTCGCGCGAGCACTTCGAGATGCGCACGCACAAGCGCCTGATCGACATTCTCGACCCGACTCCCAAGACCGTTGACTCTCTGATGCGACTCGACCTCCCGGCCGGTGTCGACATCGAGATCAAGCTTTAGGGGCCGGTGATCTGAAGAATGGCTAAGCAGATCAAGGGCATCCTGGGCGAGAAGCTCGGCATGACGCAGGTGTGGGACGAGAACAACCGTGTTGTTCCGGTCACCGTCGTCAAGGCCAGCCCCAATGTCGTGACCCAGGTCCGTACGAACGACAGCGACGGCTACGAGTCCGTCCAGATCGCCTTCGGCGAGATCGACCCGCGCAAGGTGAACAAGCCCCTCAAGGGTCACTTCGCCAAGGCCGACGTCACCCCCCGTCGCCACCTCGTCGAGATCCGCACCGCGGACGCCTCCGAGTACACGCTGGGCCAGGAGATCACCGCTGAGGTGTTCGAGGCCGGCGTGAAGGTCGACGTGACCGGCAAGAGCAAGGGCAAGGGCTTCGCCGGTGTCATGAAGCGTCACAACTTCAAGGGCCTCGGCGCCGGACACGGCACCCAGCGCAAGCACCGCTCGCCCGGTTCCATCGGTGGCTGCGCCACCCCGGGCCGCGTGTTCAAGGGCCTCCGCATGGCGGGTCGCATGGGCAACGAGCGTGTCACCACCCAGAACCTGACCGTCCACGCCGTTGACGCGGAGAAGGGTCTGCTGCTCATCAAGGGCGCTGTCCCCGGTCCGAACGGCGGCCTCGTCCTGGTCCGCACTGCGGCCAAGGGGGCCTGAGGTACCGATGAGCACTGTTGACATCCTTTCGCCTGCAGGCGAGAAGACCGGAAGCGTCGAGCTCCCCGCGGAGATCTTCGGCGTGGAGAAGATCAGCATCCCGCTGATCCACCAGGTCGTCGTCGCGCAGAACGCGGCTGCCCGCCAGGGCACGCACAAGACCAAGCGCCGCGGTGAAGTCCGCGGTGGCGGTAAGAAGCCTTACCGCCAGAAGGGCACCGGCCGCGCGCGCCAGGGCTCGACCCGCGCGCCGCAGTTCGCCGGCGGTGGCGTCGTCCACGGCCCGCAGCCGCGTGACTACTCGCAGCGGACCCCGAAGAAGATGAAGGCTGCCGCTCTGCGTCACGCCCTCACCGACCGGGCCCGCCACAACCGCATTCACGTCGTCACCGGCGTGATCGAGGGCGAGGCTCCCTCCACGAAGGCCGCTCGCACGCTGTTCGGCAAGATCTCGGAGCGCAAGAACCTGCTCCTGGTCGTCGACCGCGCCGACGAGGCCGCGTGGCTGTCCGCCCGCAACCTGCCCCAGGTGCACATCCTGGAGCCGGGCCAGCTGAACACGTACGACGTGATCGTCTCGGACGACGTGGTCTTCACCCAGGCCGCTCTCGAGTCCTTCGTCGCCGGCCCGCAGGCCAACGACACCGAAGGGAGTGACGCCTGATGGCTACGCGTCACCCGAGCATCGCCTCCAAGGCGGCCAAGGTCGCCAAGGCCGCGCGCGTCGCCAAGGCGAAGCGCCACGCCACCGAAGGCAAGAACACCGTCGTCACCGCGCCCAGCAAGGCGTTCACGGACCTCCGTGACGTGCTGCTGAAGCCGGTCGTGTCGGAGAAGAGCTACGCGCTCCTCGACGAGAACAAGTACACGTTCATCGTCGCCCCGAACGCCAACAAGACCCAGATCAAGCAGGCCGTCCAGGCGGTCTTCTCGGTCAAGGTCACCGGGGTCAACACGATCAACCGCATCGGCAAGCGCAAGCGCACGAAGACCGGTTTCGGTCAGCGTGCCGGCACGAAGCGCGCGATCGTGACCCTTGCCGAGGGCGACCGTATCGACATCTTCGGCGGTCCGACCGCCTGAGGGCGGTCCGGATCGTCCGATATCGGACGAGGACTGAATAATGGGAATCCGCAAGTACAAGCCGACTACGCCGGGCCGTCGTGGCTCCAGCGTCGCCGACTTCGTCGAGGTCACGCGGTCCACGCCGGAGAAGTCGCTGGTCCGCCCGCTGCACAGCAAGGGCGGCCGTAACAACGCCGGTCGTGTGACCGTTCGCCACCAGGGTGGCGGACACAAGCGCGCCTACCGAGTGATCGACTTCCGTCGTCACGACAAGGACGGCGTGCCGGCGAAGGTCGCGCACATCGAGTACGACCCCAACCGCACCGCGCGCATCGCGCTGCTGCACTATGCCGACGGCGAGAAGCGCTACATCCTCGCGCCGCGCAACCTGTCGCAGGGCGACCGCGTCGAGAACGGTCCCGGGGCCGACATCAAGCCGGGCAACAACCTGGCGCTCCGCAACATCCCGGTCGGTACCACGATCCACGCGATCGAGATCCGTCCGGGTGGCGGCGCCAAGTTCGCCCGCTCCGCCGGTGCCTCGGTGCAGCTGCTCGCGAAGGAGGGCACGATGGCCCACCTTCGTATGCCGTCCGGTGAGATCCGTCTGGTCGACCAGCGCTGCCGCGCCACGGTCGGCGAGGTCGGCAACGCCGAGCAGAGCAACATCAACTGGGGCAAGGCCGGCCGTAAGCGCTGGCTGGGCGTCCGCCCGACCGTTCGCGGTGTGGCGATGAACCCGGTTGACCACCCCCACGGTGGTGGTGAGGGCAAGACCTCCGGTGGTCGCCACCCGGTCAGCCCCTGGGGTCAGAAGGAGGGTCGTACTCGTTCGCCGAAGAAGGCTTCGAACAAGTACATCGTCCGCCGCCGCAAGACGAACAAGAAGCGCTAGGAGCGGGTTTAGATGCCGCGCAGTCTCAAGAAGGGGCCCTTCGTCGACGGACACCTCGTAAAGAAGGTGGACGCCCAGAACGAAGCCGGTTCCAAGAACGTCATCAAGACCTGGTCCCGTCGCTCGATGATCATCCCGGCCATGCTGGGTCACACGATCGCGGTGCACAACGGCAAGACCCACATTCCGGTGTTTGTCACCGAGTCGATGGTCGGCCACAAGCTCGGCGAGTTCTCGCCGACGCGCACCTTCCGGGGTCACGTCAAGGACGACCGGAAGTCGAAGCGCCGCTAACGCGGGGTGGAATGACCATGACAGACACTGGAAGGACAACCATGGAAGCCAGGGCCCAGGCGCGGTACATCCGCGTCACGCCCATGAAGGCCCGCCGGGTGGTGGACCTTATCCGTGGCATGGACGCCACGGAGGCTCAGGCGGTCCTGCGTTTCGCCCCGCAGGCCGCGAGCGTGCCGGTCGGCAAGGTGCTGGACAGCGCCATTGCCAACGCCGCGCACAACTACGACCACACTGACGCCGACAGCCTCTTCATTTCCGAGGCGTACGTCGACGAGGGTCCGACCCTGAAGCGGTTCCGTCCGCGTGCCCAGGGCCGCGCATACCGGATCCGCAAGCGGACCAGCCACATCACCGTGGTCCTCAGCAGCAAGGAAGGATCCCGGTAATGGGCCAGAAGGTTAACCCGCATGGGTTCCGGCTCGGCATCACCACGGACTTCAAGTCCCGTTGGTACGCCGACAAGTCGTACAAGGAATACGTCGGAGAAGACGTCGCCATCCGTCGGATGATGACGTCCGGCATGGAGCGCGCCGGCATCTCGAAGGTGGAGATCGAGCGCACCCGTGACCGCGTGCGTGTGGACATCCACACCGCTCGCCCGGGCATCGTCATCGGCCGCCGCGGCGCCGAGGCCGACCGTATTCGTGGCGACCTGGAGAAGCTGACCAAGAAGCAGGTTCAGCTGAACATCCTCGAGGTCAAGAACCCCGAGGTCGACGCTCAGCTGGTGGCTCAGGCCGTCGCCGAGCAGCTCTCCTCCCGCGTCTCCTTCCGTCGCGCCATGCGTAAGAGCATGCAGTCGGCGATGAAGGCGGGCGCCAAGGGCATCAAGATCCAGTGCGGTGGCCGCCTCGGTGGCGCCGAGATGTCCCGCTCGGAGTTCTACCGCGAGGGCCGTGTGCCCCTGCACACGCTCCGCGCGAACGTGGACTACGGCTTCTTCGAGGCCAAGACGACCTTCGGCCGCATCGGCGTGAAGGTCTGGATCTACAAGGGCGATGTCAAGAACATCGCCGAGGTCCGCGCCGAGAACGCTGCTGCCCGCGCCGGCAACCGCCCGGCCCGTGGTGGCGGCGGCGCCGACCGCCCGGCCCGTGGTGGCCGTGGTGGCGAGCGTGGCGGTCGCGGTCGCAAGCCGCAGCAGGCTCCCGCTGCCGAGGCCCCCAAGGCCGAGGCTCCGGCGGCCGCTCCGGCTGAGAGCACCGGAACGGAGGCCTGACCGAAATGCTGATCCCCCGTAGGGTCAAGCACCGCAAGCAGCACCACCCGAAGCGCCGTGGTCAGGCCAAGGGCGGTACGACGGTCTCGTTCGGCGAGTACGGCATTCAGGCCCTCACGCCGGCGTACGTGACCAACCGCCAGATCGAGGCGGCCCGTATCGCGATGACCCGCCACATCAAGCGTGGTGGCAAGGTCTGGATCAACATCTACCCGGACCGCCCGCTCACGAAGAAGCCTGCCGAGACCCGCATGGGTTCCGGTAAGGGTTCTCCGGAGTGGTGGATCGCGAACGTGCACCCGGGTCGGGTCATGTTCGAACTGTCCTACCCCAACGAGAAGATCGCCCGTGAGGCCCTCACTCGCGCAGCCCACAAGCTGCCGATGAAGTGCCGGATCGTCAAGCGCGAGGCAGGTGAAGCGTGATGTCGGCCGGTACCAAGGCGTCCGAGCTGCGCGAACTGGGTGACGAGGAGCTTCTCAACAAGCTCCGCGAAGCCAAGGAAGAGCTGTTCAACCTCCGCTTCCAGGCGGCGACGGGTCAGCTCGAGAACCACGGTCGGCTCAAGGCCGTCCGTAAGGACATCGCGCGGATCTACACCCTGATGCGTGAGCGCGAGCTGGGCATCGAGACGGTGGAGAGCGCCTGATGAGCGAGAGCAACGTGACCGAGAACAACACTGAGGCGCGCGGATTCCGCAAGACCCGTGAGGGTCTCGTCGTCAGCGACAAGATGGACAAGACCGTCGTCGTCGCCGTCGAGGACCGTGTGAAGCACGCGCTGTACGGCAAGGTCATCCGCCGTACGAACAAGCTCAAGGCTCACGACGAGCAGAACGCCGCGGGCGTCGGCGACCGTGTCCTCCTCGCGGAGACCCGGCCGCTGTCCGCCACGAAGCGCTGGCGCGTCGTCGAGATCCTCGAGAAGGCCAAGTAGGTAATTCCCGCAAGGGAATTCCAGTAAGTCGGCCTGCGGGGCATCCCTCGCAGGACAGTTCCGCCAGGCTCCGCAGGGGTCCTCTTACGAGGCCCCTGCGGGGAACCGGCAGACACACAGGAGATAGACGTGATCCAGCAGGAGTCGCGACTGCGCGTCGCCGACAACACTGGTGCGAAGGAAATCCTTTGCATCCGTGTGCTCGGTGGCTCCGGTCGCCGCTACGCGGGCATCGGTGACGTCATCGTCGCCACCGTCAAGGACGCGATCCCCGGCGGCAACGTGAAGAAGGGTGACGTCATCAAGGCGGTCATCGTTCGCACCGTCAAGGAGCGTCGCCGTCCCGACGGCTCGTACATCCGCTTCGACGAGAACGCCGCTGTCATTCTGAAGAACGACGGCGACCCTCGTGGCACCCGTATCTTCGGCCCGGTCGGCCGGGAGCTGCGCGAGAAGAAGTTCATGAAGATCATCTCGCTGGCTCCGGAGGTGCTGTAAGCATGAAGATCAAGAAGGGCGACCTGGTTCAGGTCATCACCGGTAAGGACAAGGGCAAGCAGGGCAAGGTCATCGCGGCCTTCCCCCGTGAGGACCGCGTCCTGGTCGAGGGTGTCAACCGGGTCAAGAAGCACACCAAGGCCGGCCCGACCGCAAAGGGTTCGCAGGCCGGCGGCATCGTCACGACCGAGGCGCCTGTCCACGTCTCCAACGTCCAGCTGGTCGTTGAGAAGGACGGCAACAAGGTCGTCACGCGTGTGGGTTACCGCTTCGACGACGAGGGCAACAAGATCCGCGTTGCCAAGCGGACGGGTGAGGACATCTGATGGCTACCACCACCACTCCGCGTCTCAAGACGAAGTACCGCGAGGAGATCGCGGGCAAGCTGCGTGAGGAGTTCTCCTACGAGAACGTCATGCAGATCCCCGGCCTCGTCAAGATCGTGGTCAACATGGGTGTGGGCGACGCCGCCCGCGACTCCAAGCTGATCGATGGCGCCATCCGCGACCTCACCACGATCACCGGTCAGAAGCCGGCCGTCACCAAGGCCCGCAAGTCCATCGCGCAGTTCAAGCTGCGTGAGGGTCAGCCGATCGGTGCCCACGTCACGCTTCGTGGCGACCGCATGTGGGAGTTCCTGGACCGCACCCTGTCGCTCGCGCTTCCGCGCATCCGCGACTTCCGTGGTCTGTCCCCCAAGCAGTTCGACGGCCGTGGCAACTACACCTTCGGTCTCACGGAGCAGGTCATGTTCCACGAGATCGACCAGGACAAGATCGACCGTGTCCGGGGTATGGACATCACCGTGGTCACCACGGCGACCAACGACGCTGAGGGCCGTGCGCTCCTTCGTCACCTCGGCTTCCCCTTCAAGGAGGCGTGAGCGAGATGGCGAAGAAGGCTCTGATCGCAAAGGCTGCTCGTAAGCCCAAGTTCGCTGTGCGGGCGTACAACCGCTGCCAGCGTTGCGGCCGTCCCCACTCCGTGTACCGCAAGTTCGGCCTCTGCCGTGTGTGCCTTCGTGAGATGGCTCACCGCGGCGAGCTGCCGGGCGTGACCAAGAGCTCCTGGTAAACCCCCTTTTAGGGGTTCCAGGCGCTCTCGGTAAGCAATGGGTGTGTCAGTTGCCCACCTCTTCATGGCTTAGGCTTGGAGGGTTGGGCACCTGACGCCCGTACGACTTACTACGCCGTAGGTCCACCGCGCCGCACCCGTCCCGTCTCGGATCGGGGAGAGGGATGGCGCACCAGGAAACCCCGGCGAGAGAGGCCACAGGCCAATTCATGACCATGACTGATCCGATCGCAGACATGCTGACGCGTCTGCGGAACGCGAACTCGGCGTACCACGATTCCGTGACGATGCCGGCGTCCAAGATCAAGTCTCACATCGCGGAGATCCTCCAGCAGGAGGGCTTCATCACGGGCTGGAAGGTCGAGGACGCCGAGGTCGGCAAGGACCTCACCCTCGAGCTCAAGTTCGGCCCGAACCGTGAGCGCTCCATTGCGGGCATCAAGCGGATCTCCAAGCCCGGTCTCCGGGTTTACGCGAAGTCCACCTCCCTGCCCAAGGTGCTGGGCGGCCTCGGCGTGGCGATCATCTCCACGTCGCACGGTCTCCTCACCGACAAGCAGGCCGGCAAGAAGGGCGTAGGCGGAGAAGTTCTCGCCTACGTCTGGTAGCGGAAGGGAACGGAGGAAACAGCTATGTCGCGCATTGGCAAGCTCCCCATCACGGTTCCCGCCGGCGTGGACGTCACCATCGACGGCCAGACGGTTGCGGTCAAGGGCCCCAAGGGCACGCTGACCCACACCGTCGTTGCGCCGATCGAGATCGCCAAGGGTGAGGACGGCGTTCTGAACGTCACCCGCCCCAACGACGAGCGTCAGAGCAAGGCCCTGCACGGCCTGTCCCGCACGCTGGTGGCGAACATGATCACCGGCGTGACCCAGGGTTACGTGAAGAAGCTCGAGATCAGTGGTGTCGGTTACCGCGTGACCGCGAAGGGCTCGAACCTCGAGTTCGCGCTCGGTTACAGCCACCCGATCACCGTCGAGGCCCCCGAGGGAATCTCCTTCAAGGTCGAGAACCCCACCCGGTTCTCGGTCGAGGGCATCGACAAGCAGAAGGTCGGCGAGGTTGCGGCCAACATCCGCAAGCTGCGCAAGCCCGACCCGTACAAGGCCAAGGGTGTCAAGTACGAGGGCGAAGTCATCCGCCGCAAGGTCGGAAAGGCGGGTAAGTAAGCCATGGCATACGGACAGAAGATCCTCAAGGGCGACGCTTACAAGCGTGCCGCGATCAAGCGTCGCCACATCCGGATCCGTAAGCACATCTCGGGTACGGCTGAGCGTCCGCGCCTGGTCGTGACACGCTCGAACCGCCACATCGTGGCTCAGGTCATCGACGACATCAAGGGTCACACCCTGGCGTCGGCGTCGACCCTGGACACGACGATCCGCGGCGGCGAGGGCGACAAGTCCGCGCAGGCCAAGTCGGTCGGCGCCCTGGTCGCCGAGCGCGCCAAGGCCGCCGGTGTCGAGGCTGTCGTATTCGACCGTGGTGGCAACCAGTACGCCGGGCGCATCGCCGCCCTGGCGGACGCCGCCCGCGAAGCCGGACTCAAGTTCTGAGTCGCCCGTCGCGCTAGCGACTTCGGTCGCTGCGTAGCTAGCGGAAAAAGAGAGAGGTAATCCAATGGCTGGACCCCAGCGCCGCGGAAGCGGTGCCGGTGGCGGCGAGCGGCGGGACCGGAAGGGCCGTGACGGCGGCGCTGCTGCCGCCGAGAAGACCGCGTACGTTGAGCGCGTCGTCGCGATCAACCGTGTCGCCAAGGTTGTGAAGGGTGGTCGTCGCTTCAGCTTCACTGCGCTCGTCGTAGTGGGCGATGGCGATGGCACCGTCGGTGTCGGTTACGGCAAGGCCAAGGAGGTGCCGGCCGCGATCGCCAAGGGTGTTGAAGAGGCCAAGAAGCACTTCTTCAAGGTCCCCCGTATCCAGGGCACCATCCCGCACCCGATCACGGGCGAGAAGGCCGCGGGCGTCGTCCTGCTCAAGCCTGCTTCCCCCGGTACCGGCGTTATCGCCGGTGGCCCGGTGCGTGCCGTGCTCGAGTGCGCCGGCGTTCACGACATCCTGTCGAAGTCGCTCGGCTCGTCGAACGCGATCAACATCGTGCACGCGACCGTGGAGGCCCTGAAGGGCCTGCAGCGTCCCGAGGAGATCGCGGCCCGCCGTGGTCTGCCCCTCGAGGACGTCGCTCCCGCGGCTCTGCTTCGTGCGCGTGCCGGGGCTGGTGCGTAATGGCTCGCCTCAAGATCACGCAGACGAAGTCGTACATCGGCAGCAAGCAGAACCACCGCGACACGCTGCGTTCGCTCGGGCTCAAGCGCCTGAACGACGTGGTCGTCAAGGAGGACCGCCCCGAGTTCCGCGGAATGGTGCACACCGTCCGCCACCTCGTGACGGTTGAGGAGGTCGACTGATCATGGCGGAAAACAACCCGCTCAAGATCCACAACCTCCGTCCCGCCCCGGGCGCCAAGACCGCCAAGACCCGTGTCGGTCGTGGTGAGGCGTCGAAGGGTAAGACGGCCGGTCGTGGTACCAAGGGCACGAAGGCCCGTTACCAGGTTCCGGAGCGCTTCGAGGGTGGGCAGATGCCCCTCCACATGCGTCTTCCGAAGCTCAAGGGCTTCAGGAACCCGTTCAAGATCGAGTTCCAGGTCGTGAACCTCGACAAGCTGGCGGCGCTGTACCCCGAGGGTGGCGAGGTCACCGTCGAGGGCCTCATCGCCAAGGGCGCCGTTCGCAAGAACAGCCTCGTCAAGGTCCTCGGCCAGGGCGAGATCTCCGTGGCGCTCCAGGTGACGGTCGACGCCGTCTCCGGGTCCGCCAAGGAGAAGATCACCGCCGCCGGCGGTACCGTCACCGAGCTCGTCTGAACACCACAGGCGTCTCGATGACTTGAGCGATCCCGACCGGGGATACCCCACATTTGGGGTATCCCCGGTTGGTCGTTCCTACGGCGGTACTCTCGCCGGTAAGGTGACCTGCACTGCCCACTTTCACAAGATGCTTCCCATGGGGCACCTTGAGCGGCAGTCGACCGTTACACATGTCGTTGTCGTTGTCGTTGTTCTTATTGGACCCTCAAGACCGTCACCCTTGACGCAGATGCGCGGGGGTCGCAGGAGGCACCGTGCTCACCGCGTTCGCCCGGGCGTTCAGGACGCCCGACCTGCGCAAGAAGCTGCTCTTCACGCTTGCCATCATCGTGATCTACCGGCTCGGAACGCATATTCCGATCCCCGGTGTCGACTACACGTCCGTTCAGCGGTGTGTGGACGAGGCGTCCGGCAACCAGGGCCTCTTCGGTCTGGTGAACATGTTCAGCGGCGGCGCGCTGCTCCAGATCACCATTTTCGCGCTGGGCATCATGCCGTACATCACCGCGAGCATCATCCTTCAGCTGCTGACCGTGGTGATCCCGCGTCTGGAAGCCCTCAAGAAGGAGGGCCAGGCCGGCACCGCGAAGATCACGCAGTACACCCGCTACCTCACCGTGGCGCTCGCCATTCTCCAGGGCACCGGCCTGGTGGCCACCGCCCGCAGCGGCGCCCTGTTCTCCGGTTGCACGGTCGCCTCGAGCATCGTCCCGGACCGCGCGATCTTCACCACCATCGTCATGGTCATCTGCATGACCGCCGGTACGGCCATGGTCATGTGGCTCGGTGAGCTCATCACCGACCGCGGTATCGGCAACGGCATGTCGATCCTGATGTTCATCTCGATCGCCGCGACCTTCCCCTCGGCCCTGTGGGCCATCAAGAAGCAGGGCACGCTCGCGGGCGGCTGGATCGAGTTCGGCACCGTCATCCTGGTCGGCCTGGTCATGGTCGGTCTGGTGGTCTTCGTCGAGCAGGCCCAGCGCCGGATCCCCGTGCAGTACGCGAAGCGCATGATCGGCCGCCGGTCCTACGGCGGTACCTCGACGTACATCCCGCTGAAGGTGAACCAGGCCGGTGTGATCCCGGTCATCTTCGCCTCGTCGCTGCTCTACATCCCGGCTCTCGTCGCCCAGTTCTCCAGCGGAACGTCCACCTGGAAGACCTGGATCGAGACCAACCTGACCAAGGGTGACCACCCGATCTACATCAGCATGTACTTCCTGCTGATCGTTTTCTTCGCGTTCTTCTACGTGGCTATCTCCTTCAACCCCGAGGAAGTAGCCGACAACATGAAGAAGTATGGTGGCTTCATCCCGGGCATCCGGGCTGGCCGACCGACCGCTGAGTACCTGTCCTACGTACTCAACCGGATCACCTGGCCGGGTTCGCTGTATCTGGGTCTGATCGCTCTTGTACCGACGATGGCGTTGGTTGGCTTCGGGGCAAGCCAGAACTTCCCGTTCGGTGGTACCAGCATCCTGATCATCGTGGGTGTCGGTCTCGAGACGGTGAAGCAAATCGAGAGCCAGCTCCAGCAGCGCAATTACGAAGGGTTCCTCCGCTGATGCGTATCGTCCTCGTCGGGCCGCCGGGCGCCGGAAAGGGAACGCAGGCCACACGTCTGGCCGAGAAGCTCCGCGTTCCGCACATCTCCACGGGCGACCTGTTCCGCGCCAACATCAGCCAGCAGACGGAGCTCGGGAAACTCGCGAAGTCCTACATGGACGCCGGCAACCTCGTCCCCGACGAGGTCACCATCGCCATGGCCAAGGACCGCATGGAGCAGCCGGACGCCGAGCGCGGTTTCCTGCTGGACGGTTTCCCGCGCAACGTCTCGCAGGCCGAGGCGCTGGACGAGCTCCTCACCATCGAGGGCATCAAGCTGGACGCGGTACTGGACCTGGAGGCCCCGGAGGAGGAGGTCGTCAAGCGGATCGCCGGCCGGCGCATCTGCCGTAACGACTCCTCGCACGTCTTCCACGTGACGTACAAGAAGCCCGCCAAGGAAGGCGTCTGTGACGTCTGCGGCGGCGAGCTGTACCAGCGGGACGACGACTCCGAGGAGACGGTCCGCACGCGGCTCGAGGTCTACCACACGCAGACCGAGCCGATCATCGACTACTACAAGTCGCAGGGCCTGGTCGTGACGATCGAGGCCATGGGCCCGGTGGAAGAGGTCACCGCCCGTGCGCTGGCCGCACTGAAGCGTGAGGGCGACGACCAGTAGGCGTCGCTCCTGTACGGCCGTGGAGTCCTTCGGGACACCACGGCCGTACTGTTGTGTGCATACGTAACCCGACCGACCTGAGTGACGGAGAGCGCAGGCCCCCCATGGTGCAGATCAAGAGCCCCGAGCAGATCGCCAAGATGCGTGAGGCGGGGCTGGTCGTCGCCGCCATCCACGCGGCCACGCGCGAAGCGGCGGTGCCGGGGGCGACGACGAAGGACCTGGACGACGTCGCCCGCAAGGTCCTGGCGGAGAACGGCGCGAAGTCGAACTTCCTCGGCTACGGCGGCTTCCCCGCGACGATCTGCACCTCGGTGAACGACGTGGTGGTGCACGGCATCCCCTCCGACGAGGTCGTCCTCAAGGACGGCGACCTCATCTCCATCGACTGCGGCGCGATCGTCGACGGCTGGCACGGTGACGCGGCGTACACGGCGTTCGTCGGCTCGGGGCACGCTCCGGAGCTGATCGAGCTCTCCCGGGTCACCGAGGAGTCGATGTGGGCCGGCATCGCCGCCATGAAGACGGGCGGCCGGCTGGTCGACGTCTCCCGCGCGATCGAGACGTACGTCCGGCGTCAGCCCAAGCCGGGCGGCGGGCGCTACGGCATCGTCGAGGATTACGGCGGTCACGGCATCGGCACCGAGATGCACATGGACCCGCATCTGCTGAACTACGTCGACCGCCGGCGGGGCAAGGGGCCGAAGCTGGTTCCCGGCTTCTGCCTGGCCATCGAGCCGATGGTGTCCCTGGGCACCCCGCGGACCGAGGTCCTCGAGGACGACTGGACGGTCATCACGACCGACGGGACCTGGTCCTCGCACTGGGAGCACTCGGTCGCGCTGACGGAGGCGGGGCCGCTGGTGCTGACGGCTGTCGACGGCGGCAAGGCGAAGCTGGCGGAGCACGGGGTTACGGCGGCGCCGGACCCGCTGGGCTGAGGTTCCCTCCCGGGGCGCGCTGTGGGGTCTCTCGCCCCCGCCGCCCCTTCCCTTCCCGTCCCTCGGGGCTGCGCCCCCAGACCCCCGCTGCGGCCTGGACGGCCTCGTTCTCAAACGCCGGACGGGCTGAGGTCCCGGGTGGGTGGGGTGACGGCCCGCGGATCTTCCCGGGCCTGGACGGCCTCGTCCTCAAGCGCGCCGACGGGGTGAGGTGGCGGGTGGGGTGGGGCTTTGCTTAAGGATCTCCTCTGTGGGGCAGACTTCCGGATTCGTGTTTCCGCGGGGCCTGACGTAGACTGACTCGTCGGCTCTCGTGCACCCGCATGTCTGCATGCACCCTTAGGGGAAACGCAGGGGAGTCGATCAAGGTAGTCGATTCGAAGGGCGAAGCGTGGCCAAGAAGCAAGGTGCCATCGAGATCGAGGGCACTGTCGTCGAGTCTCTTCCGAACGCCATGTTCAAGGTCGAGCTCCAGAACGGCCACCAGGTCCTGGCGCACATCAGCGGCAAGATGCGTATGCACTACATCCGTATCCTCCCTGACGACCGGGTCGTGGTGGAGCTGTCTCCGTACGACCTGACGCGTGGCCGGATCGTCTACCGCTACAAGTAGATCTTGCCCAGGTCTTGTGCGCCCGGTCGGGCGTGCGGGGCTGTCGGCAACTGACCCGGAGAACCTCACCCAATGAAGGTCAAGCCGAGCGTCAAGAAGATCTGCGACAAGTGCAGGGTGATCCGCCGTCACGGTCGGGTCATGGTCATTTGCGAGAACCCGCGCCACAAGCAGCGCCAGGGCTGATCGCTTACAGATCACACCCTCTGCATCGACATCGCAGAGACTTCGCGCGACGCGAGCTGAATTTGTTCATACGCAGATCCCAGGCGGGTTCACCCTCCTGATACCCCCGGCTCGGAGGCCGGGGACCCATTCGTACCTAATCCCCTGTCGCTCATCGAGTGACCGGAGGAGGCCGGCGGATGGGAGTCGGTTCTGCGGAAGACCTCCGAAGATCAACTGGAGCCATTGAATGGCACGCGTTTCCGGTGTCGACATCCCGCGCGAAAAGCGTGTGGAGGTCGCCCTCACCTACGTGTTCGGCATCGGCCGGACCCTGTCCCAGGAGACGCTGGCAGCGACCGGCGTCGACCCGAACACCCGCGTTCGCGACCTCTCCGAGGAGCAGCTCGTCGCGATCCGCGAGTACGTGGACGCCAACATCAAGACCGAGGGTGACCTTCGTCGCGAGATCCAGGCCGACATCCGCCGCAAGGTCGAGATCGGTTGCTACCAGGGTCTCCGTCACCGTCGTGGTCTGCCTGTCCGCGGTCAGCGCACCAGCACGAACGCTCGTACCCGCAAGGGCCCGCGTCGCGCCATCGCCGGCAAGAAGAAGCCGGGCAAGAAGTAGTCCTCAGCGGGACAACGCTTCATCAGCGGTCTTCGCTGTAGGACCGACCACCTCCCCGTAGGAGTTTGTAGATGCCCCCCAAGGGTCGTCAGGGCGCTGCCAAGAAGGTGCGCCGCAAGGAAAAGAAGAACGTCGCGCATGGCCAGGCGCACATCAAGAGCACGTTCAACAACACGATCGTGTCCATCACGGACCCGGCCGGAAACGTGATCTCGTGGGCCTCCGCCGGCCACGTCGGTTTCAAGGGCTCGCGCAAGTCCACGCCGTTCGCCGCGCAGATGGCCGCCGAGTCGGCTGCCCGTCGCGCGCAGGAGCACGGCATGCGCAAGGTCGACGTCTTCGTCAAGGGCCCGGGCGCCGGTCGTGAGACCGCCATCCGCTCCCTGCAGGCGACGGGCCTCGAGGTCGGCTCCATCCAGGACGTCACCCCGACCCCGCACAACGGCTGCCGCCCGCCGAAGCGTCGTCGCGTCTGACGCACGGCCGCGTGTCGGTCTGAAGGCTTTCGGGCGGTACGGCTCTGTAAAGGGCCGTATCGCCCGTACCCTTGCAGTACCCGTGCGGTGAAAACGCACAGTTCCGTCGGGCGTCAAATAGCGGGCGTCCACGAAAGAAGGATCTGATCGCCACATGCTGATCGCTCAGCGTCCCTCGTTGACCGAAGAGGTCGTCGACGAGTTCCGCTCCCGGTTCGTGATCGAGCCGCTGGAGCCGGGCTTCGGTTACACCCTCGGAAACTCCCTCCGCCGGACCCTCCTGTCCTCGATCCCGGGTGCGGCCGTCACGTCCATCCGTATCGACGGCGTGCTGCACGAGTTCACCACCGTGCCGGGCGTCAAGGAGGACGTCACCGACCTGATCCTCAACATCAAGCAGCTGGTCGTCTCCTCGGAGCACGACGAGCCGGTCGTGATGTACCTGCGCAAGCAGGGCCCGGGTCTGGTCACCGCCGCCGACATCGCGCCCCCGGCCGGTGTCGAGGTGCACAACCCCGACCTCGTCCTCGCCACGCTCAACGGCAAGGGCAAGCTGGAGATGGAGCTGACCGTCGAGCGCGGTCGCGGTTACGTCTCCGCCGTGCAGAACAAGCAGCTGGGTCAGGAGATCGGGCGCGTCCCGGTCGACTCGATCTACTCGCCGGTTCTCAAGGTCACGTACAAGGTCGAG
This sequence comes from Streptomyces sp. NPDC058295, assembly GCF_042880655.1. Taxonomy (NCBI): domain Bacteria; kingdom Bacillati; phylum Actinomycetota; class Actinomycetes; order Kitasatosporales; family Streptomycetaceae; genus Streptomyces; species Streptomyces sp. NPDC058295. The sequence continues at coordinate 276,999 of NZ_JBHVYO010000005.1, forward strand.
GCCACGCGTGTCGAGCAGCGCACCGACTTCGACAAGCTGATCGTCGACGTCGAGACCAAGCAGGCGATGCGTCCCCGTGACGCCATGGCCTCCGCCGGTAAGACGCTGGTCGAGCTGTTCGGTCTCGCCCGCGAGCTGAACATCGACGCCGAGGGCATCGACATGGGCCCGTCCCCCACGGACGCCGCTCTTGCCGCTGATCTCGCCCTGCCGATCGAGGAGCTCGAGCTCACCGTTCGGTCGTACAACTGCCTCAAGCGTGAGGGCATCCACTCCGTGGGTGAGCTCGTCGCTCGTTCCGAGGCCGACCTGCTGGACATCCGTAACTTCGGTGCGAAGTCCATCGACGAGGTCAAGGCGAAGCTGGCCGGCATGGGCCTCGCGCTCAAGGACAGCCCGCCCGGATTCGACCCCACCGCCGCGGCGGACGCGTTCGGCGCGGACGACGACGCGGATGCGGGATTTGTGGAGACCGAGCAGTACTGAGCACTCCGCGAGGAGGCCGGTTCTGTGACCGCGGGTCCGCTTCGGCTGGTCGCGCCCACGCGACGGAGTCGCAGATGGACACCGTCCCGCGCCCCTTCGGGGGCGCGGATCCTCCGTGCGCTTCGCAAGAGGCGCCCGGATCTCCGACGGGCAATCGCCCGCTCGGACACTGACCCCGGTACCTGATACGGCCGGGGCAGACACCTAGGAGAAAGACCATGCCGAAGCCCACCAAGGGTGCCCGTCTGGGCGGCAGCGCCGCGCACGAGAAGCTGCTCCTCGCGAACCTCGCGAAGTCGCTGTTCGAGCACGGCCGCATCACCACCACCGAGGCGAAGGCGCGCAAGCTGCGTCCGTACGCCGAGCGTCTGGTCACCAAGGCGAAGAAGGGCGACCTTCACAACCGTCGTCAGGTGCTCCAGGTGATCACGGACAAGAGCATCGTGCACACGCTCTTCACCGAGATCGGCCCGCGCTACGAGAACCGCCCGGGTGGCTACACCCGCATCACCAAGATCGGTAACCGTCGTGGCGACAACGCGCCCATGGCTGTCATCGAGCTGGTCGAGGCGCTGACCGTCGCGCAGCAGGCCACTGGTGAGGCCGAGGCCGCCACCAAGCGTGCGGTCAAGGAAGACAGCCTCAAGAAGGACGAGGCCGTCGAGGACGCCAAGCCGGCCGACGAGGCTGCGGCCGAGGAGTCCAAGGACGCCTGAGGCATCGCCTCGCAGTGGACGGGTCCGCCCTTCGGGGCGGGCCCGTTCCGCGTTTCCTAAGGCGTTTGCGAAGGCGTTTCCGGATGCGTCTCGGAAGGCGTCTCCGAAGGTCGCAGGCTTGAGAGGATCCAGGAGTGAGTGACGAAGTACAGCCCGGGTTCGTACGGGTGCGGATGGACCTCTCGTACGACGGGAGCGGGTTCTCCGGGTGGGCCAAGCAGGCCGGCGGGCGGCGGACCGTGCAGGGGGAGATCGAGGACGCCCTGCGGACCGTGACCCGGTCGCGGGAGACCACGTACGAGCTGACCGTGGCCGGGCGGACGGACGCCGGTGTGCACGCGCGCGGGCAGGTGGCGCACGTCGACCTGCCGGAGGACCTCTGGGCCGAGCACCGGGAGAAGCTGCTCAAGCGGCTCGCCGGGCGGCTCGCCAAGGATGTGCGGATCTGGTCCCTGGAGGAGGCACCCGCCGGGTTCAACGCGCGGTTCTCGGCGATCTGGCGCCGCTACGCGTACCGGGTCACCGACAACCCGGGGGGTGTCGACCCCCTGCTGCGCAGCCACGTCCTCTGGCACGACTGGCCGCTCGACGTCGACGCCATGAACGAGGCCGCCCGGCGGCTGCTCGGCGAGCACGACTTCGCCGCCTACTGCAAGCGGCGGGAGGGGGCGACGACCATTCGTACGCTCCAGGAGCTGAGCCTGGTGCGCGGCGAGGACGGGGTCGTCACCGCGACCGTCCGGGCCGACGCCTTCTGCCACAACATGGTGCGTTCGCTGATCGGGGCGCTGCTGTTCGTCGGCGACGGGCACCGGGGTCCGGAGTGGCCCGGGAAGGTGCTGGCCGCGGGCGTGCGGGACTCGGCCGTGCATGTCGTACGGCCGCACGGGCTGACGCTGGAGGAGGTCGGCTACCCGGCCGACGAGCTGCTCGCCGCACGCAACAAGGAGGCACGCAACAGGCGGACGCTGCCCGGGGCCGGGTGCTGCTGACCTGCCGGCCCCGCGTCGGCGTCCGCGGTCAGTTCGCGGCCGCCGCCGACGCCTGGGCCTCGCCGCGCTGGCGGATCCGCTGGAAGGTGAACTCCGCGAGGTCGTCGCCGGCGGCGAAGACGGCCGTGTCCTTCGTGGTCACGTCCTTGCCGTCCGTGAAGCCGGTGATGGTGAAGTAGGCGTACCGGCCGTAGGAGTTGGTCGTCGAGCGGCAGATCGCGCCGTCGCAGAAGGTCTTGACGCCCCCGCCGGTGAGGGCCTTGACGATGCTCTTCTTGTCGGCCTGGCTCTTGACCTTGAGGGCCTGTGCCTCGGTGTCGAAGACCGCCACACCGACCGTGACCGCGATGTTGCCCTTGGTGTAGGTGATGCGCATCAGGCGGGTGCAGTCATTGGCGGTGAGCACCTGGGGCAGGGTGCCCTGGACACCCGTGGTGCAGGTGGTGCTGTCGGCCTTGGGGCCCTTCTTGTACACGGCCGAGCCCATGGTCAGCTGGGTGCCGGGGAAGAGCAGGTCCGGCCCGTTGGGGGCGGTGTCCTTGGCCTTGCTGGCGACGAACTCCTTCGGGTCCAGCGGGGGCGGGGCGCTGGTCGGCGCGAAGGAGGGCGTGGTGGACGCGCTCGGCAGGTCGGTCGCGGGCAGCGAGGAGGTCGGCTTGTTCGCCTCGTCACTGCCGTTCGCCGACACCACGGCCATGGCCACGGCGGTGCCGATGGCGAGCGTGGCGAGCACGCCGCCACCTATGAAGAACAGTCGACGGCGTTTGTTGCGCGTCTCGGACGCTTCCGCGAGCGCGGCCCAGTCCGGGGTCCGGCCGTCATCGCCGCTGGTCCACGGCTGCTGGGAGTTCGGTTTCCACGGATCCCACTGGGACTGAGGTCCCCCCTGCCCATAGCTCATGGGCCGCATCTTAGACGGGGAGCGGGGGATGCTGTTCCGCCTCAACCGGCGCTGAAGTCCCCGGTGTTCCCGGTGCGAGTACGGGCAAAGGTGACATCTCCGGGTGGTTGGTGCGGCATATTCGCAGGCCGGGACCTGTAGTGTGGCGCAGGCCACTCCGGGAGGGGGTTTCCGACGGCGGGTTCCGGTCAGGCTGACATGCTCACGTGTGATCGGATGGCAGGCCCGTTTTGACCCGGCCCCCGAGACGCGGGTATCCTGCATCTTCGTTGTGTATTGGCTTGCTCTTCTCACGGGACGGGCCCTTACACCGGTCCACCGGGCCGATGACCAGCGACCAGCACGCGGTTTGCGTCACCGCAGTGCGGTCTGGGCTGTCGTGATCGTCTTCGGTGACCTTGTCAGGACCAATTCACTGAAGAAGCGAAGGCTACGAACCGTGCGTACGTACAGCCCCAAGCCCGGCGATGTGACGCGCCAGTGGCACGTCATCGACGCTCAGGACATCGTCCTGGGCCGTCTCGCCACCACTGCCGCGTCCCTCCTCCGGGGCAAGCACAAGCCGATCTACGCGCCCCACGTCGACACCGGTGACTTCGTCATCATCATCAACGCCGACAAGGTGCACCTCTCCGGCAACAAGCGGACCCAGAAGATGGCGTACCGCCACTCCGGGTACCCGGGCGGTCTGCGCTCCGTGCGCTACGACGACCTTCTCGCGAACAACCCCGAGAAGGCCGTCGAGAAGGCCGTGAAGGGCATGCTCCCCAAGAACACGCTGGGCCGTCAGATGCTCTCGAAGCTGAAGGTCTACAAGGGTGACGTGCACCCGCACGCGGCTCAGCAGCCCGTGCCGTTCGAGATCACCCAGGTCGCGCAGTAATTCCGGCCACACCCCTAGCTGAAAAGAACTGAGGAGAACCGTGGCCGAGACCACTGCCGAGCAGCCGCTCGAAGAGACCGAGCTCGTCGACATCGACAGCTACACCACCGAGTCCGAGGTCCCCGTCGAGGGTGAGTACACCTCGGAGTCCCTCGCTTCCCGCTTCGGCGAGGCCCAGCCGGCCGCCGGCCTGGGTCGTCGCAAGAACGCCATCGCCCGCGTCCGGATCGTTCCGGGCACCGGCAAGTGGAAGATCAACGGTCGCACCCTCGAGGACTACTTCCCGAACAAGGTGCACCAGCAGGAAGTCAACGAGCCCTTCAAGGTGCTCGAGCTCGACAACCGCTACGACGTCATCGCCCGTATCTCGGGTGGCGGCGTCTCCGGTCAGGCCGGTGCGCTCCGTCTCGGTGTCGCCCGCGCGCTGAACGAGGCCGACGTCGACAACAACCGTGGCGCCCTCAAGAAGGCCGGCTTCCTCACGCGTGACGACCGTGCGGTCGAGCGCAAGAAGGCCGGTCTCAAGAAGGCCCGCAAGGCCCCGCAGTACAGCAAGCGTTAAGCTTCGCTGCCTGCTCGTACGTATTCCGGGTCGGACCCGTGTGGTTCGCTCGTACGTACTCCGAACGCCCCGGCGGCACGCCACAGTGTCGCCGGGGCGTTCGTTTTCTCGCAGCCGTGGGCGTATAACGGCACAAGGTGCTCAAAGGCTTGTGTGATCGGATGTTCAGGGCATCCAATGCCTGGATGCGGAGCCGCCGCCGACCGACTGATCGGTCGATCGTCCGACGCACCCGCACGGCCTTTGAAACTGACGCTTCCTCAGGAGGACAAGTGGGACGACTCTTCGGCACGGACGGCGTGCGCGGTGTCGCCAACGCGGATCTGACGGCGGAGATGGCGCTCGGCCTCTCCGTCGCGGCCGCGCATGTGCTGGCCGAGGCGGGCACGTTCGAGGGCCACCGGCCGGTGGCAGTCGTCGGACGGGACCCGCGCGCGTCCGGGGAGTTCCTGGAGGCCGCCGTGGTGGCCGGTCTGGCGAGCGCCGGCGTGGACGTGCTGAAGGTCGGCGTGCTGCCGACGCCCGCAGTCGCCTATCTCACCGGTGTGCTGGGCGCGGACCTCGGCGTGATGCTCTCCGCCAGCCACAACGCCATGCCCGACAACGGCATCAAGTTCTTCGCCCGCGGCGGCCACAAGCTGGCCGACGAGCTCGAGGGCAGGATCGAGTCCGTCTACGACGAGCACTGCACCGGCGCGCCCTGGAGCCGGCCGACCGGCAGCGGCGTCGGACGCGTGCGGTCGTACGGCGAAGGCTTCGACCGCTACGTCGCGCACCTCATCGCCGTGCTTCCCAACCGGCTGGACGGGCTGAAGATCGTCCTCGACGAGGCGCACGGCGCCGCCGCCCGGGTGTCGCCGGAGGCGTTCACGCGGGCCGGCGCGGAGATCGTCACCATCGGGGCCGAGCCGGACGGGCTCAACATCAACGACGGGTGCGGGTCCACGCACCTGGACAAGCTGAAGGCCGCGGTCATCGAGCACGGCGCCGCCTTCGGTATCGCGCACGACGGGGACGCCGACCGGTGCCTGGCCGTGGACCACACGGGCGACGAGGTCGACGGCGACCAGATTCTCGCCGTGCTGGCGATGGCCATGCGGGAGCACGGCGCGCTGCGGTCCGACACCGTTGTCGCGACCGTCATGTCCAACCTCGGCTTCAAGCTGGCCATGGAGCGCGAGGGGATCCAGCTCGTGCAGGCCGCCGTCGGCGACCGGTATGTGCTGGAGGAGATGAAGGAGCACGGGTACGCGCTCGGGGGCGAGCAGTCCGGGCACGTGATCATCCTCGACCACGCGACGACCGGTGACGGGACGCTGACGGGGCTGATGCTGGCGGCTCGGGTCGCCGAGAGCGGGCGTTCGCTGCGGGAGCTGGCCTCGGTGATGGAGCGGCTGCCGCAGGTGCTGATCAACGTGCCCGACGTCGACAGGTCGCGGGTGGGGGACTCCGCCGAGCTGGCGACCGCCGTCGGCGAGGCGGAGCGGGAACTCGGCGCCACCGGACGGGTGTTGCTGCGGCCTTCCGGGACCGAGCCGCTCGTGCGTGTGATGGTCGAGGCCGCGGACATCGACCAGGCCCGGTCTGTCGCCGGGCGGCTGGCCGATGTCGTGAAGTCGGCGCTGGGTTAGTCGGCGCTCGGTCAGTCGGCGTTCGGTCAGTCGGCGCGGCCGCTTCGAGCCGGGTTCGGGGTGGGGGTGCTGTGCGTTGCGGGCTGCGGGTTCGTCGTGGCCTGTCGCGCAGTTCCCCGCGCGGCTGAAAGCAGGAACGCGCGCTACCCGGCGGCTGCCCGTTGCCGTTGCTTCGACCAGAACCACTTCTGAGCGAGCAGCGTCAATGTGCCGGCCAGGATGATGCCCAGCAGGTTCAGCAGGAGTTGTTCCGTCGAGCCCCGGGTCTGTGCCATGTCTCCGAAGCTGAGGGCCACGGCGGCGTTGGCGGCGGCCGGGACCGTCGTGACCGAGATGGCCACGCCCACCAGGGCGCCGGACTTCGCCGAGGTCAGGGAGAGGGTGCCGGCGGCGCCCGCCAGGACGGCCACGATGAAGGAGAAGGCGTCGGGGGCGTAGACGAAGCCGGTCTGGGGGCGGTCGGCCTCCAGTTGTTCCTTGCTGAACAGGTCGATCGCGTCCATGAAGAGGCTGAAGGCCACCGTCGCCGCCATCGCCACCGCGAAGCCGACCAGCAGGGCGATCAGCGAGCGCAGGGCCAGGCGGGGAGCGCGCTGCACGATCGAGGTGCAGACGCCGGCCAGGGGGCCGAACTCCGGGCCCACGGCCATCGCGCCCACGATCAGGACCGCGTTGTCGAGCACCACACCGCAGGCCGCGATCATCGTGGCGAGCGTGATGAACGCGAGATAGGTGACGGAGAGCGTCGACTCCTCGTGGGTGGCGTCCGTGAGGTGCTCCCACAGGACCGCGTCGGCGCCCTCGCCCGGCGCCTCCGCCTCGGCCTTGTCGGCCCGCAGGGAGAGCGACAGGTCGATGTTCTCCACAGCGATCGAGCCCGTCTTGTCCAGGCCCAAATCCTGTAGCTCGGTGAGGAGTTCGTCGCCCGCCTCGCGGGCGACGTCGCACAGGACGACATCGCCCGCGGGGTTGCGAGCGGTTCCCGGCAGCACCACCAGGTGGGTGGTGCCGACGGTGTTCTCGATCAGACGGACCACGTCGTCGGTGGTGTCCGACGGTGTGATCAGGCGCAGGTGCAGCATGGGGGCAGGGTAGCCGTCAGAGTTTGCGCAGACTCAGCCGCTGCACCTTGTGGTCCTGGCCCTTGCGGACGATCAGGGTGGCGCGGCCCCGGGTGGGGGCGATGTTCTCCACCAGGTTGGGCTTGTTGATGGTGCGCCAGAGGGTGCGGGCGTAGTCGACGGCCTCGTCCTCGGAGACCTGGGTGTACTTCCTGAAGTACGAGTCCGGTTTCTGGAAGGCCGTCTGACGGAGTTTCCTGAACCGGTTGAGGTACCAGCGCTCGATGTCCTCGGCGCTCGCGTCGACGTACACGCTGAAGTCGAAGTAGTCGGCGAGGCCGACGCGGGTGCGGCCGTCCTTGCCGGGCAGGGCGGGCTGAAGGACGTTCAGGCCCTCGACGATGAGGATGTCGGGGCGCCGGACGGTGAGCTTGCGGTCCGGGACGATGTCGTAGATCAGGTGGGAGTAGACGGGCGCGGTGACCTCGCCCTTGCCCGCCTTGATGTCGGCCACGAAGCGGGTCAGCGCGCGGCGGTCGTAGGACTCGGGGAAGCCCTTGCGGGACATCAGGCCGCGGGCCTCCAGTTCCCTGGTGGGGAGCAGGAAGCCGTCCGTGGTGACCAGTTCCACGCGGGGGTGTTCCGGCCAGCGGGACAGCAGGGCCTGGAGGAGCCGGGCGACGGTCGACTTGCCGACCGCCACCGAGCCCGCGACGCCTATCACGAACGGGGTGCCGGACTGGGAGCCCTGTTCGCCGAGGAAGGTGTTCAGGGCGCCGCGCAGGCCGTCGGTGGCGCCCACGTAGAGATTGAGGAGGCGCGACAGCGGCAGATAGATGTCACGGACCTCGTCGAGGTCGATGACGTCACCGAGGCCGCGCAGCTTCTCGACCTCCTCGGCGGTCAGCGGCAGCGGAGTCTTCTCGCGCAGCGCGCTCCACTCGGATCGGGTGAGGTCGACGAAGGGAGTCGCCTCCGGCCTGTGCCGGTGGGCGCTCCGGGGCATCGGGGAGACCGGAGAGATCACAGTCCATTGTTAACGGAGTTTGAACAGGATGGTGGGTGGGGTCCGTCACGCCCGCCAGAGGTGGCGTACAGCCGTGGGAATTTCCGAAATCGGGCACGTGGAGCCTCTTTCCGGGCGTGATTCGGTCGTAGGCTGCCGCGCATGTGCGGAATCGTGGGATACGTGGGGTCTCAGCCGGCGCTGGACGTCGTGCTGGCCGGGCTGAGGCGGCTGGAGTACCGGGGCTACGACTCGGCGGGGATCGCCGTGCTGGCGGACGGAGGGCTGGCCGCCGCGAGAAAGGCGGGCAAGCTCGTCAATCTGGAGAAGGAGCTCGCGGCCCGGCCGCTGCCGACCGGGACGACGGGCATCGGGCACACCCGGTGGGCCACACACGGCGGGCCGACGGACGCCAACGCGCATCCGCATCTCGACAACGCCGGGCGGGTCGCCGTCGTGCACAACGGGATCATCGAGAACTTCGCCGTGCTGCGGGCCGAACTGGCCGAGCGGGGGCACGAGCTGCTCTCCGAGACCGACACCGAGGTCGTGGCACATCTGCTCGCCGAGGAGTTCTCGGTGACGGCCGACCTGGCCGAGGCCATGCGGCTGGTGTGCCGGCGGCTGGAGGGGGCGTTCACGCTGGTCGCGGCGCATGCCGACGAGCCGGACGTGGTGGTCGGCGCGCGGCGGAACTCGCCGCTCGTGGTGGGCGTCGGGGAGGGCGAGGCCTTCCTCGCCTCGGACGTCGCCGCGTTCATCGCGCACACCCGGTCGGCGATCGAGCTGGGTCAGGACCAGGTCGTCGAGCTGCGGCGGGACGGTGTGACGGTGACCGGCTTCGACGGGCGCCCGGCGGACGTGCGGTCGTACCACGTCGACTGGGACGCGTCGGCCGCGGAGAAGGGCGGTTACGACTACTTCATGCTCAAGGAGATCGCCGAGCAGCCCAAGGCCGTCGCCGACACCCTGCTCGGCCGCATCGACGCCTCCGGCGCGCTGTCGCTCGACGAGGTGCGGATCCCGGCCTCCGAGCTGCGGGAGGTCGACAAGGTCGTCATCGTCGCGTGCGGTACGGCCTTCCACGCGGGCCTCATCGCCAAGTACGCCATCGAGCACTGGACGCGGATCCCGTGCGAGGTGGAGCTGGCCAGCGAGTTCCGCTACCGGGACCCGATCCTCGACTCGCGGTCCCTGGTCATCGCCATCTCCCAGTCCGGGGAGACGATGGACACGCTCATGGCGCTGCGGCACGCGCGGGAGCAGGGGTCCAAGGTGCTGGCGATCTGCAACACCAACGGGTCGACGATCCCCCGGGAGTCGGACGCGGTGCTGTACACGCATGCCGGGCCTGAGGTGGCCGTCGCCTCGACCAAGGCTTTCCTGACGCAGCTGGTGGCCTGCTATCTCGTCGCGCTGTATCTGGGCCAGGTGCGCGGCACCAAGTGGGGCGACGAGATCCGGGCGGTCGTCCGGGACCTCGCGCAGATCTCCGGTGCGGTCGAGCGGGTGCTGGAGACCATGGGGCCGGTGCGGGAGCTGGCGCGGTCCCTCGCCGACAAGGACACCGTGCTGTTCCTCGGGCGGCACGTCGGGTATCCCGTCGCGCTGGAGGGCGCGCTGAAGCTGAAGGAGCTCGCCTACATGCACGCGGAGGGGTTCGCCGCGGGTGAGCTGAAGCACGGGCCGATCGCGCTCATCGAGGAGGATCTGCCGGTCGTCGTGGTGGTGCCGTCGCCTCGGGGGCGGTCCGTCCTGCACGACAAGATCGTGTCCAACATCCAGGAGATCCGGGCCCGCGGGGCGCGGACGATCGTGATCGCGGAGGAGGGGGACGAGACGGTGGTGCCGTACGCCGACCATCTCGTGCGGATCCCGGTCACGCCGGTGCTGTTGTCGCCGTTGGTCGCGACGGTTCCGTTGCAGGTGTTCGCGTGTGAGCTGGCGACGGCGCGGGGCAACGAGGTGGATCAGCCTCGGAACCTGGCGAAGTCGGTGACGGTGGAGTGAGGGCTGTTGTGAGCGGGGGCGCCTGAGGGGGTGGAGGTTCTCGCCGCGTGCGGGTGCGTTGTGGCTGCGCGCGCAGTTCCCCGCGCCCCTGGTCGGTGGGGGGAAGCCCGGGGGGTTAGCCGGCCCCCCACCGCGCCGAGTCATCCCCCTGCAC